>JBGTAT010000371.1:0-3159 GCA_041749755.1 Terrimicrobiaceae bacterium | reverse complement strand
CGTCGCCGGCGTCCTCGGCCGCGAGTCCATGGTTTCCATCGTGGATTCGCTCTGCGAGTCGGCCTCTCTCCGCCCGGGCGACCGGGTTCAGACGCTGCGCGGCACGACCTCGGGCGCGGTCGTGCGCGTTCTGGACGACGGACGGATTGAGTGGCGTCCCGAGGGATCCGCATCCGGCCTCACTGGCCTGCCGGAATCCTTGAGGAGGCTCTGATGCCGGTTTTCAACAAACACGCGACCTCCTGGACCGCCGGATCTCGTTTATCTCGAATGTGTGCCAGCTTGTTCCCTGTCGCGTCTTGATCTTGTTCCCGGGCATTGGGCTGGTGGAATACTGTTCGTAAAAACAGAATGAAACATTAATATATTCGATATTTTCAAATCCATGGAATCCCCCGATGGTAAACGGCATGACACTAGCACTTCTCTTATTTGTCGGGACCATGGCGCTTTCGCTGTTGGCATCGTTTCGGGTCAAGCGGGTCTTCCGCCGCTATGCGGAGGAGCCGTCTATTTCCGGGATCACCGGGGCGGAGGCGGCCCGCCGGATCATGGATGAGGAGGGGGTTGTCGGGGTGGAGGTGGTCTCGCAGCCCGGCGAGCTGACCGACCATTACGATCCGACCCACCGCCGCCTGGTGCTGAGCGAGGAAAACTACCACGGGCATTCGATTTCGGCTCTGGCCGTTTCCGCGCACGAGGCGGGCCATGCGATCCAGCACGCGCGCGCCTACGCCCCTCTGCACCTCCGCATGGCGGCGGTGGGGGCGACCACAATCGCCAGCCAGGTCGTGATGTGGCTCCCGCTCATCGGGCTCTTTACGGGGTTCGTGAGCGGCGGCACAGCGATGTTCCTCATGGCGGCCGGCTGGGGGGTGATCATGCTCTTCAACCTGGTGACGCTGCCCGTCGAGTTTGATGCATCGAGCCGGGCGAAGCTGGCCCTGCGGAACAGCGGGGTCGTCTCGACCGCCACCGAATCGCGCGGGGTGGACAAGGTGCTCAACGCCGCAGCGCTCACGTACGTGGCCGCCTTCATCACCTCGCTCGCGTACTTTCTCTGGCACCTCCTGCCCCTGCTGACCGGAAGGAACAGCGAGGAATGAAGCCCCGGCCCCTCATCCATCGAACGCACATTGTGAGAGTCCACGGATCCCCGGGCGAGGCGATCTCGCTCGACGAATACATCGAGACCGAGCGGCGCCACATGACGGCCGACCGCCTGCGCGAGCTGGCCGGGTTCGGAGCCCAGATATTTGCGAAGCTGGCGACCGAGCAGGCCCGCCAGCACCACGATCTCCACGAGGGAGCGGATCGGTTGGTCCGCCTGATAGAATCCGAGGAGGTGAAGAGCTGCCCGGACCCGATCCCGGCGCACCTCGCGGAGGCGGGCGTCGCCCTCGCCTACCTTCTCAAAGGGGTCGACCTCATCCCGGATTCCATCCCGGAGATCGGGCTTACCGACGATGCGCGCGTCGTGGCGCGGGTCATCGATCGCAATCCGGAGCTCCGGCCGTGAGCGGGGGCCTTCCCGGCGGGGAGCTCCTCGGCCGCTCCGGCCGGGATTTACTTGATCGCGCGCCCGCCCAGCCTAGATGTCTTCCTCCAACCTTTCGCCAACCACCACGCCAAACACCATGACCGACCTCCTTTTTATCGCAGCAACCACGATCCCCGCCGCCGACATGAAGATTTGGGCGTATGTCGGGTTCATCGCGCTCGTGATGGCCTTCCTCGCGCTTGATTTAGGCGTCTTCCACCGGGAGGCGCATGAGGTCAGCCTCAAGGAATCCATGGCCTGGTCCGCCGTCTGGCTCACGTGCGGGCTCTCGTTCACGGCATTTGTTTATTACGCCTACGAGTTCCACTGGCTGAGCTTGGGGATGGATACCCCGACGTATGCTGGCGGAGCGATCGTCCTGGGAGAGGTCACTGGTGCCACCGCGGCGGTCCAATACCTCACCGGCTACGTCGTCGAGAAGTCGCTGGCGATGGACAACATCTTCGTCATCGCGATGATTTTCGGCTACTTTGCTATCCCGGCAAAGTACCAGCACCGCGTCCTGTTCTGGGGCATCATCGGCGCACTGATCATGCGCGGCGGCATGATCTACCTCGGGGCCGAGCTGATCATGCGGTACACGTGGATCCTCATCATCTTCGGAATCTTCCTGATCCTGACCGCGCTCAAGATGGCGCTCATCACCAGCCACAGCGACCCCGGCAAAAACCCGGTCGTGAAGCTCGCGAAGCGGTTCTTCCGCACGGTCGATTTTTACGACGGACAAAAATTTTTCACCAACCGGACGGTGGCGCCGACCTACATCAGGGACCCGAAAACTGGAGCGGACATCGCAGCCCCGGCGGAGCCCGGCACGCTTTCCGCGCGGAAGGCCATCACACCGCTCTTTCTCGCCCTCATCATGGTCGAGATCACGGACCTCGTTTTTGCGGTGGACTCGATCCCGGCCATCTTCGCGATCACGCCGGATCCGTTCATCGTCTTCACCAGCAATATCTTTGCGATCCTTGGCCTGCGGGCGCTCTACTTCTGCCTGGCCGCCCTGATCTCGAAATTCCGCTTCCTGAAGCCCGCCCTGATCCTAATCCTCGCCTTTGTCGGCATCAAGCTGCTCCTGCTGGCCGCGCCGCCGTACTTCAACGATTTCGGCCTGACCGCCGGCGAGATCAAGAGCATCAAGATCGACCCGCTCATCTCGCTGGTCGTCGTCCTGGGCACGCTCGCCGCAGCCACGGTGCTGTCGATCCTGGTCCCGGCCAAGGAGGACAAGCAGCCGGGATGACCGGGGCATCCGCACCACAGCGATCTTAGTCGATCCAACCGAAGACACGTGATGGGAGAACAGGATTTGGTGGAGCTGAACATGCGGCCGGGGGTGGCGGGCTGGCGGATCGCCCTCGCCCGCCGCGTCGAGTCGCGCGTGTTCCAGCATTTTGTGGTCGGGGTCATTCTCTTCAACGCCGCGATCCTCGGCCTGGAGACGAGCGCGGCGGCGATGGACCGGTTCGGGCCGGCGCTCCGGATCCTGGACAAGCTCTGCCTCGCCGTCTTCCTTGTCGAAATCGGATCCCGCCTGCTAGCCTACCGGCTCCACTTTTTCCGTAGCGGGTGGAACATTTTTGACTTTGCCGTCGTCG
>JBGTAT010000370.1:0-5471 GCA_041749755.1 Terrimicrobiaceae bacterium | reverse complement strand
GGGAGCCGCTGCTGGCTTGGCGGCCGGCTGCGCGGCAGACTTGCCGTCGCCCCCGATGACTGCCAGGCGTTCGCCCACCTTCACGACCCCGCCCTCGGGGACGATGATCTCGGTCAGCACGCCGTCCTCAAAGGCTTCCATCTCCATCGTCGCCTTGTCGGTCTCGACCTCGGCAAGAACGTCGCCAACTTCGATTTTGTCACCGGTTTTTTTGAGCCATTTGACAAGCGTTCCTTCGAGCATCGTGTCGCTCAACTTGGGCATCGTGATATCGGGCATAGGTATAAGAATGGTGGATGTTGATCAGCAAATTTCCAGCGCTTTCGCCAGGATCCGTTCGACGGTCGGGAGCTGGAGTGGCTCGAGGGCCGGCGAGTAGATCGCGGGGGCATCGAGCGAGCTCACCCGCTGGACAGGGGCATCGAGGTCGTCAAATGCCTTCTCCTGGATCGTGGCCGCGATCTGCGCGGAAACCCCGCAGAATGGCTTGTTCTCATCGATGAGCACGGCGCGGTGGGTTTTTCGGACGGTGGCCAGGATCGCCTCCTCATCGAGCGGGCGGATCGAGCGCAGGTCGAGGACCTCGGCGCGGATCCCGTGCTCGGCCTCGAGTTGCTCGGCCGCTTTCAGAGCGGTGAGGACGGCGCGCCCGTGCGCGATGAACGAAATGTCCGAACCTTCGCGCTTGATGTCGGCGACCCCGAGCGGGATCACGTATTCCTCCTCTGGAACCTCCCACGTCTCGCCGTAGAGGAGCGTGTTTTCCATCACGCAGACCGGGTCGTTATCGCGTATCGCGGCCTTCATGAGCCCTTTTGCATCATACGCGGTTGCCGGGCAGACGACCTTCAGGCCGGGCGTGTTGGCGATAAAGTTTTCCGGGGTATGCGAGTGGGTGGCACCGACATTCGTGCCGCCGTTGGCCGGGCCGCGGATGACGATCGGGCAGTTGATCAGGCCGCCGCTCATGTACCGGATCTGCCCGGCGTTGTTGATGATCTGGTCCCAGGCCACGTACGCGAAGCTCCAGAACATGAGCTCCATGACCGGGCGGATCCCGAGCATCGAGGCGCCGATCCCCATGCCGATGAACCCGGCCTCGCTGATCGGGGCGTCCACGACCCTCTTGTCGCCGAACTTCGCCCAGAGCCCTTCGGTGACCTTGTAAGCTCCGTTGTACTGGGCGACCTCCTCCCCGATGATCACGACGTTTTCATCTCGGATGATCTCCTCGGCCAGGGCCTGGTTGATGGCGGTGCGGTAGGTGATGAGTGGCATATTAGGCGGAATAAAAAATGTGGGAATCGAGCGAGGGTGAGCGGCGTGCAGGCGGTTGGGTGCCGTCTCTCATCTAGTCTCCAAAGAAGTGGCGTCCGGTCTGGCCGGCTTCGGTCTGGTTGTCGACCTCCCAGTAGACGTCCTCAAAGATCGTCTGCGGGGCGGGAGGGTCGCTGTCCACGGCAAACTGGCCGGCGGCGGCGACCTCCTCCTTGATCTTGGCGTCGAGCGCGTCGGCCGCCTCGTCGGTGATGACTTTTTCCTCGATCAGGCGGGCGCGCCAGAGGCGGATCGGATCGTGGTGGGTTTTGTAGGATTCGATCTCCTCCGCGCTGCGGTACTTTTTGGCGTTGGCATCGGCGACCGAGTGCCCGTAGTAGCGGTACGTATCGACCTCGAGCACAAATGGCAGTCCCTCCTCGTGGGCGCGGCTCATGGCCGCCCAGGTTTTGGCGCGCACCTCGTAGAGGTCTTCCCCGTTCGCGGCGTCCCAGGCGATCCCATATCCCTCCGCGCGCTCGGCGAGGCAGGATTTCACCGCCGACGAGCGCTCCTGGCTGGTCCCCATCGAATACTGATTGTTCTCGATGACGTAGATGACCGGCAGCTTCCAGAGCGCCGCGAGGTTCAGGGATTCGTGGAACGACCCCTGGTTGACCGCCCCGTCACCCAGGAAGCAGAGGCAGCAGCCCTTGAGGCCTTTGTACCTGAGCGCGTACGCGAGGCCGAGTCCGAGCGGGGTTTGGCCGGCAACGATCCCGTGACCGCCCCAATAATTTTTGTCCGGCGCGAAGTAGTGCATCGAGCCGCCCTTGCCGCGCGAGCAGCCGGTCTCCTTGCCGAGGAGTTCGGCCATGCAGGCGTTCATGTCCATCCCGACCGCAAGGGCATGCGCGTGGTCGCGATATGCAGTGATCACATGGTCGTCCTTGCCCATCAGCGAAACCGTGCCCACAGCCACAGCCTCCTGCCCGATGTAGAGATGCAAAAAGCCTCCCATCTTCCCCTGATTGTAATACTTCAGCGACGTCTGCTCGAACCTCCGGATCCGGAGCATCTCGGACAAATACCCGATCTTGTCCTCCGCGCTCAGGGCGGCGTTGATTTCCGACTTCGAATAGTCCGCAGGTGCGACGGTTTTTTTCTTTTTTACGCTCATGAGAATCGATCTGTCACTCAGCCAGAGTGCCCGTTTGCGGCGATCCGGCAAGCGGAAGAGATTCCCCGAGAATTTGCCCCGTGGCAATGAGGAAATCCTGCGGTTTTTCGCGGTGGCCGCCGCGCGCGTGGATTCTTGCGCGAGGTTGGGATTTGTGTATGTTTTTTTCTCAAAACCGTCACCGCATGGGAATCCGAAGGCAATTTTTTCTCTGGGCCGCTGGCATTTTCCTGGCTGTCTCGGCGCGCGGCGCCGATATCGAGCAGATCTATACGATCCCGCTCACGACATTCGGATACGAATCGGGTGGCTCGACGTACTACAAATACGGGATCTACATCGGCCTCGGGGGGGGCGGGCCGCAGATGTTTGAATTTGATACCGGGGGGGAAGGGTTCTACGCCTCCTACGCGGCGTCGGCGGCTTGGTGGGGGAATACTGATGTCACGGTCTCCACGACCCCGTTCACAAAAACCTTCAGCACCCAAATTTCCTACGAGGGATTCGTAGCCACTGCACCGGTCACTTTTTACTGCGAGGACGGCTCGGTCGTCCTCAGTCCGGCCGCCTCCACCTTCAAGGTCGGCCGGGCGGGTACGATCACTCAGGGAAACGCCACGCTCTGGCCGAATGCCGGGAGCCAGGCACCGGTCCAGGAGCACTTCTATGGCGACTTTGGGCTGACGCTCAAACACGGCGCGCACGGGATCGAAAACATTTTTGCGCAGCTGACCTACGGGAATGGAATCACCGGCGGGTACAAGGTCTCGCTCGGCCCGTACGGGAGCACGTCCGGGGCCAACGTGCAGGTCGGGCTTAACGCCGCGGACTTGGCCAACCCGGATACGATCTGGTTCGAAATGCAGGGGGCCAACCCGTCGGACCCCTTCACCGGGAGCGGGTTTGCAACGTACTCGGCCGAGATTTTGTCAGCGAACATGACGCTCACGCTCGGCGGTGACACGTATACGTTCGAAGATCTCGGGATTAATCTGGATACCGGCAACCCGACCCCCGGGCTGGATTTTCATCCCGCGGACAAGTCGCTTCTCGAACCATTCAGCGAGATGTCGGGGTCCGACCTCGTGCAGCTGAGCAACGGGGCGGGGCTAACGCTCATCTCCACGCCCGCAGGGGTCTCGGTGCCGGAGGTCACCGTCTTCTCCCTGGTGGCCGGGAACGAGCGCGGAAGGAATCTGGTTTACGAAAGTGAACGGGGCGATGGCGGGGCGACGTACCTGAATGTCGGCGCGCTGATTTTCCAGCAGTACGACGTCGTGTACGACCTGGAGAATGGCATGATCGGGTTGACCCCGGTCCCGGAGCCATCCGCCTGCGCTCTTCTGGCTGCAGCCCTGCTCTTCGTACCCGCATATCTGCTGAGCCAGCGTCGGAGTTGAAGGCCAGCGTCGCCGGATGCTTCCACGAAAAGTGGCAGGGGCATCTTGCCCGTGCGTATCTGTCGGCCCAGAGGCAAGACCCCCTTGCGTTAATCTCCTGCACGACCCTGCGCGCCGGCCCCCCGGGATGGGTCCAAACCAATTCTTGCCTTGCGTGGGGTCCGGTTGTTTCACTTCCCGGCACCATGAGCCGAGATACCGCCGCAGATGTGGAAGAGATTCAAGCCCGCAAGGCGACCCTGATCCGCCGCCTGACGATGCTGCCGCCCGGCGATGAGCGCCTGCTCTACGTCCTTCAACTCGGGCGCAAGTACCCGGCGATGGACGAGTCTCTCAAATCGCCCGACCGGCTGCTGCCGGGATGCATCTCGCAACTCTGGATTCACACAGAGAGCGCCGACGGGGGGCTCGTTTTTCAGATGGATGCCGACGCCTCAATCTCGAAGGGGATCGCCGCCTCGGTCTGCGGGTTTTATAACGGGATGTGCCCCGCCGCGATCCTCGCCGTCGAGCCGGACTTTTTTGACGAGACCGGCCTCGCCGCGCTGATCTCCCCCAACCGCAGCAACGCCCTCTCCAGCCTTCGCAAGTACATCGTCGCGGCCGCCAGCGCATAGGCCCGAGCCACGAACTTTTTGGCGTGGCCCGTCGGGCGCATGCACGAAAGTTCACCGCCTGTTAGGCGGAGGGCATCCGGGTTTGGAGTTCCGCCTTTAGGCGGCTAGCGAGGGGGGCGGCCTAAAAAGCGCCGCCTGAAGGCGGAACTCCAAACAAGCCCCCTCAAGGCGGAGCCCGCTTTTGCAACTTTCGGAGATGCGCGAGCGCTGGCAAACCCCGCCGCAGATTGGCAGTTGCGAAAAATGGCGATCTGTGGAAGTATAAATTTTTCTAATACCAAGTCCTATGGCCAAACCAACTCCTACCTTTTCGTACCAGAAGCCCTTTCCGCTCGGGAAGGATGAGACCGAATATCTGAAGCTCACCGACGAGTTTGTTTCGGTGGCGGAGTTTGACGGAAAGCCGGTGCTGAAGGTTGATCCCGAGGCGCTGACGTTCCTGGCGCAGCGGGCGATCCACGATGTTTCGTACCTTCTGCGCCCGGCGCACCTTGCCCAGGTCTCCGCGATTTTGGACGACCCGGAGGCGAGCGAGAACGACCGGACGGTGGCGCTCACGCTGCTGCGCAACGCCGAGGTTTCCGCCCACGGCGTGCTGCCGTTCTGCCAGGATACCGGCACCGCCACGGTCGTCGGAAAAAAGGGCCAGCAGGTCTGGACCGGCGGGCATGACGAGGAGGCGATCTCCCGCGGAATCTACAACACCTACACCGGCGAGAACCTCCGGTACTCGCAGACGGCCGCGCTCGATATGTACGAGGAGGTGAACACCGGGACCAACCTCCCGGCCCAGATCGACCTCTATGCGGCGGATGGCCCCTCGTACGAATTCCTCTTCGTCACAAAGGGGGGCGGGTCGGCAAACAAAACCTACCTCTTTCAGGAGACGAAGGCGCTCCTCAACCCGGCAAGCCTGGAAAAATTTTTAGTCGAGAAGATGCAGACCCTCGGGACCGCGGCATGTCCGCCCTACCACCTGGCGTTTGTGATCGGCGGCACGTCGGCCGAGGCGTGCCT
>JBGTAT010000369.1:0-4065 GCA_041749755.1 Terrimicrobiaceae bacterium | reverse complement strand
GATTTTGGACAAGCCCCAGGGGTTCGGTGCCCTGCTCGTGCTGGCATGGCTGCTCTGCCAGATCGCTGACACCGCCATCCTCTTCGCCAAGGAACCCGCCACCCCGGTCGAACGCTCGCCCTCGCCATGGGGGAAGGCGATGTGGACGGCGTTTCTGCGCGATGCCAAATTTTTGCGGCTGACGTTCGTCATTTGCCTGATCTCGCCGCTGCTCGGCCAGCTGGCAGTCTTTGCGAGCGTGTTCGGGTTCCGCGAGCTGAAGTTCGAGCCGCAGATGGCCGCGTGGATCGGGATGTGCACCGCCGTCGCGCGGGTGGTCCTGAGTCCGGGAGCGGGCTGGATCACCGACCGCTGGGGAGCACGGAACTCGCTCCTCCTTTGGCCCGCCCTTTCGGCCGCCGGCTTTTTTCCGCTCGCCGCTTTCCCCGGCACGGCAACCGTCCTGATCGCAACCTCGCTGGCTGCCGTCGCATGGAGCGGGTTTTCCGGGGCCATGAATGCGCTGACGTGCGGGATCCCCCGGCCCGAGAACCGGGCCGGCCACTTTACGCTCCTCGGGTTTTGCATGATCGGGTCGAACTCGATCGGCCCGGTGCTGGTTGGCTGGATGTTCGACCACATCGCCTACCGTCCGGGCTTCGTCTTCCTGGGTCTCGCCTCGCTGGCGGCAACCGCACTCGGCGCCTACCTCCTCAGGGACCTCAGCAACCGGAGCGAGGACTACCAGTAAGGAGCCGCAAAGAAATGAAGGTGCTGCCTTCATTTCTTGACGGCTCCTAACCATGGCAATCGGGAGCGCCCGGCTTGAGGCCGCCGGGCAAGGGGCAGATGATTCGAAGACCTCTGATTTTTGATTGCGGGGGGTGCGGATGAGCCAGTTTTTTGAGCTTCATGTCACGCTTGGTGCGCGAGATTGGTTGATCCACTCCAAGCTTGGCCCCAGGCGCTGCCTCCACGAAAGCTCCTCGTGAGTGCCACCAGGAATTTTTGTGATGACAAACTCGCGCCCATCGCGCCACCCCTTTTCGCGGAGGAGAGATCCCAGCTCAGCATGGTAGGGGTCATAACATTCATCCAGCCCCTCGGTTCCGTAGTCAAAATACATCCGGCAATCGCGCGGGAGGGCCGGGAGGTCGGCGAGCGCGCGCAGCTGGCGGGATTGGATCGGCACCGAGAGCGAAACATCTTCAAACGAGGTCGAAAGGCAGACGGTTTTTCCAAAGACCGTCGGATGCCGCAGCGCGATGAAGAGGGTATTGAGAGCCCCGAGGGAAACCCCGCCGAGGATGCGAGCCTCCGGCCTGGCCAGCGTCCGGTAGTGCGCGTCGATATGCCCGACGAGCTCGGTGGCGACAAAATCCGCATAAGCCGCTCCCCCGAGCTCCGGGGAAAGATCGACGTCCCGCATCGACCGGCCCTCCTCGTCGAATCCCTCCGGATGGCAGACGGCCACGACGATCGCCGACGGAAATGACCCTTCAGCAGACAGCCGACTCACCCACTCGTCAGCCGCCAAGTCGACTCCCGAGATCGCGCTGGTGGCTGGGTCAAAAGCATTCGCGCCGTCGTGCAAATAAAGCACCGGAAACCTCTGCCCCGCCACGCTCCCGTATTCCGCAGGCAGCCAGACCAGGAGGTCGCGCCCCCCCGCCAACGCCTGCGAATGCACCCGGTCGGGCGTGAGTCGTCCGCGGTAGCGGTCCTTCCAATCCGCGATCGTGTGGGAGAGCGTCGCATCCAACCAGACATGATGCCGGTGGTTTTCGCACACATGGCCGTAGGCGTTCACCTCCTCCGCCTCCCAGCTGCCCCGGATGATCTTGTACTCAAGCTCAAACCCGCTCTCCACCTCGGCCTTGCCGATCAGATAAGCGCCCTCGCGATGCATCGGCAGCGCAAGGGACGGCTGCCAGCTCCCCAGCGCCGGATGATTCCCCACCACCCAGGCCATCTCCGAAAGGTGGTCAACCGGCGCGACGAGGCGAAAAGAAATCCCACTCATATTGCCATGATAATGGCGCGAATATTGCTTGCACAAGCATGATTCGTGCCCGAATTGTTGTTTTATGGCAGGCATGGAACAGCTGGCGGGAATGGCGTTGCAGCAGACGCTTTCGCCGCAGATGCAGGCGAGCCTGAACATATTACAAGCGCCGCTGGCGGAGTTGCGGGATCTGGTGGATGCCGAGCTGCGGGAGAACCCGGCGCTGGAGGAGGTGGCTCCGGTGCATCCGGAGACGGCGGGGGAGAAGCCGCGGAGCGGGATGGAGGAGCAGTGGAACGACTATTACGGCCAGCGGGCGGTTTCGGAGCCTTGGACGCGGGAGGCGGCTGAGCGGCGGCAGCACTTTTTTGATTCCCAGATGAGCCCGCCGAGCCTGCTCGAGCACATGATGGCACAGACGGCCGCGTGGCCGGAGGCGGACGCGCGGATCGCGGCCGAGGTTATCGGGAACCTTGACGAGCAGGGGTATTTTCGGGCGGATGTGGAGGACGTGGCGTATGCGGCGGGGGTGAGCCCGCTCGAGGCCGAGCGCGTGCTGGAAAAAGTCCAGGGGCTGGAGCCGGCGGGCATTGCGGCGCGGAACCTTGCCGAGTGCCTGTACCTCCAGCTCAAGAGCCAGGGCCGCCAATACTCGACCGAAGCGCGGATTGCCAGGCACCACCTGGAGGAGCTCGGACGCAAAAAGATGGCGGAGATCGCGAAGGCGCTCGACGTGCCGGCATCCGAGGTCCATCGCGCGGCAGCGGCGATCGCGCAGCTCGAACCCCGGCCAGGCGCGGCCTTTTCGTTTGAGGCCGAGCAGGTCGTGATCCCGGAGATCGTGATCGAGCGGGATGGCGACGAATTTACGGTGCGACTGAGCCAGGACGGGATCCCATCGCTCCGGATTTCCGACGACTACAAGGACATGCTGTCCGGTTCGGTGCGCGAGGTGCGGGAGTACCTGCGGGACAAGATCAAGGGCGGCAACTTTTTTATCCGGAGCATCCAGCAGCGGCAGAACACGCTTTTGAATATCGGCCGGGAGATCGCTCTGCGCCAGCGGGAGTTTTTGGAGCACGGCCCCTCGCGCCTGAAGCCGATGACGATGAGCCAGGTGGCGGATGCGGTCGGCGTCCACGAGACGACGGTCAGTCGGGCGGCGTCGGGAAAGTACATCTCCACCCCGCAGGGGATCTTCGAGATCAAATACTTTTTTACGCACGGCTACACGAACAGCGAGGGGGAGGCGGTGAGCAACGAGAGCGTGCGCCTGGCGATCGCGAGCCTGGTTAAAGAGGAGAACCCGAGGCATCCGCACAGCGACCAGGAGATCGTGCGCCTGCTCGTCGAGCAGGGGCTCGCGGTCGCCCGCCGCACGGTGGCGAAATACCGGGAGCAGCTTGGGATCCTCCCAAGCCACCTGCGGAAAACTTTTTAAGCGGCCGGGAGAACGGGACTGATGTCGGAAGGGGGTCGTCCCCCGACGCGCTCGTTACCCTTGGAGGGCTCTGCTCCGCCAGGGCCCATTTGTTGGTTTGCGGGGCAGACGAAGTCGGACGACACGGAGGTCGTCCCTCCATGTTGGTGCGCGCTCCCGTTGGGGGCGCCTCCCCCGGCCGCCTGATGTCGCCGCGCCCGACTACTTGCTGGGCGCGAAGCGGGGTTTATAGATGAGGAGGCGGAGGCCGTTGAGGCAGACGAGCACGGTGCTGCCCTCATGCCCGACGACTCCCATCGGGAGCGGGAGGTCGATGCCGAAGGCCGCGATGAGGAGGATCAGGATCACCGACGAGGCGAAGATCAGGTTCTGCCAGAGGACGCGCTTGGCGTGGCGGGCGATCGCGAGCAGCAGCGGAATATTTTCGAGCTTGTCGCCCATGAGCACGACATCCGCGGTCTCCATGGCGATGTCGGTTCCGGCCGCTCCCATGGCGACCCCGAGGTCGGCGGTGGCGAGCGCCGGAGCATCGTTCACCCCGTCGCCGACCATCATGACGCGGCCCTGCTTTTTGAGCTCGCGGATCGCCTCGACCTTCCCTTCGGGGAGGAGTTCGGCCCGCACCTCATCGACGCCGGCC
>JBGTAT010000368.1:0-4249 GCA_041749755.1 Terrimicrobiaceae bacterium | reverse complement strand
CGGCCAGAGCAGCGACCTGCTCGTGCGCCACGTCGAGCGCTGCGGCAGCACGGCGTCCGAGCCCGTAGGCGCTGGACGGATTGCCGTAGCCTTCCTCTCCGAGCCACGGCAGCATCGCCTCCAGCACGTCGGACGAGACGCACGTGGTGGCGTTGTTATCAAGGTAGATCGTCATGGGAAGGAGCTTTACAGTTTGGCCAGGATTCCGTTGAGCGTCGCGCTCGGGCGAAGCGCGGCGGACGCGAGGGCGTCGTCTGGCTGGTAGTAGCCGCCGATGTCCACCGGCTTTCCTTGCACGGCCACCAGCTCGCTCACGATCTGATCTTCGTTTGCGGCGAGGGCCTGCGCGATCGGAGCGAAGATCGCCTGGAGCTCGGGGTCGTCATTCTGCGCGGCCAGGGCCCCGGCCCAGTAGAGGGCGAGGTAAAAGTGACTGCCCCGGTTGTCGAGGCCGCCGACCTTGCGCGCCGGCGACTTGTCATTTTCAAGAAATTTCCCCGTCGCCTCGTCGAGCGTCGCGGCGAGGACCTTGGCCTTCGGGTTCGAGAACGTTTCGCCGAGGTGCTCGAGCGAGACGGCGAGGGCGAGGAATTCGCCGAGCGAATCCCAGCGCAGGTAGTTTTCCTGGACGAACTGCTGGACATGTTTCGGGGCCGACCCGCCGGCACCGGTTTCGAAGAGCCCGCCGCCGTTCATAAGCGGCACGATCGAAAGCATCTTCGCGCTCGTGCCGAGCTCCAGGATCGGGAACAGGTCGGTGAGGTAGTCGCGGAGCACGTTTCCGGTTACCGAGATCGTATCCTTGCCCTGCACGATCCGCTCGAGGCTCACCTGGCAGGCGGCTGCCGGCGGGAGGATTTGGATATCGAGGCCCGACGTGTCGTGGGCCGCGAGTTCGGCCTGAACCTTGGCGATGACCTGTGCGTCGTGCGCGCGGTTTTTGTCCAGCCAGAAGATCGCGGGCGTTCCGGTCGCACGGGCGCGGGTCACCGCGAGCTTCACCCAATCCTTCACCGGGGCGTCCTTCGTCTGGCATGCGCGCCAGATGTCGCCCGCCTCGACGGCGTGCTCGATCAGGGTTTTTCCGGCGGCGTCGACGACGCGAACCGTTCCGGCAGCCGGAATTTCAAACGTTTTATTGTGCGAGCCGTATTCCTCCGCCGCCTGGGCCATGAGACCGACGTTCGGGACGCTGCCCATCGTGCGAGGGTCGAGCGCGCCGTTGGCCTTGCAGAAATCAATCGCCGTCTGGTACACGCCAGCGTAGCAGCTGTCCGGGATCACGGCGAGCGTGTCCTGCGGCTTGCCCTCGGCATTCCACATCTGGCCGGACGTCCGGATCATGGCCGGCATCGAGGCGTCCACGATCACGTCACTGGGCACGTGAAGGTTTGTGATCCCCTTGTCCGAGTTGACCATCGCCAGCGCGGGGCCGGCGGCCAGAACGGCTTGGAGGTCTGCCTCGATCGCCGCCTTCTGGTCGGCGGGAAGAGCCTGGATCTTGGCGACAAGGTCGCCGAGGCCGTTGTTCAAATCGACCCCGAGGCCGCGGAGGACGGCGTCATGCTTGGCGATGAGATCCTTAAAAAACACGCGCACCGCGTGGCCGAAGATGATCGGGTCCGAGACCTTCATCATCGTGGCTTTCATATGCAGGGAGAAGAGGACCCCATCCTGTTTGGCCTTTGCGATCTGCTCATCAAGAAATTTGAGGAGCGCCGATTTCCGCAAGACCGTTCCGTCGAGGATCTCGCCGGCCAGGAGCGGCGTCTTTTCCTTGAGCACCTGCACGGAGCCGTCGGCCGCGACAAACTCGATGCGGACCGACGTCGCCGCAGGCACGACGACCGACTTTTCATTTGAGAAAAAGTCATCCTTCCCCATCGTGGCCACCGACGTTTTCGAGTCCTTCGACCATTTCCCCATCGAGTGCGGGTGCTTCCGCGCATATTCCTTGACCGCCTTCGGAGCGCGACGGTCGGAATTTCCCTCGCGGAGAACCGGGTTCACCGCGCTGCCCTTGGTCCGGTCGTAGCGCGCGCGCGCGTCCTTTTCCGCATCGGTTTGCGGGGAGTCCGGGTAGTCGGGGAGGGGGTAACCTTTTTTCTGAAGCTCGGCGATCGCCGCCTTCAGCTGCGGGAGCGAGGCGCTGATGTTGGGAAGCTTGATGATGTTGGCCTCGGGCAAAAGGCTGAGCGCCCCGAGCTCGGCCAGCGCGTCATCCACTTTTTGATCGGGGATGAGAATCTCAGGAAACTGGGCAAGGATCCGGCCGGCCAGCGAGATGTCCCGGGTCTCCACAGAAATCCCGGAGTGCTTGGTAAACGACTGGACGATCGGGATCAGGGAGTACGTCGCGAGCGCAGGGGCCTCGTCGGTCTTCGTGTAGATAATCGTGGGAAGCTTGGACATGATGGCAAAAATATTGTTCCCAGCGTGTTAAGGCATTGCCCGTGCCGGGTCAAAAGCAAATCAACGGCTGGAATCAATGGCGCGCATTTCAAGGACCGGAACATGATCTCCGCCGCGCCGGGAACCGGATTTCCTGCCTCTACGGTGGACTCAGCATCCCGCTTGTGTCAGGCTGCGGCGAGCAGACCCATCCTGCGGAAGTTGCCAAGGTCCCGGAGAAAGCTTAAAGTAAAAAAATCATGAGCGTGTTGGAATCCATCGTCAAAGACCTCGAAACGTTGCCAGCGCCCAAGCTGGTGGAGGTGGCGGGCTATGTCAGCCGACTCAATCCGCGGCGTCGGGAGGAACGCCTTGCCGCCCTAAAAGCCACGGCGGGTTGCCTGAGCGGGGAGGAAGGCAATGCCTTTGAAATGGCCGTGCGCGAGGAAGGCGACCGGATCGATCCCGATGACTGGAAATAGCGTCCTGCTCGACAGCAGCGTCATTGTTCACCACTTCCGAAATGCGGCGGCGGTATCCGACAAACTGGCCGCCTATGAGGAACTGTACGTTCCGCAGACCGCCCTGGGAGAGCTCTACTACGGGGCGTTCAAATCGGCCCGGACCGAGGAAAATCTCAGGAAAATCGAGCGGTTCCTCGTGGCATCCAATGTCTTGGGCGCCGACAACGAAACCGCCCGGCAATACGGGAAGATCGCCGCGCAGTTGGCGCGAGACGGGACGCCCATCCCGCAAAATGACATTTGGATCGCAGCGGTGGCGGTCCAGTGCGGGTTGCCGCTGGCAACCAGGGACGAGCACTTCCGGCGCGTCGAGGGCCTGAGTGTCCTGTTCTGGTAGCCTGCCCTGTTCTCCCTTTGTGACCACCAACAGCCTGACCACAGAAACCGTGACCGGCAACGGGGCGGCAACGACATTCGGGTACGATGATGCCAACAACCGGGAGTCTATGAGCAAGGGGGGTGTCAATACCTCCTACGCCTACAACGCGGCGAACCAACTCACCGAGTTCACGGAAGGCAACCGGACGGTCACCTGCACGTACGACAACAACGGGAACCGCCAAACCCGCACCGAGAGGGTTGGCGGTTTTTTCAAAAAGGATGTCAAGCCTGTCACCGCAAAAAAGGAAACACGAAAGAAGGAGGGAAAATGATAAGTAATGTGATCCACAGTGCGCGATGTGAGAGAGCGTCATATTTCCTCGTTTTCCTCTGTATATTTTTGAACGGATGTGCTCAGAACGGCGCTTGGCAAACAAGCAACGCAAATCAAGCGGTGCTGGATCCATCGAACACTAAGCGCACTCCATTATCCGAGATTAAATTTTCTTACGTCAAAATAACAGGGCCATTGCCGACAGTCGTAGATCGACTGAATTATGAGTTGCGTGGCGCTGGACTGGGCGTTGGTCTTGCGCTTATGCAGGCGTCGAGCAGTGAGATATGGACTAAAGATGTCAAAATCGACCTTAAAAATGTGACTTATCGTGAGATCCTTGATGAAGCATCGCGGCAACTTGGCGCCGGTTATACTGATCGATGGGCAAAAAGGTATCTGTTTCTGCGGGATTCTCCGAATGAGGCATTCGATATTGTGATGTCTTCACCCTATCCCGATGGAAAGGTGGAACGTGCTGGACCGATTGAAGACGCCCCTCAAGAGTACTTGTCGGCACGGAAGGTTCCATCCTATTTTGGGCCTGTCCGAAAACAGGGTGGATTTTCAGGAAATTCCAAAAAGTCGATTTTCACCCCCACATATAGATGCGACCCAGGCGTGTTTTTCTCTCGACTCCCCATTTTTCAACGACTTACCAATAAAATACGCACGTAAG
>JBGTAT010000367.1:0-13278 GCA_041749755.1 Terrimicrobiaceae bacterium | reverse complement strand
CTCGTCGGCTATACCAACGCCGGAAAGAGCTCTTTGATGCGGGCGCTCACTGGCAGCGAGGTGCTAGTCGAGGACAAGCTGTTTGCGACGCTCGACACGACGACGCGCAAGATCGCGCTGCCGAACAAGCAGCCCCTGCTGCTCACGGACACGGTGGGATTCATCCGCCGGCTCCCGCACGGGCTCATCGAGTCGTTTAACGCGACGCTCGAGGAGGCCGCGCTCTCGGACTTCCTGATCCATGTCCTCGATGCCTCCCACCCGCGCGTGATGGAGTTCTACGACACGACGATGAAGGTGCTCGAAGGCCTGGGCGCCGATACGAGCCAGGCCCTGATCGTCTTCAACAAGATGGACCGCGTCGAGGACGAGACGACCCGGATCTGGCTGCGCCAGCGCTTTCCCGACGCGGTGTTCATCTCGGTGCATTCCGGGCAGGGGCTGGACGAGCTGGTTGCCCGGCTTTCCGAGATGGTCGGCCGCCAGACCCGCTCGGTGCAACTCCTCCTTCCCGCCGAGAGGTCGGACCTCCTCGCCCGCGTGCACCGCGAGGGCCAGGTGCATTCTCTGACGTATGAGGACGACGGCGTGCACGTGCTGGCGACCGTGCCCCCGCGCCTGCGCGAGGCCGTCGCACATTTTCTGCTCCCCATAGCAACGGGAGAAAAAGCATGAACTACCTGCAGCTCCACGAGTATCTGAAGGACCGCGTCACCTGCGACGCGGAGCGGATCCCGCTCGAGGGGGAGATGACCGTCTTCAACCACGCTTTCGCGTCGCGCCATACGTCGTTCCTGCCGGATTGCTGCGGCGGACCGGCCGGCGATGTCCTGGACACCCCCGACTCCCAGGTGGAGGAAAACCGAGCCTTCACCTACCATATCTTCCAGCCCGACCACGTCGAAAAATCCCGCGGCATGGTCCTCCTCTTTCACGGGTTCAACGAAAAGCACTGGCACAAGTACCTCCCGTGGGCAGCGAAGATCCTTGCGCTCACCGGTAAGACGGTCGTCCTCTTCCCGATCGCGTTTCATATGAACCGCGCCCCGGTCGCCTGGAGCGACGTCCGCCTCATGCACGCGATCAGCCGGCAGCGAAAAAAAGATTTCCCCGACGTCCTGCACTCGTCGCTGCTGAATGCGGCGATCAGCACCCGCCTGCACAGGAACCCGGAGCGATTTATCTGGTCCGGGCTGCAGACGTTCCACGACGTGCGGGATTTTGTCTCCCAGTGCCGGCGCGGCGACCACCCGCGCTTTGCGGAGAACCCGACCGTCGACATCATGGCGTACTCGATCGGAGGCTTCCTCTCCGAGGTCCTCCTCCTCAGCAACCCTGACGGGCTGTTCTCGGATTCCAAGCTGTTCATGTTCTGCGGAGGGCCGGTTTTTAACCGGATCTCTCCGGTCTCCAGATTCATCTTGGACAGCGAGGCGAACGTTCGGCTCTACTCGTTCGTCGTCGAGCACCTCGAAAGCCACCTGAGGCATGACCCGAAGCTTCTCGCCCACCTGTCCGACCTCTCCGGCATCGCGTTCCGCAGCATGCTCAGCTACAAATTCATGGCCGACTTCCGCGAGGAAGGGTTCCGCAAGATGAGCGGCCGGATCTCCGCCATCGCGCTGGCCCAGGATGAAGTCATCCCGCCGTATGAGGTCGAAAACACGCTGCGCGGCAGGAACCGCGACATCCCGGTCGCCGTCGAATCGCTCGATTTCCCGTACCCGTATAAACACGAGGACCCGTTCCCCGCGACAGCCAACATCGCGGATCAGGTGGGCGAAACTTTTAACAGCGTCTTCCAGACCATCGGGAACTTCCTCCGGTAACGGGCTCCGAATCGACAGCCTCGAAGTCCGCAGATTCCAACAGGGCATTGACTTCTTTGGCCGCAGCCGCGGGTGTCGCAGGCAGCGTGTGCAACCAATCACCCACGCGCTGCTCCCTCATCCCCGTCAGCCCGATCTCCAGGCACTTTTCCATGTAGCGACTCAGGGTCAGCCCGCGTAAAGCCGCGTGCGACTTGGCTCTCCGCACCAAGTGGTCATCCAAAATTAACGTCGTCTTCATCGGTGGTACGGAAAAGTTCCTATGGTTTTTTCAATAATCAAGGGTCGTAGCCCCCGGCGGCATGCGCGTCAAGTTTGCTGCCTAAGACAAGCGCCAAAGGCGCGCGGATTCCAAAGCCCGGCTCGGAGGGCCGGGTTTTCGCGGGAAAATGATTTGGCGGCCTGAATGGCCGCGACTCGGAGGCGTCCATCACATCGCCGTACCAAATCGCGGACTTTCAGCCCGCAGATGCCGTGAATTTCAAAACCCGGCCCTTCGAGCCGGGCTTTGGAATTCAGTCCCTTCGGGCCAGAAAATTTCCTTAACATGCTGCGCATGCCCCATCCGGCGCGAAAGTCTTGACGTGGCTCAAGAACTGCGCGGTTTTCCGGGGTTTTTGGGCGGAATCCGTTGGTGATCGTTCCGGGCTGGCATAAGTTCCGCTTCTTATGTCCTTAATGCCCCAATGCGAGTGTGGAGCGGTGAGCACCGCGAGCGGAAAGCCGCGCATCTTATTTTCCAGCGTCTTCGGCCCCTATGCCCGGGACGACGAGTACGGGAGCCGGGCGATCAACCCGATGGAGCTCTACCACAACCAGGTCACCCGCGTGCAGGGGCCGTTTTCCCTGCGGATGTTTCATCGCTCGTGGGGGCTCATGCTGATCCGCGAAAACATCTCGGCCCCGTCGTCGCTGCTGGATTTTCCGACCCTCGAGCGGTTTATCGAGGAGCTGAAGACCGAGAAGTACGACATCGTGGCGATCAGCGCGATTCCGCCGAATTTTTTGAAGGCGCGCGAGATGTGCCGGCTGGTCCGCGAGATCCAGCCGCACGCGAAGATCATCGTGGGCGGGCATATTTCCGGGGTGCCGGACGTCAAGGCCCGCCTGGATGCGGACGAGATTGCCCGCGGCGAGGGCGTGCAATGGTTCCGCGCGTTTTTGGGCGACGATGTGAAGGCCCCGGTGCGGCATCCGAGAATCCTTTCCGGGATCGGAACGCGCACGATGGGCATGATGCTGCGGGACAAACCGGGCGACATCGCGGCCACCCTGATCCCGTCGGTCGGATGCCCGATGGGGTGCAACTTCTGCTCGACGTCGGCGATGTTCGGCGGGAAGGGGAAGTTCGTCAATTTTTACGAGACCGGAGACGAGCTTTACGACGTCATGTGCGGAATCGAGAAGGACATGTGCGCCCAGACGTTTTTTGTCATGGACGAAAATTTCCTTCTGCACAAGAAGCGGGCGCTCCGTCTGCTCGAGCTCATGGAGGCCGGCGGCAAGAGCTGGTCGCTTTATGTCTTCAGCTCGGCGAACGTGCTGCGTTCGTACAAAATCGACCAGCTCGTCCGGCTCGGGATTTCGTGGGTCTGGATGGGCCTGGAGGGCAAGAAGAGCCGCTACCAGAAGCTCGACGGGGCCGACACGCACGAGCTCGTCCGCGAGCTCCAGTCGAACGGGATCAGCATCCTGGGATCGACGATCATCGGGCTCGAGGAACACACCCCGGAAAACCTGCCGGATGCGATCGAGCATGCGGTCTCGCACAACACCGAGTTCCACCAGTTCATGCTTTACACCCCGGTTCCCGGGACGCCGCTCTTTGAGGAGCACCGCGCGAAGGGCACGCTGCTTGATCCCGAGTGTAAGGAGACTGCGGACATCCACGGACAGCTCCGGTTCGCCCACAAGCACCCGAACATTCCCGCCGGCATGGAGACCGAGTTCCTGCTCCGCGCGTTCACGGAAGATTTTGAAGTGAACGGCCCGAGCGTGATGCGCATGGCGCGCACCGCGCTGCTCGGATGGAAAAAATACGGCAAATCGTCCGACCGGCGGGTTCGCCGCCGGTTCCGCCGCGAGGCGTCCACGCTCCGGATCCAATATCCCGCTTCGATCTGGGCGACGCGGCAGTGGTACCGGAAGAACCCGGCCATGCACGCCAAGGCTGACCAGATCTTGCAGGATCTCTTCCGCGCTTTCGGAGCGCCGGCCCGCCTGGCCGCCACGATCGGCGGACGCGTCGTTTACAAGAAGCTGATGGCCGAAGCCGCAAAAGGCCCCGCGGCCACCACCGAGCCGCCGACGTTCTACGAGCAGTACGACGGCGCAGGCGCGATATCGTCCGGGCGGTAATCCAGAGGTCCAGCCATCAAAACGTGCGGGGAAAGCTAGTGATCGTCGGTAGGGATGGCTCGCCGAGCCGTCCGACTTTTCCCTCCCTAGGATTTTCTCTGGCTGACATCAGGATCTCTGATGTTTGGCTGTCTTTCTAGAAAAGCACCATGAGCCGGAACGTGAGCGCCCAGGCTCCGTCGAGATCGGCTCCGGCTCCCGGGGTGGGGATGTAGCTCAGCGCGGGCTGGAAAAATGTGCCGCCGGCGAGGTGGGCCTGGTAGTAGGTTTGAAACATCAGCTCGCTCGAGCGTTCGAAGAGGTTCGGGTTCAGCCAGGCCCACGACATGCCGAGGCCGACGGAATCCGACGGACGGTTCGGGACGAGCCCGAACCCGGTGAGGCCCATGCCGAAGTACTGGTTGACCGGCAGGGTCTCCGAGTTGTTGAACCCGGCCTGGAAAAACGTCGAGAGCGAGGCCGGCTGGCGGGGCGCGGGAGCAAAGACGAGCTTCGATTTTCCGTCGGCGGTTTTCCCTCCATCGGCCGGCTGGTGGCGTTCGGCATTCGACCAGATCCGCTGGCTTCCGAACATGTAGTACCCGCCGGTCCCGTTCTGCGAGATGTCGTTGGGTCCTTGCAGGACGCCGGACTGGTACCAGAGGCCAGCCCCGAAGTTGCCCGGGTATTTGTCGGCGACGACCCAGTCCGCACCGGCCTCCCAGATCTGGAACGTGTACCCGTTAAATTGGGGTCCAGTCAGACCGGACTGGACTCCGCGGGCGAGGTTGCCATCGTAAAATCCGTACCGGAGGTATGTATTCCGCGTCGGGGCGACCGAGAGGCAAACCCCTGCGACGGAGTTGTAATATCCGCCGATTGCCCCGAGCAGGGTCGGGTTGACGAAGACCGGCGTGTAGAGGAGTCCGGTGACTGCGGGGATCGCAAGCGACGCGTCGTGGGTGGCGACCGGGCGGGCGACGTTGTTAAAATCGTACGTCGGCACCTGCTGGCCGATCCGGATCACGACGCGGTCGTCAAAAAGCGTTTGGCGATACCAGAGCTGGTAGAGCTCCGAGCGGTCGAGCGGGGCGGGTCCGGGCAGGCTGTTGTACCCCTGCACGCTTCCGGCCTGGCCGTTGGTATCCTCGCCATTAAACTGGAGGAACTGGATCCCGAACGACGCGCCCTGCCAGCCGATGAGCTTTTCGGCATCGAAGTTCCCGCCTGCAATGAGCGCGCTGTTGAAGCTCCATTTTCCGGGCTGCGCACCGCCGGAGAGGAGGCCGTTCGAGTCGCCCAGCCAGACGCCGCCGAGGCGGACGCCCGTGCTCTCCGGAATCTGCAGCAGGCGTCCCGCGAGCCCGGTTCCGGGCATGGCATCCTCTGCGGCCGGATTGCCTGAGATCGAAGTCGGACCCTTGCCGCGGAGCTGATCGAGGATCGAGACATCCTCGGCGCGAGCCGGAGCGGAGAGGGCGGCGGCAACGAGAAGGAATGCGACAGCGGCGCTCCTCCTTGCGGGTGCTCGATGGGCGGGCTTAGGCATTTCGCAGGCCATCAAAAAACCCGAAGAAGACGCCGTCCGGATCATATTTATCGCGCAGGTCGGCGAGGCGCTGCCAGTTTTCGGGTGCGAATGCCTGCACGGCGGTCGCGGGGCGCTCGACCGCATTCGACTCGCCGATGTAGTAGCCGACATTAAACGGGCGGAGCGCGGCGGTCAGCTCGTGGTGCCAATCGGTGTTCGCCTTGTCGTCGGCTGCATCCCTCCACATCGTCCACGGCCCGCCATACACTTTTCCGCTCATCGAAAGCGCGGTATTTTTGTGCGGCGCTGGGACGTTCGGCCCGCAGAAGATCGTGAAGAGAAACACGGTTGTCGGTGACGGAGCTTTTTGGAGGAGGGAGGTGACGGACCTCATCATCTCGCCCGGATTCGTATTTGAGAACGTCGCCTCGACCCGGGAGCGCACCCCCTCGGGCCAGAGGGCACCCGATGCATCGAAGAGCTGCTCAAAGACGAGCGGTATTGCAAACAAGCTGGAGAGTCGCCGGACCGGGCAGTCCTCGAGCGGCTGGAGGGCCGCCTTCGCCGCCTCCGGCGTATCCTCAAAGGCGGTCCCGGTCACCATGGCGATCCAGCCGTTATGCGCTGCGGCTTTTTCCTTCAGTTCCGCCGGGGCCTGGATCACAAACAGGCTCAGCTCGACGCTCGGGGAAATTTTTGGGGCCGTATCGCCCAGCCACGTGCCGACCGCCGCTGCGTCATCGAGCGAGTAATAATACGTGCTGCCGTGGATCGCTTTCGGCAGCGGGACGAGCTTCAGGTAGTACTTCGTGACAACCCCGAAAAATCCGAATCCCGCGCCGCGGGCGGCCCAGAAATAGTCCGGGTTTTCGGTTTCGCTGGCCGTGATCAGCTCTCCCTGTGCGGTGACGAGCTCGATCGCCTCGACGCTCTCCGCCCCAGATCCCCAGACGGTCGGGTTCCATGCCATCCCGCCGCCAAGAAGGTACCCGCTCAGCTTCACCTGCGGGCAGTGCCCGCTCGGATAGGAAAGGCCTTTTGGGTTCAGCGCCTTTTGCACGTCACGGTTGCTGATGATCGGCTGGAGGACCGCCTTCCGGTTCTCCACGTCGATGGAGATCACCTTGTTCAGATCCTGGATATCAATCAGCAGTCCGCCATTTCTCAGGGTCGGCTGGCTCCAGTTGTGACCGCCCCCGCGCACGGCCGCCTTCATCCGGTTCTCGCGTGCAAATTTCACGGCGGCGATGATGTCCTGCTCATCGGCCGCGCGCAGCACGATCTCCGGGGCCCGGTCCGGAAGCAGGAGGTTCCACAGGTCCCCATGCAGGGCTTTTTCAAACCCGGGATCCCCGGCCAGCGTGACCGCTCCCTTGCAGGATTTTTTGAGAGATTCGATGTTCATAAGTGGTTTGGTTTCTGCCCGGGCGGACCGGCCCAGGAGGACGCTTCCGGCAACCGCGACGGTCCCGGCGACAAATCCTCGGCGTGAGAGAGCATCGCCCATATCACGTCACCAGGGCAGAAGCTTCCAGAGCACGCCCACCTCGAGCGCAAACAGCGCCAGAAGGATGAAGACTCCCTTGCGGGTCACCCCCGGGACGTCGGATTTCGGGAACAGCCACCATCCGAACCACCGCACGAAGAGCGGCATCGTCGCGAAACTCGTCGCAAAGACGCTCACCGTGTTGCTGATAAAAACCGCCAGCGACGCATGCAGGCCCAGCCCGGCAAGGATCGGGCTGAAAAACCGCATCTCCAGCATCACGATTGGAAAAAGCCCGAGGAGCACGAGGAGCGACGTCTTCCAGTTAGGCGGACCCTTCCCGGTCATCGGGTCGAGTGGAACCCAGCCCGGGAACGATGTGGCCAGGCGGGTGAGCTGCTCGTGCTCAACGAAGGATTTCGATTCCTGAAGCATCTCCCGGCGCTCGGGGGCATTCATCCAGGCTTCCAGATGGCCGGCCGTGTCGAATCGCATGATCGTCGTCCAGAGCCCGCCGGCTTCCTCCGGCGGTTGGAGAAACGTCCCGCGGTAGCCGGGGTACTTCGCCTGGGCCGCCTGCATCCGGGCCGCCCATTCGCGGTACGTATCCTCCTGGCCGGCTGTAATCTTGGAAAAGATGACTTCTGTGACATGGCTGTCCGGGCGCTCGCCCCCATCGCCGACTTGGACGACCTCGCCAAAATTGCCGCCCTCGAAGAGCGGCATCCCCTCGGCGATGATCTCCGCGCGCTCGGACGATTTCCGCCAGGCCTCCAGGTCGCCGAGCGAACGAAAGTTGAGGATGATCGTCCACTCGTCGCTGCCCGCATGGGTCGGAGGAATGATGTCGCTGCTGACGAAGCCGCGGAATTTTCCGATGACCTGGTCGTGGTGGGCCTTCCACGCGGAAAATTCCTTATCCGTGCCCGGCCGGACTTGGGCGGTGGCGATGATAAACGCAGGCGTGCTCATAGGCTTTAATCTGTGGGTTTCAGATCAGGGCGCGACACGCGCCGCCGGAACAGGGCGGGACAATACAGTGGGAAAACATGAGTCAGGACATCCAGCAACCAGCCAAGTGGCAATGCGATCCATGTCGCTCGTCATACTTTGCAAATCTTTGGGATGGAAGAAAAACCTTCGACAAGGACACAGTTGACCGGTCGCTCTGCCAGGCCATTCGGGCATAGGCGCTAACTTGTTTTTATGGAGTCTATTGGCCCGGCAGGGCCTCAAGGATATTAGCCGGTGGCGCAAGCCATCGGCTAATATTCGAAGTGCCTCCGGCACATGCCCGCGCGAATACAGATGGAAACAAGTTAGCGCTTCTGGGCCATTCGGGTGGGGGGCGGACCTGTGATCGAGGGTGGACCGGCGGGCGCGACATGGAAGGCCTGATCTCAGCGACGATAAGACGCTATCAAGCGGATCCTTAGAAAAAAAGTTTAGCCGGAAATTCTCTGGAGCCTGGCGGGGGTGATGCCGGCGAGGGTTGCGACGGCGGCGTCGGAATCGGTGAGCTCGGCGAGCGGGTGGGTCGTGGCGACGGCGAGGACGTTCATCCCGGCGGCGTGCGCTGCGGCGATCCCGACGTGGGCGTCCTCGATGACGAGGCAATCTTCGGGTGCGAGGCCAAGCTTCTCGGCGGCCAGCAGGAAGACGTCCGGGGCGGGCTTCCCATTTTTGACATTGTCGCCGCAGACGACAGCGGTGAAGAGCCCGCCGAGTCCGGTGGCGGCGAAGATGGCATCGAGGTTGGACCGTGGGGTTGACGATCCGACCGAGCGGGGGATCCCGGCTTCGGCGAGCGCGACGAGAAGCTCGCGGGCACCAGGCAGAACGGTCACGCCCTGCTCGCGGACAATCTCGCGGTAGAGGACTTCTTTCCGATCGCCCAGCCGCACGATCTCGTCGGGATCGTCGGTCCACTTCAAAAGCTTCGGGATGATCTCCTGGTTTTTCTTTCCAAACCCCGCCTTAAAATGCCCCTCCGGCAGCGGTTTCCCCTCCTCGGCGGCGAGGAGCTCCCACGAGCGCTCGTGCTGGGCCGAGGAATCGATGACGACTCCGTCCCAATCGAAGATGACACCTTTCATAGGCCCAGGACCTTTGCCAGCATTGCCTCGTCGGGCGTCGGGCCAACCAGGGCCAACGTCAGGCGGGACGGGTCGAGGATCTCCCGCGCAGCCGAGCGGATCTCGTCCGCCGTCACCGCCCGGATCTTCTCGTGCACAACTTCCGGGTCCACGATTTTCCCGTACACGAGCACCGAGCTGCCGAGTCGCATGTTCTGGCTCGACGTCCGCTCGAGCGACATCCGGCTCGACCCGACCGCGTATTCCTTCGCGCGCTTGAGCTCGGCGGCCCCGACCGGCTGGGCACGCATCCGCTCGAACTCGGCAAAGATCAGGCGGAGCGAGCGCTCGAGGTTTTTTCGGTCCAGGCCGACCGAGATATTAAAGAGCCCGCCGTCATCGAGGGTGAGCGGGTGTGTGCTCACCGAGTAGCAGAGCCCGCGCTTCTCGCGCAGTTCCTGGAACAGCCGCGAGCTCGCATTCCCGCCGAGCACGACATGCATCAGGTGGAACGCGTAGCGCCGCTCGTCCTTGTGGCTGAACGCCGGCAGCGCGAGGGCGACCTGCGTCTGCTGGACATCTCGGGCCTCAACCGCCAGGCGGGGGGATGCGGCGGCCGGAGGACATGGCTTCGCCGACGGCTTCCGTCCTTTCCCCAGTTTTGCCGCGAGCTGCCCCGCGACCCGCTCGACCACGTCATCGTGGCGGATGTTTCCCGCTGCCGAGACGACCGTGCTCGTCGCATGATAATGGCTCGAGCGATAGTCGAGGAATTCGTCCCGCCCGAACCCCTCGATTGTCGCTAGCGTTCCGGTGATCGGACGCCCGAGCGGATGCCCTGGCCAGACGGTCGTGTTCAGGAGCTCCTGGACGTGGGAGGACGGCTCGTCCCGGTACATCAGGATCTCCTCGCCAATGACCCCACGCTCGCGCTCGATGTCGGATTTTGAAAACCGCGGCTCCGTATAAATGTCGCAGAGCACGTCGCAGACCCGGGGGAAATATTCCGCCGCAGCGGTTGCGTAGTAGCAGGTCCGCTCCTCCGACGTGTAGGCGTTCATGTCCCCACCGACCCCCTCGATCTCCTGCATGATCCGCTTGGCCGACCTCCGGGCGGTCCCCTTAAAAAGCATGTGCTCGATAAAATGCGAAATCCCGTTGAGCTTCGCCGGCTCGTGGCGCCCGCCCACCGGGTCCCAGATCCCCATCGCTGCCGTCTGCGCGTGCGGCATCTCGCAAGTGGCCACCCGGAGTCCGCCGGGCAGCGTCGTCAGTTTCGTCGTGTTCCCCATGCTCAGCTCCCGATCCAATCAAAACGCACCGGCTTCTCGACATCCGGGTGCAGGCTGTGGTGGACCGGGCAAGCCAGGGCGGCCGCCTCCAAAAGCGCTCGCTTCGGATGGTCCGGCGGCTGAGGGATCGTGAAAACAATCCCGATCCGGGCGATCCGGCGCGGGGCGTTTGCAGACATCTCCTTGTCGACGCCGACCTTCATTCCATCCAGCGGGATCCCGTGCCGCTCGGCCGCAATCCCCATGATCGTCGCCATGCACACGCCGAGCGATGTCGCTGCGAGATCGGTCGGCGAAAAGGCCTCGCCCTTCCCGTGGTTGTCCAACGGAGCATCGGTCAAAATCTTCATCCCCGACGGACCGTGCTCGGCCTCGCACCTCAACGATCCCTTATATAAAATATCGACATGAACCATCCGCCCATTCGACGCAGAAATCCCGGTCGACTGCAATCATTGATACTTCCCGAGGTTGTGCTCCGGGGGAAGATGTGGGACGATTTTTCGGATGGAATTTTTATTCGACCGTAACGGGAAGCCATCGCCGGGGTGGGCGAAGGTCGGGACGGTCGTCGGGTTGCTTTTGATTTACTCGATGCTCTGCGTCTGGTCGTTCTCCGGGACCGTCAAGGATTGGGAGAAGGTCTGGGCCTACCGGGCGACGTTTTGGAGCGGATGGCTGACGACGATCGGCATCTCGGCGGCGGCGCTGGTGCTGAGCACGGTGATCGGAGCGCTGGCGGCGCTGGCGCGTCGGTCGGCGTTTTTGCCGCTGCGATACACGTCGGTCCTCTATGTCGAGACCGTGCGGGGGCTTCCGCTCCTGGTGCTCCTGCTGTTCGGGTACTACGGGGTGATGAACCAGATCGGCTGGGATGATCGGATGAGCGGGGGCATCGTGATTCTTTCGCTGTTCAGCGGGGCCTATATCGCGGAGATCCTGCGCGCGGGGATCGAGAGCGTCGGGCGCTCCCAGTGGGATTCGGCGCGGGCGATCGGGCTCACCACCGCGCGCACGTACCGGCGGGTGATCTTCCCGCAGGTCCTGCGCCAGAGCCTGCCCCCGCTGGCCGGACAATTTTCTTCGCTGATCAAAGACTCCTCGCTGCTCTACATCCTCGCGATTTCGGAGCTCACGTTTTCCGCCCAGCAGGTGAACTCCGCGACCTACGCCACCTTCGAGGCTTACCTTCCGCTCGGGATCCTCTACCTCGTTCTCACCCTGCCGGTTTCGCTGTGGACAAAATACCTGGAGGGACGCGTGCGCTATGAAAGTTGAGCTCAGCGGGGTGACGAAGGCCTTCGGCCCGCAGCGGGTCTTGGCAGACGTTTCGTTCGAGGCGGAATTCGAGCATACGCTCGCCCTCGTCGGCCCGTCGGGAGGCGGAAAATCCACCCTCCTCCGGCTTCTGGCCGGACTCGACCAGGCGGACGCCGGGGAGATCCGGGTGAATGGCACGGCCCTTCCCGCGACCGAGGAGGACCTCCGCCTCTACCGCCGGACGATCGGGATCGTCTTCCAGGCCTACAACCTCTTTCCGCACCTGAGCGCCCGCGAAAATGTGATCCTCCCCCTGGTCGAGGTCCATGGGCTCTCGAAGGCCGAGGCCGGCGTGCGGGCGGATGACGTCCTGCGGCGCTTCCAGCTCGGCGATCACGCCCACAAGCAGCCCGGCCTCCTGAGCGGGGGGCAGCGGCAGCGGGTCGCGATCGCCCGAGCGCTCGCGATTGACCCGAAATTTCTTTTGCTCGACGAGCCGACGTCCGCGCTCGATCCCGAGATGACCGCCGAGGTGCTCGATGTCATCGCCGAGCTCAAGGAATCCGGGAAGCCGATCATCCTGGTCACCCACGAGATGGGGTTCGCGCGGCAGTCGGCCGACCTCGTCGCATTCGTCGCCGACGGAGGGATCCTCGACTGCGCACCGGCCGAAACGTTTTTTTCCGCCCCCTCATCGGAGAAGACCCGGAAATTTTTGGAGAAAATTCTGAAGTATTGACCCTCATGTCCACCAACGATCCGATTGCCTTCGGCCTCCCCCACCGCGCGCCGTTCCTCTTTGTCGACCGCGTGGGAGCCTGCGTGCCCGGGGTCGAGGCGGAGGGAGAAAAAACCTTTGCTGCGGACGACCCGATGTTTGCCGGCCACTTTCCGGGGAACCCGATCGTGCCCGGGGTGATTCTGACCGAGGCGCTGGCGCAGCTGGCTGGGATTGCGGGGGCCTCGGATCGCGGGTTCCTTCTCTCGGCGATCCGCGCGATGAAATTCCCGGCGGCCGCCAAGCCCGGCAAACCGATCCTTCTCCGGGCCAAAAAGACCGGCCAGCTCGGCGGGCTCCACCAATTTGCCGTCACGGCGGAATCCGAAGGGAAGATCGTCGCCGAAGGGCAGCTGGTGCTGAACGACCTGCTATAGCTCGACCGAATCCTCAACCGGGGGTTTGCCCAGCAGGAAGAGGCGCGCGGGAATCACCTGATTGAGCCAGTCCAGGTGCGGAGGCAGCACGCGCCGGCGGTCTTTCCACTCCGCCTCCACAAGCAAAAAGTCGGGGGCGGCTTCCTGGACGATGTCGCAGAGCGTGAAACCGGTATTCGACTGCACCGTGCGCACGTCAACGTCCGCGGTGATCTCCTCGAGCGAGGAGCAGAGCAAGTCCATCTCGGATGCGGTCGGCTCGTTCCCCAGCGCCGCCTCGCGGGCCCGGGCAAACGGGCTCTCCGCGGCCAGC
>JBGTAT010000366.1:0-1596 GCA_041749755.1 Terrimicrobiaceae bacterium | reverse complement strand
CAGGAGTGGAGACCGGTTGGACGCGAGGGGTGGAGGGGTCAGCGTTCGTGGCGGGCTGCTGCGCGGTTGCGGCGGCCAGGCCTGCGGCAAGGGCGATGAGAGAGAGCAATTTCATGGTCCAGAGCCGGGTTGTCCGGAGATGATGCGCCGGCGGATGACCCGCCGGTTGGGTTGGGTGGGGCTTTGCGGCTGGATGCCGGGGGCTCCGGGGTTGACTTGGGGAGCGTTGACGACGACGGGGGAGGAGCCTCCAGGTGCACCCGCCGGCGGGCCCTGGGGTGCTCCGGGCTGAGTTGGCTGGGCGGCGGGTTCGGCGTAGGTGATCGTGGCAATCTCGCCGTTGACCTTGATCGTGGCCCGCATCTGCCGGGGGTCCGGGGCGGGAAGGTACTCGACGAGCGCGATATTTTCTTTGTTAGGGACTTTGGAAACCATGTGGCGGACCTGGGTATTTTTATCCAGCACGAAGACCAGGGCCTCCCCGTCGAGCCTCATCGCACCGGTAAGGGTATATCGGTCGGCGAGCGGCGAGCTTTCTTCCGCGGTGGGCAGGGAAAACGGGGAGCGGTCGAGGAGGGCCTGAAACGCCCCGAGCTCGCGCGGCTGCGCCCAGGGGGCATCGTCCTGAGCCATGGCGGCCGCAGCGGTCGCAACGAATAGGATCGCTCGGATAAAAAGGGTCATGGGCCGGTGGAAGACGGAGCAAGATAGTACTGCCGGACCTCCATGTCCACCAGCACATTCGGAGGCTCGGCGTCGCTGCGGATCGTCAGCTTCGGCACCGAGCGCCAGGCGGTCGGGGACTGCAGGGAGAAGAGCGCCTTGGCCACGCCGGGAAACGGGCCGGAGAGCTTCGTCTGGAGGGTGACGGCATTTCCGGTGGCGACCGGCGCTGCGGGGAGCAGGTTTTCCTCGGTCACCTTGAGCCCGGCGCCTTCGGCGGCTCCGCGCAGGGTGTTGAGGAGCCCGGTGCTTGCCTGGTCCGGCGTCGATTCCTGGGGCGGATGGTCGACCATCCACTCGCGCGCCGGACCGATCGCGGCGGCCCCCTCCGCCCAGACTTGCGCCTCGGCGAGCTGGGATTCGAGCGCGGAGATTTGAGACACGAGCGATGCCCGCCAGCCCATCCACGCCCGCGCGGCCAGGAGGTTGATGGCCAGAAAAATGGCTGAGAGGAAAAAGATCAGCAGGCGTCGTTCATTCGTCGCGAGTTTGCGCATCCGGGCGGGCTCCTTCCATTTCGAAGCGGACCTTATTTTTTCCCACCAGCTGCGGCTGGCGGGATGTCCACTCGTAATCCTGCAAGATCGGTGATTTTTTGACCTGTTCGAGGAACTGGTAGGCCTGTGAGATGTCGGCCGCTTCGCCGGCGAGGATCAGGCGGCCTCCCTCGAGGGTGAACTGGGTGAGGCGGACCTGCTCGCCGGGGAGCTCGGCGGCGACGGCGGCGAGCTGGTCCAAAGCGAAGTGGTGAGGGTTGACGGCCGCTTGGAATTCCTTCCATACCGTGACGAGCTTTTGTGCCTCCCCGGCAGCCGGGGCTGCGGCGGCGGCGCGGGCCTGGAGCGACTGGAGCTGGCGGAGCTTGAGGCCGAT
>JBGTAT010000365.1:0-7219 GCA_041749755.1 Terrimicrobiaceae bacterium | reverse complement strand
GCAAATGACATCTCGCAGGTCCGGCCCGAGTGGGGGCTTGCCAACAATGCCGCCCTCATCGCCGCCCCGCGCAGCCGCACCGCCGCGCTCAAGCTCGACGGGCGGACGTTCCTCCACGACTACGATGCCTCGGCCGATCCGGACAACAAGGTCCTCACCCTCATCCTCTGTGCTCCGGTGGTCGTCGCCAGCTGGATCAACCTCCAATACTACGCCTCCCGCGTCGATCCCGATCGTTATGGCGGCGGAAACAAGATTCTGCACAACGTAGTCGGCGGTCTCGGAGTCCTCGAAGGCAACAGCGGCGATCTCAAGGTCGGACTCCCGCTCCAGTCGATCCACGACGGCAAGAAGTTCGTCCACGAACCCCGCCGCCTGACCGTCTTCATCGACGTGTCCCGCGAGCGCCTCGATGGCGTCCTCGCGGAACAGGCCGGCGTGCGCCAGCTCTTCGACAACGGCTGGATCCATCTCGTCGCCCTCGAAGGCCCCGCCGCCTACCGCTACACCCTCGACGGTTGGCAGGCCATCTAGCCGATCCGGCGGGTTTCGGCTTCTTCGGGCCTGATCGGCCGCGCCCTGGGCGACACGTATCTTCTGGCTGCGAGGGTGGGAGGAACGAGGACAGGGCTGGGACGCTCGTTTATCAGCCTGATTTCTCCCTTTTGCCTTTCGGCGGGTAGGGAGATAACCCCGGAGGTCATTCTCTTCGCATCAAGACCGAGAGGTAGCGTTCCTCGCTGATCAGGATCACGGCCACACGGTCTTCGGGGATCGCACCGATCTTCTTCGCGTTCGGCCAGCCATGGGCGAGGAGTGCGTTCGCATCTTTCACGGGCATGGCGAGCGTGAACGCCGGATATGCGCCGCCCGCTTTGATGGCGTCCCGCTTGTTCGCGCAGTCGGCCTGATAATACGAGGCGATTTCAAACCCGACCGAGTCGTCCAAGTCGAGGATCACGAACACCGGGGCCTTCGGGCTCGTGGCGAATGAGGCAACGTCCCGGTGGTAGTCGAGGATAGCGGCCTGGCGCGGGGTCATGGCTTGTAGGGTATCGGAGGGCAGCACCTTCTGGCGATGTCTTTGACGCGGACGGGCACCACATACGGATTGCCCTGGGCGGTCCCAGTCGCCTGTGCGTGTCGAGCGCGGAGATGATGGCGCTAAGGATCTCGGAATTGAGATCCGGGGAATTTCACGGTTCTTATTTGCGACCTGTACCAGGAGCTTCCGAGACTCCGGGGGTTGCCATGAAGAGCCTTATTCATGTGGACGAACTTGTCCTGGTCGGTGATCTCGCCATCGTGTATGCGGTTGACCATTTCGAGGATAGCGCCGAGGTGCGCCGCCTTCTTTTCCTGCACGCGCCAGTTGCCGGTCACGGTGTTCAAGTCCACCGGGTGCCACCGTGCATGAGTTATCGCCGGCAAGACATACATAACTGTAAGTATTAATTTGACTGGGCGCTCAAACTATGGGACAATTTTAAGGATGAAGCCTGCAGCTGCAAAAAGATTTCGCAACCCCACGCCGACGCGTGAGCGCTTGATCGCGGCCACCATAGATCAACTGAAGGAGCTTGGCCCAGGCGTCACATTGGACCAGATTTGCAAGGTCGCGCTCTGCGTCCGCCCAGCATTATACCAGGTTTTCCCCAGCCGGGAAGCCATGATTGGTGCCTGCCTGCGAATGGAGGTGGGCCAGACGCAGGCCCTTATCGATAATCTTGTCGTGATTGTCCCGCTGAATCCGACATCACTCGGGGATCACCTCAGGGCGTTTGTGAAGGATGTGCTGGCTGCTGTAGCCAACCGGAAATCCGCAGTCGGGCTGTCTGCGGTCATCCTTCTCGGAACCCGGGAGGGCGAGGTTCATAGGGCTGCCTCCAATGCGACAGCGGAGATCCGCGAGCACTTTGCCCGCAGGATGAGTCCAGCGCAAAACTTCCAATTGGGCGAGGCCGTCGACGACTTCATGGGCAAGATCTACATGAGCGCCTTCACCAAGTGCGTTTTCCCAGAGGCGAGGGCGGAAGCGTCGGTTTTAGACGCGGCCGTGGATAGCTTTCTCGGGACGCTAGAGGGGGTGGCCACTCGGGCCGCCAACCAGGTTTCGGAGCGCGTCTGAAAAAATATTTAACGGACCCCCATCTTTTTTCTTGAACGCTACTTACAAGTCAGTAATACTTCACGATGTTATGCGAAACGTAACCCCACCAACAACTGTGCAACGCGCAGTAAACTGTCCGGAGATTCCGGATTTCGACAACCCGGCCGAAATTGCCCGGACACTTGAGGAGTGCGAAAGCCAATGGCTGAGCATTCAGATGGATGTCATCGCCAATCAGGTCATCGCGGGCAAATGCGCCCATCGGCTCGCGGAGCTCGGCTTCTGCAATCCGGAATTCGTGCGGATGGAGCCGGCGCGTCTTCAAGACAGGCGTGAATTTGGCGAGCGATTCGAGCGCTTCAGCCAGCGGATCATGCCTCTTGGGGACATGGATTCCCTTATCGGCGCCGACGTGAAGGTCAAAGGGATGATCCGCAACGAAGACGGCAGCTGGAGCGAATGCCCGTTCTAAAAATTGAAACCTATGAAACCCAAAAATCAACTTCTAGCCCAACGGCCCGAGAGCCAGCGGGCGTTGTCTCCCGAGCGCCTCGCCTACAAGCTCGGGGAGTTCAGCCAGATGTGTGGCATTTCCAAGGTGACAGCCCGGCGCCTCATCGCCCGCGGTGCCATTAGGCCGATGCGGAACCTCCGCCACGTCCTCATTTCGAGGCGAGAAATTGAGCGCTTCATCTCCGAGAGCTAATACCATGAGCAACCTAAGTTCCCCAGATCCTGAGTGCGCAATCCCTAACCGCGCCTCTGCCATCAGCGATTCCTGTTCTCGTCCCGACACCCGGACCGGCGAGAGCCTTCACCCCGGCATCGAGCGAGGCCGTCACCACCTTGGGCCTGACGCCGTGTTTGTCCGGGTCGAGGCGGGCAGCAAAAAGCCCCTGCAGAAAGGATGGCGCGATTTGACCCCCGCACACATGACGCCCAGCTATCTACAGACGTTCCGGCCGGAGGAAAATGTCGGGGTCGCGCTCGGGCACTTGCACTGGTCCCTGGACGTGGACAGCGAGGAGGGGCTGGAGCAGGTTCTCGCCTCAAATCCCGATCTGAGGTGCACGTTCTCCACGCGGCGGGATAATGGGCGGGGCGGCAACTTCTGGTTCAGGATTCCCGAGGGGGAAGAGGTCGCCTTGATACCGCTGAAAGAGGCCGGCGGGGTGCCCTGGGGCGAGATCCGTGGAAAAGGCGGCCAGACCTTAATCTATGGCGAGGCGCAGGGGACCGATGGGCGGACTGGGAGCTATCAGGTCCTGCAAGACGGGGAGGCGATCACCCTGTCGCCAAGGGACCTCGTTTTGCCCGAAGGTGTCGGACCCTCGCGGGGAAATCCAGGCCGTCCACCCAAGGGTGGGCCCGACACGGAGGAGGAGCTCCCGGCGGTGTGCCTGCCCGGACCGACTCAGGATGTGAGCGAATGCGCCCGGCAGCTTTTTCAGGAGTTCACCAACTCCGGCAGACATTTCCGGTTTGCTGGCGAGGTGCAGGCGCTCGAGATAATCAACGGAAGGTGGGAACTGGTTCCCATCGGATGCATCGAACTCATATCTGCCGCCGAGAAGCACGTGCGCCTTGTTCGGCGCGCAAAGGAGGGAACCACGATCAACGCCGTAATGTCAGACAAGGAGGCGAGGGCCATCCTCGGGAGCCAGGAGGCGCGGACGATCCTTCCGAGGGTGTTCCGGATCTCCCGGCGACCCTGCCTCCACCTGGATGAGAGCGGCGCTGTCCAGACGCTTGGTTTTGGTTATCACGATACGAAATCCGGAGGGTTGCTTGTGCTCTCCGAGGACACGGTGGATCACGATATGTCGGTGTGCGAAGCCTGCGAGATACTCCGGGGCTTCCTTGCGGGGTTCTCGTTTGCAACCGATGCCGATCGGGGCCGAGCGGTCGCCCTGCTGCTCACAATAGCGCTCGTGGACATGGGGCTGATGAAAGGGATGCACCCGATGTTCATGATCATTGCCGATGCATCGCAGGCCGGAAAATCCCTTTTGGCAACGGTGTGTGCCCTCATGAATGAGATCGAGCCCTACCTTGTGGCGAATAAGACGCGAGGTCTCGGCAGCCTCGAGCAATCCATCGCGGCGGGCTTCGTGACGGGCAGGAAGGTCATCATCCTGGATAATCTCAGAAAGGATCTCAACAGCGAGTTCCTTGAGGGCTGGCTGACGTCAAGGGGAGGGGTTGGTGCGCGGATTCCGTACAAAGCGGAGATCGAAATCCGCCCCGGCGACACGGTGTTGGTCGGCACCTCAAACGGGGTGAGAATAACCCAGGATCTTCGGAACCGCCTGCTCTTCATCAAGCTCACGAAAAACACCGAACGAGGTGAGGGCGCCGAGTCAGAAGAGCAGCTCGTGGCCCGCATTTCTGCCAATGTGGGGCGGATACGCTCCGCCATCTACGCCCTGGTCGGAGCATGGCTCGCGGAGGGGAGTCCGGGCCTCCCGACCAGCGGGTTCCACCGGGTCGAATGGGCCGGCGCTATGAATTACATCGTCCATAGGATGATGGGGCTCCCCGCGTTGCTGGATGGTCACACCATGCTGGCCGACGAACTTACGTCTGCATATCTGGTGTTTCTCCGCGAGGTGTGTGCCGCTGCCACGGTGGGCGGTCAAGGGGGGCGTTGGATCCGCGCACATGATATAGCCGACATCTGTAATGACCGCGGCATCGAACTTCCAAATTCCAGGCCTGAGGTCCTGGCGGATGCCATGAAGGTCGGAAAAATCCTGGGGGCCGTGTTCGCAGAGAGCGGGTCGCTGGCGCTAACTGACTGGACGGTTGCGCGACGTAATTGGACCAGTGCGCAGGGGGACCCATCCCACGAGTATTGGATTGAGCAGGTGAGACCACTTCCGGAGACAAGCCCGACAAATGCCTGAACTTTTCCATAGAACAGCAGTGTTCCCTATAATCATACAGGAGAGATGTTACGACTTCGTCGGACCTGTCTCCGCAAATACCCCCAAATGATCAAAACGACTATGGATATCGAGGCGGAGGCGCAGAAGATCATAGGAAGAGCAAGGCTGGCCGTCTCTGGAGAGGGCGGCCACAACACGACGTTCGCCGTGGCGTGCAAGCTGGCCAGGCTAACGGAAGACGAGGACACCCTCATGCGCTGGATGGGCTCCTACAACGAGCGCCTGGACGACAAGTGGACGGACTGGGAGCTTTATCATAAGGCCACCGACGCGATCGCCAAGCAGCCTCCCAAAGCCCCCTCACGGGCTAGACCCCCGATGATCCCCAAGGGCAAGGTCACCCCCTGGAAGCCTGCGGGATCTTCGAGGCCGGCCCCGAAGCCCGCGGACGATGAGGAGCCAGCATCAAAAAAAGCCAGCCGTAGGCCCCCAGATCCATCCGAGGGGGAGGACCCTTGGAGAATTGAGGACATCTTCACTCCCCCCAGCACACCAGCTGGTGCATACGTCGGATTTTTCTAGAAAAAATATGCCCCCAACCATCCCATGTTTCGCCCCTCCCTCCCCTGCCCAATTATGAACCCACCCCTCCATGAACCCGCTGCCCTTAACGGCGATCAAATAAACGACGGTGCAGAGCTGGATTTTCCAGCATTCGGCGCCCGCATCAAATCGTTTCGGAAACTTTTCCCCCTCATATACGGCGGTTCCGAGCTGCAGGAAAAGCTTGAAGACTTCAACGCCACCCTCCGCTCCTTCGCCCCTGCCACGGCGACGCTGATGGCTGCGCTTTGCTCGCCGCCCGAGGAGGTGAGTCTTATGGCGGAGAGCCACGGCATCCCCCTGGCAGACTTCCGCGCCCTCATGACCGAATCTCCATATCTCCCACGAAAATGAAAAAACCGCCCCGCCCGCACTCCAGCTCCTCGCTCCCTTCGGAGGAGGAGATCTTTAACCATACCAAAATACGTGTTTGGGCATTCCTGAGAAAGAGGTTCCCCGGACGAACGGCTGATGCTTTCAGGGCTAGAGCTGATTGCCTCTCCTCTGCTTTCTGTAGCCTAGACAGCATACGGAGGCAGGTGTATCTCGGCAACGGTCTCTATCGGGATGTCTTCGAGATGTCCCATGCTCCAGGCGAGGTCCCCGACGAGTCCCGATGGCCGCAGGCTGAAAAGATGTATAGAAGAATGAGCGAGATGGCTGAGCGGAGCGGGAAAGGCCTCGCCGCTCTAAAGGCTAAACGGCAGAGCATCCTCGATACTAGGAGCGCCCGAAAAAGGGCCGCCCTTGAGCTCGAGGACTTCGTGAGCGAAGTTTTTGACCAACGGAACATCCTGACGGCCTACCTAGGCAGCCTGCCTTTGCTAAAGGATCAGATTGAAAAAGGTTTGCCAGGGATCGAACTGCCGGAGCTTTTCACCCCCTACCGGGTGTATGATAGCGCACCCCACCCGCGCGAACGGAGGCAGCGCTGGGAAAATCTGATCCAAAGTCAAAAAACAGCTAGGCGCGCCAAACAATAATGGCCGCCCTTGTCGCTCCGCTGGATGCAGTGCCAACGCCTCGCATAAAACACTTTTATGAAAGCCCCTCGCGCCAGCGGGGTGGGTGTTATTCGTATCGTCGCAATCAGCTAAAATAATATTATGTCACTTAGAGGAAAACCCAGAAATCCAAATCTTACACCTGCCCAGCGGAAAAGGCGGCGGTGGAAGAACTTTAAAAGAACGGCAAACCGCCATAACCGAGTTACATTCGGATTGCCCCTGCTGGCTTATTTGCCACTGAAGATGAACGGTGAGGTCCCGGAACACCTTCTGTGTCCGCCAACCCTTCAGGGGAAGCGACGGTTGAATTTCGAGCTATTATCTCTAATGGCCTTCGTGCGGTCAGAAAAAAACATTATGGCGCAGACGCAAGGCGATGGCACTGGATGGCAGCCCGACCTGCCCACCATGCTGCGAGCGCCTTCGCTTGACCATGTGAAGGAGCGCCCCGAGGATTATGCCGCGCTGGGGCTATTGAAGCTGGCCACCGGGCACACGATCAACCCCACGGAGATCTGTGTGAACCAAATCCAGGGGACAATCCGAGCGCACTACTTTTACGAGATCAATCCCGACGAGCGCCGCCCGGCCGGCGAGTGGGCGCTGGTGGA
>JBGTAT010000364.1:0-6768 GCA_041749755.1 Terrimicrobiaceae bacterium | reverse complement strand
AGAACTTTGCAGCTTTTGAGTGTTCACCCGTTTGAGAAAATGACTATGCATGAGCTACTTACAGAGAACGACTTCAGACATTTGGAACCATTAGCTTCTAACCAACTGCTGTTGTGGAACTTATAACCGGACACTTGTGACCCTGCGCAACTTTTACCTAAAGCTCGCCGATGGCGTGATCATCTATCCCGCACACGGGCACGGATCTCCATGCGGGGCAGATATCGGCGACAGGCTCAGCAGCACAATTGGATATGAGCGGAGGTTCAATGCCTTTCTAAAGTTCCAAGATGTGAAGAGATTCACAACCTACGCGCTCTCAACCGCTCCACCCGCCCCAGCTTACTATCCGCGCATGAAGAAGTTGAACGCGAGAGGCCCGGAAGTGCTGGGAAACCTGCCCACCGTGCCCGGTCTTCCTCCCAAATCTTTTCAGTCGGCCATCGAGGACCCGAACAATGTGCTTATTGATACCCGGATGATGCTGGCTTTTGGTGGGGGCCATATCAAAGGGGCGCTTAATATCGGTGGCTCGCCAATGCTTTCCATCTGGGCCGGGTGGCTACTCGACCCAACCACACCGATTCTTCTCGTCCTGGACTCTGACGAGAAGCTCGATGAAGTCGTCGCCCTCTTTCTCCGCACAGGTCACACGAGGTTTGCCGGGTATCTCGTTGGAGGGATGAAGGCGTGGGACAACGCGGGCTTGCCGCTGGATCAAGTCGGGCAGATGGCTGTACATGAAATCAAAGCGCGCGGGAAAAAACTCCAGCTGCTCGACGTCCGGTCGCCGGACGAATGGAAGTGCGGCCACATCCCAAATGCACACCACATTTTTCTGGGCGACCTGCGGAAGAAATTCGGTGAACTGGACAAAAAAAAGCCGACCGCGGTGTACTGCGACAGCGGATACCGCGCAAGCATCGCGACAAGCATCCTGAAACAGGAGGGATTTGATTGCGTCAGCAATGTGCCCGGAAGCTGGCAGGCGTGGAAGAAAGCTGGTTATCGCGTAGGCGGCATGGTTGCTAAAAATCGGCCGTATCCATGAGGACGAAGATGTCGGTTCTGCTTGGATGGATTGCAGTGCTGCAGGTGGACTCGGCGTTTGCGGCCGGAAATGTAGTGAACCCGCTCGATTATCCCGGCCCGGCATGGTCGCCATATGTCGTCGGCGCAGGCATCGGCTTCCTTTCGTGGTTAACGTTTTCCCTGTCTGATAAACCCATCGGCGCTTCGACTTTTTATGCCCAGGTGTCTGGCTTCATCGGAAGATTGCTTGCGAAACGCCATACCGAGTCTCTTGCCTACTTCAAGGAGAATCCGCCCCACTTCGGCTGGGAGTTTGTCTTTGTTCTTTCCACCATCGTCGGCGGAGCGGTTGCCGCGCTAACGGGCGGCGAGTTTGCTAACGAATGGATTCCTCCAATGTGGGAAGCGCGCTTTGTTGACAGCATCACCCTGCGCGCCACGGTCGGAATCTGCGGCGGTATTCTCATGGCCTTCGGTGCGCGCCTCGCCGGAGGCTGTACCAGCGGGCATGGCATCAGCGGAACGATGCAGCTCAACGTCGCCTCATGGATTTCTGTCGCTTGCTTTTTCATCGGCGGCATCGCAGTGGCCATGATGCTCTACAGCTTTTGAGATGCCATGACTCACCCCGGGAAACCAATGAAGCAATCCTCAGAAACGGCTGAGCCGCCTGTGGCCGGGACGCCCAAGCTGCCGGCAGGAGCGGTTTTTGGCCTCACGTTTGGCTTTCTCCTGCAGAAGGGGGGCGTGGGAAAGTTCCATGTCCTTATCGGCCAGTTGATGCTCCAAGACTGGACCGTCGCCAAAATCATGCTCACCGCCATCGTCGTCGGCATGGTTGGGGTTTTTACGCTCCACCACTTCGGCAAGGTGAACCTTCACATAAAGGCTACGAGAGTCGGCTCGAACATAATCGGCGGCCTGCTCTTCGGCGCAGGCTTCGCTCTGCTGGGCTATTGTCCCGGCACCGCAGCGACCGCCTTGGGGCAAGGAAACTGGGATGCGCTGTTTGGCATGGCCGGACTGGTCGTGGGCTCGTGGATATTCGCCGAGCTCTCCGCGTCTCTGAAGACATCCTTGGAAAAGTGGGGAGACCTAGGAATGGTTCTTCTGCCCGACTTGTTTAACATCCGGCGAGGGGTCTTCGTGGTGGTTTTTGCCCTGCTCCTCACAGTGGGCTTGTTCGCCCTGGAATGGGCGTTCCCCATCTGAACATCACGGATCAGCTCATCGCATCACCCGATAACCAGCCAAATCCGGAACATACTGGAAATACGGAAGCGGGACGCAACCCTGGCTCCGGGTTGAACACCCCATAGCCTCCTTGCAGGAAGGGCCTTATGTCTCAATGGAAATCCGCTTCAGCCCCATACGACACAATCGTCCGGATGGCAAAGCGCCAGGACATGAGCACTTCAGTCGAACAAAACAAGCGAAAAAAACCTATGAATAAAAATCCACTCAGCCAGGGCATGATCGAACAAAATGCGGCCGGCATAGGAGAAGTCAGCGGAGAAATGATTGATGAGCGCGCAAAGGAACTTGCTCTGATCGCTGCACGCCCGGTGACCAGGGAGGACAGGGAGCAGTCGCTGCGTGAACTCACGGGCGGCAATGGAATGGATGAAAAGCAAGCTCTGCTGGAATCCGCATTCGAAGATGAACGCAGGGACACGGTTCCGGGCTCGATCGGCCATCAGGTGCATGAGGCTTCCAGTGAAGATGAGGATGCAGACGGCCGCAGCCAAAGCGAGCGGCTTTTCGAGGAGGGCGTCAGCGAGGCTGGGCATGACCAGATGCTCCAGGCGGCAAGGGCGGCCAAAGAGAAAGATTCTTCGACCTGAGGGCCGCTGCCTCCTGGAAAAACGGCCGATGTGTCTGTATGAAAGCATCACCGCGAGCACATCTGGGCTTCCTGTGCGCCACAGCGATCATCTCGTCGCTTGTGACCCTGTTCGTGAAGAACTTCATCTCCGGGGAAAAGAAGATTAAAAGACAGATCCCGCGTCGCTATGACATCGCGGACGGGCAGTTTGAGCGAACGATGAGCCAGCTACTCGGGCCTCCAATTCTCGGGGGAAACCGGATCAGGCGCCTCGAAAACGGGGTGGAGATCTTTCCGGCGATGCTTGCCGGAATTGCTCGAGCGAAAACGACCATCTGTTTCGAAACCTACATCTACTGGCGCGGAAGCGTCGCCGAGCAGTTCTCCATCGCTTTAGCCGCCAAGGCACGGGAAGGAGTGAGGGTCCACGTCCTCATCGACGGTATGGGCTGTGACTGCGTAGAAGGCACATCGCTCCGGCGGATGCGGGACGCTGGCGTAGAGGTGGAAGTCTACCACCTGCATGCCCATAACTTCACGAATGTGAACCAACGCACGCACAGGAAGCTGCTTGTTATTGACGGGTGTCAGGGGTTCACCGGTGGGGTGGGAATTGCCGATGCCTGGTCGGGCAGCGGCAACTCACCAGAGCATTGGCGTGATTCTCATTATCAGATCGAAGGCCCTGCAGTGGCGCAAATGCAGGCGGCATTCATGGACAACTGGATGAAGACCCATGCCACAGTCCTTCACGGCGATGCATACTTTCCTCTTCTTAAAGAACAAGGTCCGTATCGCTGCCAAATGTTCAAAAGTTCTCCGATGGAAGGCAGTGAAAGCGCGAGGCTGATGTATTTGCTGTCAATCACCGCGGCAACAAAGAGCCTCCAGGTGGGCAACGCCTACTTTATCCCCGATGATCTTGTTACGGAGACTCTGATTGCGGCTGCCGGTCGGGGAGTGAGGGTGGAAGTGCTCTTGCCTGGGGCGCATTTGGACTCGAAGCTGGTGCGTGGGGCATCCCGCAACCGGTGGGGTACATTGCTAAAAAACGGCGTGCGCATCTTCGAATACCTACCCACCATGTTTCATCGCAAAGTGATGATCATCGACGAGCTATGGGTTTCGGTCGGTTCCGCAAATTTCGACAACCGATCATTCCGGCTGAACGACGAGGCTAATCTGAACGTTTTCAGCAGCGCGTTCGCCATCGAGGAGAGCAGGGCCTTCACCAAGGATAAGCTGCTGGCCCGCGAGGTTACTTGGGAGGAATGGAATCGGCGACCGATGGTCCAAAAAGCCAGTGACGCCGCCTTGGCTCTCCTGCGATCTCAGCTGTAGTCTGTGGCCTCCGCTTGCGAAGGCGAGCCCCCGAAACCACCGCCGGTCGGGGAGCAGCTCGACACTTGCCGCCGCGCTGCATAGGACTCAGTATTCCGGCGTTTGGAAACGAGCACGCGCTCGAACTGGGCCTCGGCCCTAAGTGGGGTTATACCCCATGGTGCAAGTCCAGAGGTCGTGTCAGGTTGGAGCTCATGAATATTATACTTCTACTTGTTGTGCTCCTCCTCCTGTTCGGTGGCGGCGGCTTTTACGTTGGTGGCCCCCTGTTTGGTGGCGGCGCACTTGGACTCGTCCTCGTGATCGCCCTGGTCGTTTACTTCCTAGGCGGCTTTCGTGGACGGGCCTGAGACCGGCATGAGTCTGCCCGCGCGAGGCATAGCCAGCGCGGGCAGCATAATTCTTCAAACCCAAGCAATCAACTCAATCGACATTCCATCCCCATCAATATCATGAGTTCAGAAATCCATTCAGACCAACCAATGAACCAACTTTCTGAAGCTGCGAGGGAAACCGCGCGCCGAGCATCGGAGGGAGCACAAGACATCTCCAAAAAAGCAGCCTCAGCCACCAGCGACTTCGGAAATGCTGTCGAGGGCATCGCCGGAGATATCATCGATGCGACCAAAAACGCGGCCAAAGGCACCGCCGACTCAGCCAAGGACATCTATCGATCAGCAACCGTTAAAGTTGAAGACACCCTGGAAACATCGCGCATGTATGTGCGCCAGAATCCCCTGCCCGTTGTCATTGGAGCCATCGCCTTGGGTGCCGCCGTCGGCTGCTTGCTGACGGTGCTTGGCAGGAAGCCGACGTTCAGCGAGCGGTATGCGGAGGGGCCGTTGGATGCGGTTCGCGAAGCGGTCATCAGCGCACTGTCGCCGGTGGCACAACGTGTTCATGAAGGATACGACTCGGCCCGGGATGGTGCCGGCATAGCCATTGATCGGATGAGTAATATCGGCGCGAAGCGCAGCCCGATCGCGCGCCAGATCGGCCGCATCGGAAACAACCTCAGGTTCTGGTAAGCCATGGAAAATCCAGACCATCCGCAAAGCCCGCCCTCCATGGAGGAAGAGCTCACTGTCCTGGTGCGTAAAGCCCGCGAGGGCCTTGTTCGCCGTCACCAAAGGTGCGAAGCCCGGATCCGCGAATCCCCCACAACGGCAATGCTTGGGGCGATCGCCGTCGGTTACATCTTACACCTTTTGCCGCTGCGGGCGATCCTCGTAACCAAGGTGCGCGTCATCTCAGCGCTGACCCGGCCTGCGCTGCTGCTTTTCGGCGCCGCAAAGCTTTATGAGCTTCTAAAAAAGCAAACCCCGGTCAGGTGATTTTTGTTTTTATGGCCTCTGTTGGCCCGGCAGTGCCCCAAGGATATTACCGGTGGCGCAAGCCACCGGAGAACATTCCTGAATTCTATGTACCCCGGCAGGGGCAGCGGTACCATCATGCGCAATCACCCTCGACGCATCCCTCGTTGCATTACCATATTGCTTTCAGCACCAATGATGAACGCTTTTTGGGTAGCGCTGCTCCGCCCCTACCGGGGCGAACCCGGGCTGGATGGAAACCGGTGGCTTGCGCCACCGGCTAATATCCGAAGTGCCTCTGGCACATGTCCGCGCGAATACTGATGGAAACAAGTTAACGCTTACGGGTTGCGCCGTCCGGCCGCCATCCGGTAGAGCAGGAGAAGAAGGATGGCCCCGACGATCGAGGCGAGGAATCCGGCCGACTCTCCTGGTGCATACCAAGCGAGGGCCTGCCCGATGAATTTCGCGAGCATGGCCCCCGCAATACCGATGAGGGTCGTGATAATAAGTCCGCCGGGATCCCTTCCGGGCATCAGAAGCTTGGCGACGGCTCCGACGATCAGACCGATGAAGATTGTGTAGATGATGTCCATCGCGTCTTATCGACGGGGAGCAGCCGGCTCGACCATCGCTTCCGCGTTGATCTTGGAGTGAGCCAGGTCGTTGAGTGACTTGTTGGCACCCTTCTCCTCGTTCAGGATCGCTTTCAGCAGCGAGCTGGCCTTCTTGCTACCAAGCAGCTCCGCCCATTCATGGAGGCACCCGTAAGTGGCCATTTCATAATGCTCGACCTTCTGCGCCGCGGCGATGAGCGCGGCATTGATCGCAGGCGAGCCCTTGAACTCGGCCGCGATCTCGTCGCCTTCTTTGAGGAGACCGACGGTGGCTTCACAGGTTGCCCCCTTCGCCTTCAAGTCGAAGCAGGCGAAAACCTCTTCGAGTTTGGCGACATGGCCCTTCGTTTCTTCGAGGTGATTTGCAATGGCTGCTTTCAGATGGTTGCACGTGGCGGCTTTTGCCATTTTCGGAAGTGCCTTGGTGATCCGCTTCTCGGCATCGTAAATGTCGGCGAGTTCGGCCAGAAATAGCGATTTCAGGTTTTTCATATTGTCTTTCACGGGTGTCCGGTTAACTGAGCGATGAAGTTTTGGAAGATTCATAATATGAGTGGCTTGCGCATGAAAAGTGATGTCACGCATTTGAATTCGGAAGCCTTTCCAGACAGGCTTCCGGATGAATTCCGGTCGCTATATT
>JBGTAT010000363.1:0-4054 GCA_041749755.1 Terrimicrobiaceae bacterium | reverse complement strand
TGAGGTTGCGGCGGCCGAGGCCCTGGCCCAGCGGGAATCCTGGCGGCGGCGGCTTGCTTACCTCGGGGCAAAGCCGGACGGGGACAATCTTCCGCTGCCCCCGATGCCGACGTCCTCCGATGCGGCCGCCCTGGCCGCGGCCTCTCCGCTGCCCGGGATCCTGGACCTTCTTGCCAAGCGCCGCGCGGCCACGCTGGAAAGCCTTGATTTTTCTCCGCCCCCTTGGGAGCCGGTTTTTGTCGAAACGGAGTCCCTACCCTCCAACACGGCGCTTCTGCTTGCTGCCAAAGACCGTTTGTCCGCCCAGGCAGTTCTTCAAGAAAATGCCCGTCGTGCCCTCGCCGAAGCGATTCAGCGCCGCCTCGAGGCGATCGCCGCCCTCCAGCCGATCCTTCAAGGTTTCCCGGAGGAGTCGCTCGCACGAATGCTTGCAGCGGCCGACCTTGCAGAGCGCCAGTACCGCCAGGGAGCGGTCCCGCTTACCGTGCTCATCGAAGCCCAGAAGTCGGCTTTCGAGGCCCAGTCCGCACGCACGGATGCCCTCCTGAAACTCTGGCGCGAAACCCTCGAGCTCTGGAGCCTCGCCCCGGCATCCCGGCCGTCCGCAGGCGGCTGATCCCGATGGGTTGCAAGTTTGTCGGATGGATGGTGCATCTGCCGCCATCCCGGATGGGCCTCACCGATGCCCGCTGCGCAGAAGGCGCTGCCGATACATGCCGATTTCTACAGATAAAAAACGGAATTCCCCGCGACTTTTTGCCGGGCCGGGTGTTGGATCATATGCCATGAACGACGATTTTGAGAACGATAGGCTATGGAAGATTCTGGGCGAGGTCCGCCCGGCGTCTGTTTCTCCGTATTTTTCGCGCCGGGTGATGCGCGAGATCCGGCTGTCTCCCGCTCGGCCCGTTCTGCCTCCGATTTTCCTTCGCTGGCTGGCCGCCGGCGCGTTCGCAGTCCTGGCGGCCGGTTTTTTCCTGAGCATCGAGCCCGCCGCCCCGGGCTCGTTTGTGCGAAGCCAGGAATTTCTTGAGACGTTTGACCAGCTGGCCGGGATCGACTTGCTCGTGGTTTCCGCCGATCTGTCGCCGGCTGAATATTCCCGCGGGCTCTAAGTCCGGAGTTGAGGCACGTCTGCGAAGCGACCTACTGTACGGTGTAGGCGTCATTATAAAAATGGAGCGCCGACCGGCGGCTACCGTCAGTTCCAATACAAGCTCAAGCCCGGCGAAGCCACCGGGAAGATGAAGCTCGTGCGCGTCGAGTTGTTTTGAGGAGTGGGCTTCGCTGGTGTTCTTTCATGCGGTTAGTGATGAGCCGGGCTGGGGCCCGGCGCTCCCGGGGTGGAATTGGGCGCTCGACCACGGCCACTCCTCGGGCGTTTTGCACAGCCCGGCTTGGACCGGGTTGTCGTGGATGTATTTCACCGTCTGGCAAAAATGGTTTTCGTCCCGGATATACCGGTCCCAATAATCGCGCATCCAGAATGCCCTTCCGGGAACGCCGAGCCCCAGCTCGGCATTCCGCGCCAATGCCCGCCGTCCGGTAAAGGATTTCCACGACTGCAAAATTCCAGCTAGCGATTCGTACGGCCGGATCAAGACATGCACATGGTTCGGCATGATGCACCAGGCGGCCAGCCCGTACCGGTGACCGTCGAATTTCTGCAGCGTCTCCTCCACGAGCACGGCGATGGAGGGATGCCGCAGCGCGCAGCACCCCATGCCGGCGTCCAGCCAAGCCTGGATGCGCCTGCGGCGTCCGGCATCGCGCCTGTTCTCGGGAAGAGATTTGAGGTCCTCCTCGAGTTGGCGCAATTTCTCCTGCGGCAGCGAATCGGCGAGGCGGAAGGTGATCGCCTGGTGGACGCTGGTGGAATCGTAATGCGGAAGGTATCCACGGAAATGCCATCCAGGAGTTAGTTTCCTTGGAATGTCGGGCTCTTGGCTGGCGTTTTCTGGTGCCGAGCTGGGGCTCGGCGTTCCCGGGGGCGCCGTCGCATCTTGCGGGAGAGAGGGATGGGGATCGGGTATTTTTTGGGCCATAGGTCAGAGGCATTTCGACTGGAATTCGGAAGGGGGGGCGGATTATGAACGATAATGCGCTAAGCATGATGCTTTTTTGGTGGATGTCGAATAGCATTCTTTGGGGGGAACCCGTCAGGCCGGGGTTTGTTCCGAGCGGCCTGTGTACGTGCGGATGAGGCGCTCGAAGCGGTGCCAGATGGCGAGGGCGAGCGGCTGCGAGCGCTCTGACTGGAGGCGGGCGAGGCAGGTTTCTCCTGAGTGCAGGGGCGGGGGATTTACCAGCGACGCTACGGCGATGAAGTGCGGTTGGACCATCTCCATGCCGCCGGGAGATCCCTCTTCCGCGCGCTCGAGGTGACGGATCGGGATCGGTCCGCCGGCCGATGCGGTCACCTCGGGGAAGCGGATTTTCCGGTTGGCGCGGGGTTCGATGCGGGTGAGGGTCGCGTCGATCGAGCGTCCCTGATTACGAAGGAAAACCCGGACCCGATCGCCCGGCTGGCCGCGGACGACTTCGGCATACTCTTCGGGGATGAGGATGTGGACTTCGCGCCCGGTCGCGGAGCCGATGGCGAAGAGCTCCTGGCCGGTCGTGAGGAACGAGCCGACGAGGTTCGACATCTCGCGGCCGATGATGATTCCGGCATGCGGGGCACGGATCTCCAGCGACTTGCAGAATTCCGCCTGCTCGACCGCCTGCGCTCGCAGCGAGCGAACTTCCTCGAGCTTTTTAGCTTCGAGCTGGGGGTTGCGGTCGAGGCGGGCGCGGTGGGCCTCGACCTCGGCGATGCCAGCCAGCGTTTCCGTGGTGCGAAGGCGCGCGATTTCCTCCGGGTTGTCGAGGCGCATGAGCAGTGCCCCGCTCTCGACCGCTTCGCCGGGGCCGACGAGCAGCTCGCGGAGGAACCCCGGACAGCCGACGCGGATCGAGGTCAGGTCGGCCGCCTGGACGACGGCCGGCGCGGTGATGGTCTGACGGATCGGGAAGCAGAGGACAGCGCCCGCTACGACGAGGAAGAGGGCCGGACGGATGGCTGCCCGGCCGCGAGGGAGCGGGCGGGCCCGGATTTTTTTAATGATCGGGAGTGCCATGCCAACGAGGTAGAGGGCGGCGAGGACGAGCCCGATTCCTTGCAGGAGTACGACGGCGCCGACGCAGATGCTGATGGTGAGGAGAGTGCGCCAGATCAGGCAGGCGATCCCGTAGACGCCGATCCAGATCTCCTCCTGCTCCTCCGGGCGGGTTCCAAATACGAGCCATTGGAACCAGGCTGCGGCGGCGGCCCCGGCGCGGGCGTAGAGGTTCGGGACTCCGGTGAGATCGCTCAGGATGTAGTACCCGTCGTATCGGAGAAGCGGGTTCAGGTTGAAGAGGAGCGTCACGACGGTCGCCGAAAAAATCGTGTTGTACGCGAGGGTGTTGATGACGCCGGTTTCCGTCGATGCCCAGACGAGGGCGGCGAGGGCGGCGACCAGCATTTCCGCGATGATCCCGCCCGCCGAGACGAGGATCCGGATGTGGCGGGACGGGAACGCCCACGACGACGTCGCATCGACGTAGGTGAGCGGGGTGAAAAACATGAAGTAGAGCCCGAACTCGGGGATCCGGCCGCCGAAATGTTTACAGACCAGCCCGTGGCCGGTCTCGTGCACGAGCTTGAGGCCGAGGAACGAGGCAAACAGCCAAAGCCAGTTGTCCGTCGCGAGAACGGATTGCGCGCGGTCGGAAAACCTCTGCCAGTCGCCGGCAATCGCGAGCAGGGCCGCGAGAAAAATCGCACCCGCCAGCAGGGCGAACCAGGGCTGAAACATCCACCGGAGCGCGCGCTCGGCACGCGTAAGCATCGGGTCCGGGTTGCCGAGGGGGATCCGCACGAAGAGCGGGTTTTTGGCGATGACCCGGTGCAGCGCCGACGGGCCCGGCACCTCGTCGGGCGGGCACCCGTCGAGAAGTCCGGCCGAGCGCAGCATGGCCAGGAGCATGATCATCGGCCGGGCATCGAGGGCGTCGGGATCCGCCTCGCCGT
>JBGTAT010000362.1:0-2698 GCA_041749755.1 Terrimicrobiaceae bacterium | reverse complement strand
CATCGTCAACGGGATCGACGATATCGCGATCACCAACCTCGACGGCCTCGACGCCGTCGCGTCGATCCGCGTCTGCGTCGCCTACAAGCTCGACGGGAAAAAAATTGCGTTCCCGCCGGCCGACGCCGATGGCCTGGCCCGCTGCACTCCGGTCTATGTGGATTTTCCGGGCTGGAACAAGCCGACCGACCAGGCCCGCAAGTTTTCCGACCTCCCGCCCCGCGCCCGCGACTACGTGAAGCAGCTCGCCAGCCTCACCGGCGCCCGCCTGGCCATTGTCAGCATCGGGCCAGCCCGGTCGCAGACGATCCGGCTCTGAACCCGGTGAATGCCATCCCCCGTCATGTCGCCGTCATCATGGATGGCAACGGCCGCTGGGCGCAGCAGCGCGGGCTGCCGCGCCTCGCCGGCCATGAGCAGGGGTCGAAGTCGATCCGCCAGTGCGTCGAGGCTTGCATGGAGTCCGGCGTCGAGTTTCTCACGCTCTACGCGTTCTCCTCGGAAAATTGGAAGCGTCCGGCGCTCGAGGTCAACGGCCTCATGATCCTCCTGGAAAAATTTCTGAACGAAAAAAAGGAAGAGATGCTGCGCGAGGGGGTTCGCCTGCGGGCGATCGGCCGTCTGGACGACCTGCCCCGCGCGTGCCGCAAGAAGCTCGACGAGGTGATCGATGCGACCGCCCACAACTCCCGGCTGCACGTCATCCTGGCTCTGAGCTACAGCGGGCGGGTTGAGATCCTCGATGCCATCCGGGCGATGGCCACCGCGGCCGCCTCCGGCGCTCTGAAACCGGACGCCATCACTCCCGAGCTGGTCTCCTCCCACCTCTACACGGCGGGAATCCCCGACCCGGACCTCCTGATCCGCACGTCCGGGGAGATGCGGATCTCAAACTTCCTCCTCTGGCAGCTCAGCTATACCGAAATCCATGTGACCAAAAAGCTCTGGCCGGATTTCGGGAAGCCGGATTTTTTTGAGGCCCTGCAGGATTTTGCCGGGCGCAAGCGTCGCTTTGGCGGGGTTTGACCTGCGGCCGGGGATTTCTCGAAAATATTCAAGTTTCCTCTTGCCAGCCCGCTGCCGGGGTGGTTTCCTTAGCGCCCTTTTCCGTTCAACCGGAAAGATTCATTTTTATATGGCGAAAGAAATTGTTGGACAGATCAAGTTGCAGATTCCGGCGGGACAGGCAAACCCTGCGCCCCCGGTCGGCCCGGCCCTCGGTCAGCAGGGCGTGAACATCATGGCCTTCTGCAAGGAATTTAATGCGGCGACCCAGAAGCAGGCCGGGGACATCCTCCCGGTTGTCATCACGGTCTACAAAGACAAGAGCTTCTCGTTCATCACGAAGTGCCCGCCGGCCGCCATCCTTCTCAAAAAAGCCGCTGGCCTCGCCTCCGGATCGAAGGAGCCGAACAAAACCAAGGTCGGCAAGCTCACGAAGAAGCAGGTCATGGACATCGTCAAAATCAAGATGAAGGACATGAACGCCCGGAACGAGGAAGCCGCGTTCCGCACGCTCTGCGGCACGGCCCGCCAGATGGGGCTCGAAGTCACCGAGTAGAAAACATTTTTCACCTCCGGCCGGGCATTCCTTGCCAGAGGGGCCAGACCGCGCCTCGGTCGGCCTGATGCAGCGTCCGCTGCTCGCGGGGCATGCCATTTGACGATCCTCTTTGAAAGCCAGCAGGTTGCGGGGAGGATTTCGTGCGAGAAAGTTGTTGCGCATCCCGTCGGTCTCTGTTTGACCATTGTGCCGCTGAAATCAAACTTCACGGACCATGAAAAAACCAGTTGGCGGAAACAATAAAATGAGCGCATCTACTCCTTCCGCCCCCCAGGATCCAGTGGCTTCAGGCGAGGGGAAATCCGCCTTGGATTCCCTCGAAAACCTGGGTGATCTTCCCCGCTCGTACGGGGCCGAGACGATCTTTTTGGTCGCCCAGGAACCGCACTGGTTGTTCACCTACTGGGATCTGGACATCGCCCGTCACCCGGGGGGCAAGACATTCCTGCGCGTCCTTCGTTCGGATGCTTCGGCAGAGTGCGAGATCGAGGTCCCGTTTGAGACGAGGAACTGGTATATCCCGGTGCAGGAAGCTGGCGCGGAGTATACCGTTGAGATCGGGTACTACCGCGGGTCGCAATGGAACGTGATCGCCGCATCCGTACCCGTCCACACGCCGCGCGACAGCATGTCGGGCTCCGACCAATTCGACTACGCCACGATCCCGCTGCACCTGAGCTTCCACAAGCTCATGGACAATATTCAGACCACGATGCACGAGGGGGAAACCCTCATCCAGGCACTCGGCCGGCTCCAGCGGGACGGGAAGCTTCTTGCGGTCGATTCGCTCAACGGTTCCACGATCAGCGCGGATGAGCGGGTTGTCCTAGAGGCGCTTCTGGGCGGTGAGTTCCTTGCGGAGCTTCAGGCGCAGCCGCTGAGCTCCGAGGAGCTGAGCTCGCGCATCACCCAGCGCCTTGGCGAGCGCCTGCATTCGGCTGGCGCGAGCGAAATCCTTTCCCAAGTCCCGTGGGGTCCTTCGGAGAGCAGCCTCTTCCGTGCGTTGGGCTCGCTTTCGGGGACCTCGTCCTGGACTCCCGCCGCCCTTTCGAGCTGGGCTGCGGCCGCGCTCACCAGCTGGGCTGCAGCAGCCCAGTCGTCGTGGGCCGGTGCCCCGGGCGGTTCGAGCTGGAA
>JBGTAT010000361.1:0-4900 GCA_041749755.1 Terrimicrobiaceae bacterium | reverse complement strand
ACAACTGGCTGAACATACTGTTAAACTGCCGCATGACGGGGAGCCTCCTGAGGGTAAAATGTTTGTTTCATCACCTCCATTTTCCTGCATGTGGGGCTCCTCGTTCAACTTTTTAATCCTCCGTGTTTTGGACAAGAGTGAAAATTCGTCTATTCGCGCGAGTTGCCGATATCATCTTGGCATTGCACGCCGCCTGGTTCCCCCTCACCAGCATGCGCGGTTAGGAGGATGATGGTTCTCGCGGCGATGGCCCGGACCCACGCCTCGCTCTCCGAGGTCTCGGCCTGATTGTAGGCTTCGGCGAGCTTGAGGACGAGCGCCTCGTCGGTGTCTTCCGCAAGAAGAGGGGGCTGCGGGTCGGTCATCATGGGTAGTACTCCTGTGCGTAGACGGGGTCTTTTGCCAGATCCCGGAGGGCGTTCATAGCCCGGTAGATCGTGTTGTCGACGACGCTTCGCTTGACGCCCAGGGCCGTGGCGGTTTCCTCGGCGCTCCTTCCCTTGAGCTTCACCATTTCAAAGACTTCAAATTGCCGGATCGGGATCCGGTTGCGGAGGTCCTCGACGAGGGTGATGAGGACGGCCCTCTGGAACGCCTGCGCCTCGGCCTCGGATTCCTCCGCCGTAGCCTCCCAGCTGCCGGGGTCGAGCCGGGTGTGATCGAGCGGGCGCTCGCTTCGCAGGATGTCCACGACCCTCGCGTTGGTGAGCATTCGCAGAAATCGCCGGAGCTTCCCCCGCGCGGGGTCATACCGGTACTGTGCCTTGGTATGGAACTCGCTTACTACGTTGGCGACCGCATCGGCAATGAATTCGGACGTGGGATTCGCGCCGCCCGTGTGGTGCCGGTAGCAGTTCCAAGCCATCACCCGCAGTGGTTCTTGGTAGAGCTCCAGAAAGATCTTCCAGGAGGATTCCCAGCTGGCGCCCGCCTCCATGTCCCGGAGGCGGGTCAGCAGGCTCAGGGGCGTCTCTGGCATCACACTTGGCATGTCCCTCTTCTATTCGGTGCCCGCGCAACAATCTCTCTGAATTTTCAACATGGGAATGATTTCTATCGCATAAATCTTGGCAGGCCGTGCTGTCAGGGATAGGGAAAAACGATGCTCACCCACGGAGATCTGTTCGACGGCTACCGCCTCATAAGGCAGATCGGCTCCGGGGGATTCGGGGAAGTTTGGCTCTGTAGGTCGGAAACTGTCGGAGACCTGAAGGCCGTGAAGTTCGTTACCGCCACCCAGCCGGAGCTTCTGGAGAAGGAATTAAGCGCCCTGGTCCGCTACCGTCAGGCGGCCAATGAGCTCCGCACTCCCAACCTGATGCCCATCGAGCATATCAACCGCTCCGAGCACGGGCTTTTTTACGTCATGCCCCTTGCCGATGGCCAGGGGGCGCCCGACCCTCATGACCCCGAGTGGGTGCCGTGGACCTTCGAGCGCATGATTCAGGGGAGGCAGGGGGAATGGTTTTCCAGCGCGGAGATTGCAGCCCTGATGACCCCGATCCTTGCCGGGTTGCAGGCGATCAGCGATGCAGGGCTTGTCCACCGGGACGTGAAGCCGGCCAATATCCTTTTTCTTGGGGGGCATCCCTGCTTAGCGGACATCAGCCTTCTCGGAGAGGACTCCTTGTCCATCACCCGCCGAGGGACCCCCGGCTACTTAGCCCCCTCTTGGTACATGGAGGCAGGCGGCAGCCCCGACATGTTCGGTGCCGCCACGACGCTCTACACCTTACTCACCGGCAACCCTCCCGACAAACTCGGCAGATCGAAGTTCTGGTGGCCACCGCAGGGCGAAGCGAGCCTGTCTCCGGTTGAGCACTCGGAATGGAAGCGTCTCCATACGGTGATCCGCCGAGCAGTTGAGGAAAGCTCAAGGGAGCGATTCATAGATTTTAAGGCGATTGCCGAAGCACTTAATCCGACGCGGCTTCCCCGTGCAACCTACAATGCCGTCTGGATTCCACCCGCAGTTGCAGCACTCATTCTCGTCACCTCGCTTATCCTCATCGGGGTGTCTCGCAGGGGAGAACAAACTTCTCCACTCCCTGTTACGGTGGCTGAATCAGGGGCTCCACCATCGGCCCCAGCAAAAAGCATCGAGCTGCCAATATCGGAGCCTGCACGAATTCCATCGGAGCCTGCCACCGAGCCCCCCCCCGTTGTTACCGGCAGCAAAATGGACATCTTCGGCAGCTCCATAGCGGATTTCGACAGGGAGATAGGCAAGCAGATAGCGTGGACTCGCTCATATCACTCGGAATACAGCAAGGAAGCGAATATCCTTCTCGAGAAGCTCAAAAGCGTTGCAGGTTCCGATTACTTGAGCCCGGAAGACAGAATGAAAACGCTCCGGGAAATCAACTCAGCAATCGATGCCATCCTCGCCGTGAAGCCTGAGCTTACCTCCAAGGCGATCTCAGAAAAACTCGGACAGTGGTTTGAGGCCCAGGCCAACGAGGTGCTTGTTCAAGCCAAGTCTCGCGAGGACAGAACCTTCTTCTTCGAACACGTAAAGCCCGAACTGATCAAAAAGTTCGAGGCATCATTCGATGGGCTTACTCCGGGGGAACACTTTACTGGAACTTTCCAGGGGCTGCTGGAGATGGCATTCATGCGGGCGATGAATGGCGGGTTGGACCTCGTGCCACCCACCGCCGGCAGCTTATCATCTGGCATAGAGCCTGCTAAAAGAACCGACGAAGAAAAAGCCGCGTTGTCGGCTATTAAAGAAAAAATCAAGCTGTTTGAAGGATACTGAACGCATCCGCTTTCTGCCCGAAAATAGATACAGGGCGAACAGCATGCCGATGAGGACGTGCCCAGAATGGGAGCCATCTGATCGCGCGTAAAAATTCGGTACAAACTCACTTTTCTGGGGAGATTTTTTTAATTCCCCCGAATGGAGAGGTGATGAAGAAAATCACCCTTGCCTCGCTGACCGTGCTCGCAACCGTCGGCATCGTCCTAGCCGCCACCTACACCTACCGATGCGCCAAGTGCGGACTGATCCAGCAATACACCGTCCCCGGCATCTACAAGTGTCCATCCGATGGCCAATACATGGACCACCGGTAGGACCCTGCACGGCCACAGTCACTTTCGAGGATTCCCGCCATGATACGACCGCCACACTTTGCTCTGCTCCCCGCGCTCGCTATCGGGCTGCTGCCATTCCACGCCGGCTTTTGCGCGTCGGTTCTCACCGAGCCCACGGTCACGGCCCTTGCGGCCGATTCGGCATTCGACATCTCGGCCCTCGGCACCGCCGATTGGATCATGCCTGGCGTCACCGACAAGTCAGGCGGAACCGTCCTCGCCATTAACGGCAGCTCCACTGGGGCCCCGACCCCCGGCCTGCATGACTCCGTAGGGTTCCTCGTCGGAGCTCCCCTATTCGCATTCTACGATGGAACCAGCCCTCTTTTCTCGACCGGGATTGTCTCGCATTTCGAGTTTTTCACATCCGGGGAATTTACCATCACCGCCGCTGTCCGGCCGGTGCCGCAGACGCTCACGGTGTTCTTTGGGGCCACCAATGCCGGGACCGCAACTTCAACGCGCGTCCGGGCGTCTCTGTCAGGTGGTTCCGCGCCAGACAACTTCTCGACGGGCTACACCTCGTTCAGCGCGAAATTCATGCGCTGGGACTACACATTCTCGTCCACCACAGCCACTACGCTCAGCCTGCTGGTCACGAAATACGCCGACTACGGGACGTCCACCGGTATCTTCGCGGCCGCAGTGGCCGTCCCGGAGCCAGCGACGCCCTGGCTATTGCTTGTGGGGTCGGTCGCCTGCGTGTGGATGATGCGACGGTCGTCGCCGTCGGGAGGAGATGCGAGGTTGAAGCGTCAGCCCGCGCGGGCAAGAGAGGTGAACGAAAGATCCAGTCGCCGGTCAAAATGACGCTCAGTCCCTCGACAAAACGCCGTTGGGATCCCTCGCTGGGAATGAATCCGTCATTTGTGGACCCGACTGGAGAAGCGCCGTTTCGCAAGCCGGCTGTTTTCCGGGCATACAGGCGCAAGGAATTCGTGGGCCTCCAGCGAGAAAGCGGCGGCGAGACGCTCTACCGTCGAGAGCCAGATTTCTCTTTTACGACCGGCTTCGATCTGCTGGAGGAAGTTCTGGGAAAAGTCGGCCACCTCGGCAAGTTCCTGCTGCGTCAGCTTGTGGCGAAGCCGCAGCTCTTTCAAACGAATGCGAACACGATCCAAGGAAGTCACCCATGTGATCGTAGGGATTTCAATTTGACATTCTTACCAGCGATCACTTGGATAGCTCGAAACCAAATGGACACCACTTTACAGTGCATTTCGATGCCTCCCCTCCACGGGGGGCAGCCTGAAAGACAGGGCAGCAGGCGTCAATGGCGACACAATACAGTTGATCGGATTAACATCTTTTTTGGCGACCTCGGAAGGATGAGCGGACTCACGGTTGCCGATACAGATATAGGGCGCCCCAATCGCATTTTAACAATCTTGCCAGATGCATAGGTCCTTGCGTTACGCTACTGGCGTCATTTTCCCCGAGAACCCTAGTAGCCAGCATTATAAACATATACGATGAGACGCTGTTCATATGCAGAGCCTAAGCAAGAGGTCCTAAGCTTTTAATTTCATTGCAGTCTTTTCTTGCTAGCGAAAAAATCAAAATGTGTGGTTATGAATCTAACTCGACGTGAATCAATAAGGCTCTGTGGCGCAGCGGCGCTCGGTTTTATTAATAACAACCCTTTCAATCTTTATAGCAGTTCACGGGTGTCCGGTTAACTGAGCGATGAAGTTTTGGAAGATTCATAATATGAGTGGCTTGCGCATGAAAAGTGATGTCACGCATTTGAATTCGGAAGCCTTTCCAGACAGGCTTCCGGATGAATTCCGGTCGCTATATT
>JBGTAT010000360.1:0-3506 GCA_041749755.1 Terrimicrobiaceae bacterium | reverse complement strand
TCCACGGGCGCGCAACCTCGTGCAGTTCGAACTTTCCGGCCCCGGCGAGATCGTAGCCGTGGACAACGGCGACGCCACCAGCCTGGAGCCGTTCCAGTCCTCGCAACGCGAGGCCTACAACGGTCTCGCCCTTGCCATCGTACGCCTGAAACCAGGCGCCAAAGATCCGGTCACACTCCGCGCCAGCTCCGAAGGCCTCGCCCCCGCGACCATCTCCGTGCGTGCGGCTCGTTGAGGGCAGCGACAAAAGCCAGTTGCCAATCTCACTCGCGACCTCACCACTTGGACCCGCCTGCTCGATGAAATTTTATCCGGCAGTGCCGAATACGAACTCGCCCGCCTCTATCACCGCAACGCCCGCAGGAGCTACCAACTCAAACCGCTCGATCAATCACTCTAACCTATAAACACATGATCTCATCGAAGAAAGCCCTAGTCCTCGCGGCAGTCTCGCTGTTCGCATTCGCATCCGCAGATCTGCACGGTGAACCACACCGCACCACTCCGCACAATGTTGTCTGGACGGTTCCCAGCAAGGACGCCACGGGCTCGATGCCATTGGGGAACGGCGAACTTGGTATCAACCTCTGGATCGAGGAAAACGGCGATCTGCTTTTCTATCTGAGCCGCAATGATTCGTTCAGCGAAATTTCCCAACTCTGCAAAGTGGGGCAGGTGCGTGTTTCACTCTCGCCGAATCCCTTCACCACCGGGGCACCGTTCCGCCAGGAGTTGATACTGAGCGATGGCGTGTGCGAAATCACCGCGGGCAAGCCCGAATCCCGGGTGAAGTTGAAGGTCTTTGTGGATGCCGCCCATCCGGTCGTCCACGTAGTAGGCGAATCCAGCACCCCATTGACGGTCACGGCGAAGGTGGAGAGCTGGCGCACGGAAATATCCAAGCCCCACTCATCATGGACGTTGAGGGATACTCCAGAAGACCATTGGCAATCTGCTGATATTTTTCCTCCCGCCCGACCGGACTCGGTGAGTTGGTATCATCGCAACGAAACCTCACCCGCCTTCGAATCAACGCTCAAGCTCCAGTCCCTCGAACCGATCCGCGACTCTCTGCGCGATCCGCTCATCCACCGCACGTTCGGCGGTTGGGTCACCGGTGCCGGATTCAAATCCACCGATGACCGCACGCTTGTCACAAGCGCCCCTGTGAAGACGTTCGCGCTGCGGGTCGCCAGCCCGTCATCACAGACAAGCACCGCAGATGAATGGCTGCAATCCGCTGCGCAAGCTGCTGAAAAATCATCGGATACTGAGGCCGCGCTCACCCGGACGGCAGCCTCATGGCGTGCCTTCTGGGACCGCTCATGGGTGATTTGCGATCAGGGTTCGGACAGAATCATTGATTTGCCCCTCAACGATTTCCCGATCCGTGTCGGATTCGATTCCTCGAACGGCAGCAAATTTCCGGGAACGATTGGAGAAGCGCGGGTCCTCGGAAAGCCATTGTCTAACGATGAAATCGCTGCCCTTGCCGCGCAGGCTCCCAAGGTCGATCCGAGACCCGATCTCGAAACGCCTGATTTTGAAAAAGGCCTCACGCTTGAAGCCTGGATCCAACCGGAAGGCGGAGCCAATGGCCGCATTCTCGACAAGATCACCGCTGGTGGAAGCGATGGCTTTCTGTTTGATAACCATCCGGGGGACTCCCTCCGGCTGATTGTGGGTTCCAAGATCCTGCAGGCTCCTGCGGATATCTTGAAATCGGGCGAATGGCAACACGTTGCAGCAACGTTCAACGCGGATACCCTGGCCATGGAGATTTTTCTTAATGGGAAGTCGGTTGCCAGGCAGGACGGTCGCGCGGGTCCCATCCATCCGGAAAGACAGATCCCCTCCATCGGCCAGGCAAACACCCACCAGCGCTACATGCAGGCCTGTGCCGGGCGCGGCATTTTTCCCATCAAGTTCAACGGCAGCATCTTCACAGTGGAACCCTCGGGCATGGGGAAATCAGAAAACCCGGATTGGCGACAGTGGGGCGACTGCCACTGGTGGCAGAATGTCAGGATGCCCTATCACGCGATGCAGGCGGTGGGGGACTTCGATCTGATGATGCCGTTTTTCGACATGTTCGAGTCCTTCCGTCCCTTCGCCGAAGCACGGGCGAAACTCTATCACAATGTCGAAGGCTGTTACTTCGCCGAAACCATGACCGTTTGGGGCACCTATGGCAACGGCGACTACGGCTGGGATCGCACCGGCAAGCAACCGAACGATGTGAGTTCCCCATGGTTTCGCTATGTATGGAACCAAGGCCTCGAAGTCGTCGGCCTCATGCTCGACTATCATGACTACACCGAAGACAACACCTTCCTCGAAAAACGCCTGCTCCCGATGGCGACTTCCGTGCTGAAATACTTCGACACCCGTTTCCGCAAGGATGCCGACGGCCGCATCATTCTCGATCCCACGCAGTCGGTGGAAACTTACTGGCATGGCGTCATCAACGACACACCCACCGTCGCCGGACTCAACGACATCACCACCCGGCTATGCGCCTTGCCAGAAAGCGCTATGTCCTCCGAGCAGCGGAAATTTTTCCAACACATGAAAGCCGCCGCGCCGGTGATCCCGATCGAAGATGCCAAGCTCGGCGGGCAAACCGTGCGCCGGATCGCCGTCGCGCAGAAATTTGAAAACAAGCGCTCGAACTTCGAAAACCCCGAGTTGTTTCCGATCTGGCCATTCCGCATCTTCGGCCTCGACCGCCCGATGCTTGAGGAAGCCCGCAACGCCTATCGCCTGCGTGGCAGACACAACGATGTAGGATGGGGCTATGACAGCAATGCGGCGGCCCTGTTAGGCATGACCGATGAAGCCGCGCGCATCCTCAAGGTCAAGATCGGCAATTCCCATCCCAACTACCGCTGGCCCGCGACCTGGGGCCCGAATTTCGACTGGCTCCCCGACCAATGCCACGGCGGAAACCTGATGGCCACGACGAACTACATGTTACTCCAGCATTCCGGCGACAAGATCCTGCTGCTCCCCGCATGGCCGAAGGAATGGGACGTTTCCTTCAAACTCCACGCCCCCCGCCAGACCACCGTCGAGTGCGTCTATCGCAGTGGAAAAATCGAGAAACTCGAGGTCAGTCCGCCGGAACGCGCCAAGGACATCCAGCTTCCCTCAGGTATTCATAAGCCGTGATTCACGGATTTGCGAAGATACGTCCAGATGTGGAGATGCTTCCCAAAAAGTAAAACCATGCCTCCTGCAACTCCCCGAAGACCCACCCGACGCTATATGTCTCTATGCGTGCGGCTCGTTGCTCCCTTCATGATGATAGCCCACCAACTCCTTGCCGCCCTCTTCCCACCGAGAAACTAAAAAAAATACAACCATTCACGGGTGTCCGGTTAACTGAGCGATGAAGTTTTGGAAGATTCATAATATGAGTGGCTTGCGCATGAAAAGTGATGTCACGCATTTGAATTCGGAAGCCTTTCCAGACAGGCTTCCGGATGAATTCCGGTCGCTATATT
>JBGTAT010000359.1:0-5050 GCA_041749755.1 Terrimicrobiaceae bacterium | reverse complement strand
GGCGCAGCGCCTCCAGCCCGATAAACGACTCCCGCCCATCGCTCCACGCGACCGCCAGCTCGGCCCCGATCTTTTCGACGGCCAGCGGGCGCAGCGATTCCATCCGATCGCTGCTCAAATCGCGAAGTCCCGGTAGTCCGGCTGAGCGAGCTCGGACGGCTGGTGGAACATCCCGGCCGCCACGGTGGCGTTTGTGCCGGGCTCGATGAGGATGAACGATCCCGTGAGCCGGTTCGATGCGTACCCGTCAAAAACGACCTGCGACGAGGTCTTGAGGCGGATCTCCCCGATATCGTTCATCGCGAGCTCGGGGGCCTCCGGCTCGAGGTCGAGGGTCGAGATATTGATCCGGTGCTCGATCTGCACGACCGAGGCCTGGACGACCTGGGTCGTGTGCTTCAAAAAATATTTTTTCCCACGCTGGAGCGGGCGCGGGTGGAGCCAGCAGATTTTCGCGTGGAGCGAGGTGCTGGCGCCCGGCAGGCGTTCGGGATCGACGATCATGTCGCCGCGGCTGACGTCGATGTCGTGCTCGAGAACGAGCGTGACCGACTGCGGGCAGAAGGCCTCCTCGACGCGCCCCTGCGGGGTCAGGATTTCTTTGACCGTGCTGCGGAACCCGCTCGGCAGGACCATCACCGGCTGACCGACCCGGACGATTCCGCCCGCGATCTGCCCGCTGAGCCCACGAAAGTCATGCAGGTCGGGGTCCGAGGGATTGTTCGGGCGGTTGACCCATTGGACCGGCAGGCGGAAGTCGCTGAGGTTCCAGTCGCTGCCGATGTGGACATCCTCGAGGTGCCCGAGCAGGGTCGGGCCGGGATACCAGGGCATGCGCGGTGAGGCGTCGACCACGTTGTCCCCGTCGAGCGCGCTCACCGGAATGAACTTCACGTCCTTCAAATCCAGCCGCGGCAGAAACGTTTCGAACTGGTCGCGAATCTCGAGGAACCTCTCCTCGCTGTAGCCGACCAAATCCATCTTGTTCACGGCGACAACGAGGTGGGGGATCCGCAAGAGGGAGGCGATGCACGAGTGGCGGCGGCTCTGCTCGATCACCCCGAGCCGGGCGTCGACCAGGACGACCGAGAGGTTGGCGGATGAGGCCCCGGTCACCATGTTCCGGGTGTACTGCACATGGCCCGGCGTGTCGGCGATGATGAACTTCCGCCGGGGGGTCGCAAAATACCGGTAGGCGACGTCGATCGTGATCCCCTGCTCGCGCTCGGCGCGAAGGCCATCGGTCAGGTTCGCTAGGTTGATCTGGCCGCCGCCGGTGAGGTCGGCCGAGCGCTCGAGCGCCTCGACCTGGTCGTCCATCAACGACTTCGAGTCGTAGAGCAGGCGGCCGATCAAGGTGGACTTGCCGTCGTCGACCGACCCGCAGGTGTTGAACCGGAGTAGATCGACGGGATGATGAAGTGGAACGGACATGAGTGTGATAAAATGGTTGGGCGGATCAGAAGTAGCCGGCCTTTTTCCGGTCCTCCATCGCGGCCTCCGAGGCCTTATCGTCGGCGCGTGACCCGCGCTCGGTCACCCGCGCGACCGACGTCTCCGCGATGATATCGTCCACGCTGGTGGCGGGAGACTCGACGCACCCGGTGCTGATGATATCGCCGATCGTGCGGACCCTCACGACGAGGTCCTCGACCTGCTCGCCCGACTTCGGCGGAACCAGATCGGTCGCCGGAAGCCACTGGCCGTGGCGGCGGACGCAGCGGCGCGGATGGCTGAAATAGATGCTCGGGACCTCGAGCTTCTCCTGCCGGATGTATTCCCAGACATCCATCTCGGTCCAGTTGCTGAGCGGAAACACCCGCATGCTCTCTCCCGGGTTGATCCGGGCATTGTAGATGTTCCAGATCTCGGGGCGCTGGTTTTTCGGATCCCACTGGCCGAAGCTGTCCCGGAAGCTGAAGAAGCGCTCCTTGGCGCGCGCCTTCTCCTCGTCGCGGCGGGCGCCTCCGATGCAGCAGTTGAATTGAAATTCCTCAATCGCGGCCAGCAGGGTCGGGATCTGGAGGTGGTTCCGGCTGATCTGGCCGGGCGCCTGGGTGGCGATCCCTTTAGCCAGGGCGTCCTCGACGGTCCGGATGATCAGGCGGCCGCGCAACTCCTTCGCCCGGCGGTCGCGGAATTCGTTCAGCTCGGGAAAATGGTGCCCGGTATCGATGTTCAGAAACGGCATCGGAATGTCGGACGGCCGGAACGCCTTCTCCGCCAGCCGCAGGAGGCAGATCGAATCTTTTCCGCCGGAAAAAAGCAGGGCCGGCCGGTCGAATTCCGCCGCCACTTCGCGCATGACATGGATGGCTTCGGTTTCGAGGTACTGAAGGTGGTCGAGGTAGTAGCTGCTCATGGAAAGGATCAAAGGTTCGGCCGGGCTCAGCTTTTCAGCGCCTCGCCGCCCCAGGTCGCATGCAGGCCGCATTCGCGCTTCTCATCGGCCTTGGCGGGATCAAAATAATCCCACTCGTTCGGCAGATCGTGCCCGGAGAGGTAGGCCTCCATCGCCGCATCGTCGAGGTAAAAGACGGGGCTCACCTTCAGGCTCCCGAAATTGGGGTCGGCCGAGACGATGTCGAGCCCGGCCCGGTTCGGGTTTTGAACCTGGCGCAGCGCGGTGATCCAGATCGTCGGGGCCAGTTCGTTCATCCCGCGCTGGAACGGCTCGAGCTTCATCACGGAGCTGAACTTTTTCAGCCCCGCCTCGTCGTCGGGTGCCGGGATCGGACCGTCAATCGCATCGCGGTGGGCGGCGGTCATGCGCGGCAGATACGCCCGGATATCAAGATTGAGAAGGTTCCGCAGCTGCTCGGCCTGGCGGTACGTCGCAGGCCGGTTGTAGCCGTGGTCAACCCACAGCACCGGAATCCCGGGCTGCACCTGGGTGGCGAGGTGGAGGACAACCGCCTCGTAGGGGCGGAAATTGGTCGAGACGATCGCGCGCCCGTTGGACTGGCCGATCGCCCAACGGACGATCTCCAGCGGCGATTTGCTTCGGAGTTCGGCATTCCATGCCGCTATCTGGTCGGAGTTCATTGGTGGATCAGGCGACGGCAGGGGTTCCGATGCTGTGGAATGACGCATCCTTCGGCAGGATTGCCCGATCGCAAAAATCTCCGAACCCCTCGCCGTCGAGGCGCTCGAGCGCGTAGCGCTTGATGATGGGGGTCAGAAATTCGACCGCCGCGTCGAGGGTGAGGCTCGGTGCTGCGAGCCGGTTGAGCCGGGTCCCGTTGTAGCGGGCACCAAGGTAGAGCGCGTATTTGTTCGGGGCTTTCCCGACCAGGCCGATCTCGGCAAGGTACGGGCGGGCGCATCCGTTCGGGCACCCGGTAATCCGGATGCTGATCGCGTCGTCCCTCAGGCCGGCGGACTCGAGGACCGCCTCCAGCTTGGCGAGGGCATCCGGCAGGATCCGCTCGCTCTCGGCCAGGGCGAGCCCGCAGGTCGGAAGGGCGACGCACGAGAGCGCGTTGAGCCGGAGGCCGGATTTGGGAAGTTCGCTGGAAATCCCATGCTTCGCAAGGAGCGCCTCGATCACGGGTTTCTGATCCGCCGTCACACCGGAAATGCTCAGGTTCTGCGAGGGTGTGAGCCGAAAATCCCCGGTGTGAACTTCGGCGATCTCGCGCAGCGCGGTTTTGAGCGGAGACCCCGGGACGTCCTTGATCCGCCCGCTCAAGATATGGAGGCCAAAAAACCAGGTCCCGTCGGCGCAGGCGTGCCAGCCGTGCGGATCCTCGATCGTTGTGAACTCAAACGGGCGCGCCGGCCCGAACGTGACGCCCGAGCGCTTTTCGACCTCGGCCTTGAACCACGCGACCCCCCGGTCCTCGATCGTATATTTGAGACGGGCATGCTTGCGGTTGGTGCGATCGCCGTAATCCCGCTGCGTCACCAGCACCGCCTCGCCGATGGCGTTGACCTTGTCGGCCGGGATGAATCCGAGCACATCGGCCAGCCGCGGAAACGTCTCGGCGTTGCCGTGGCTCATGCCGAGCCCCCCGCCCACCGTCACGTTGTAGCCGGCCAGCACGCCATTTTCCTCGATCGCGATGAACCCGAGGTCCTGCGAAAAAATGTCCACGTCGTTCGAGGGCGGCAGCGCAAACCCAACCTTGAATTTTCGCGGCAGGTACGTCGCCCCGTACATCGGCTCGGCCTCGCCGCCGGCCACCAGTTCCTCGTCGAGGAAGATCTCATGGTACGCCCGGCTCTTCGGCAGCGCGAACTGGCTCCACCCCCGCGCATCGTCATAGACCCGCTGGAGCAGGGGGCTGCGCTCGGGATTCGGCGGGGCCATCACGTTGCGGTTCACGTCCCCGCAGGCCGCAATCGAATCCAGGAGGACCTGGTGCATGCCCTTCACCAGGCGCTTCATGTTCCCCTTGAGAACGCCATGAAATTGAAACGTCTGCCGGGTGGTCAGCCGCAGCGAGGGCGAGGCGACCTCGTCCGCCAACCGGTCGAGCACCAGCCACTGCCCGGCCGTCGCCCGCCCGCCCGGAAGCCGGACTCTCAGCATGAACGCAAACGCCTTCTCCTTGCCTTCCTTTTTGAGCGCGTTCCGCAGGTCCCGGTCGTCCTGCATGTACATCCCATGGAATTTTCCGAGCTGGTTGCTCTCCTCCGAGATTCCGCCTGTGGACGTGTCGGCCAGATCGAGCGCAATCGGCCCGCGCAAAAAATGCGAGCCGCTTTTGAGGATTTCGTTGGCGCTGAGCGCCGGGGTCTTGGGTTCAGGATTCAAAGGATATGATGGAGTTGACGTTGGTCGATTTACAGCGAAGCAGGTTTGTTCCAGCAAGGCCGGGTAATTCCGGCTGCCGGCAGGGAGCCCGACGCATACCGGAATGACATCGCCTCACAAATAACGATAATCTGGATCGCAGTTCAAGCACTGGAACACATCTTGTTCGCGCGGTCAATGCCCCGGGAACGAATTGCGCCTCCGGGCGCGGGCTGTCGGCTGGCCCGGCTGGAGGCGGGCGGCGGCGCGCTTGAGAATTTGCTCCTGGGCGCGGTGCATGCGGGCGGCGTC
>JBGTAT010000358.1:0-30125 GCA_041749755.1 Terrimicrobiaceae bacterium | reverse complement strand
GTTTGCCGTTACCGATTTCTGCCCAGGGACTGACCAAGAGATATCCACGGTGGAGCCTGATCCGGTTACAACACCGTCTCCGGCATCCCATGAGGTAACGTTTACTGGAGATCCATCAGCACTCTGCGCAGTGTAAGAACCCGATGTATCGTGGTCCAATGAGGAGGGACCGTCAATCACGTAGCTTTGGGCGGTGTATTGCTTTGTCCATGGGTTGCTTGGGTCATCTACCATTTTTGTTTCGCCTGTCTCAGGACATGAATACTCGAATTGAATATGTGCCTCCACGGTCCACTCATCGCCAATTGAAGTATCGACTACCCCACTGCTGTCTGCATCTCCTCCGTAGCTTACTGACCAATTGCCAGTCGGAGCCCAGTCAACGGGATTGTCGTTGGAGTCGCATGCACATTGCCCCTGATCGTCTGGCGCGGGATCGCCTGGCGAAGCATTTACGGTTAACGGGGAGCCGACAGTAATTGTTTCGGAATTGTAAGGGTCCCAGACGCAAGATGTCCCGAGGCCCAAGGCGCTAGAAATTAAAATTCCAGTCGCCACAAGGATACTTATTCGTGAATTAACATTCATTTTCAATTTTTAATTATTTTAGCCAGAAGCTCTGCGGTTTCTTCTGGGGAGATCTTGGATTCAGGAAGGGTTTTCCCTATGGAGTCACCGGATAGGATCCGGACATGATCGATGTTGACCGATCCGCCTCGAAAAATTACTTCTTTGAGTTTAACGCCGCTTTCTTCGTCAAAAATGAATGCGTTATAGATGGCATGATTTCGGAATGTTTTTTCCAACTGACCGTCTTTTCGGTAAAAAAGCTGGTAAAACTCACCTTTTTCGTTTGTAAACGCTGTATTTCGTCCATCCTTATCGAAAATTGATTGCTGTAAAATGGCACCTGTCATAGGGTCCTTTTTTAGCCGCACGTAAGAACCGTCAGATTTGTAGTCATAGTCAAAACGGTTCCCATTTACTATTTTTCGAATTAATTGGCCTGAATCATTGAATGCAATCTCCCACACCGTTTTCCCTGCACTATCTGTTTTCTTTGTTAAACGACCTTTATCGTTGTAATGCAGGTCAAGCGTATCTCCATTGATGATTTCTTGAAATCGAATGCCCTGTTCGTTGTATCTAGCTTGGTAGACGACTTTATTGACGCCGTTAACGACCTCTTCCCGTTTTCTTACCTTACTTGCAAGTTTACCACTCACAAATGAGGTTGTTATGGTTTCCTTACCATTAACATCGCGTTTGGTTTCAGTTCCTTTAGATTGATCTAGGTGCCAAAACTCGCTCTTACCTTTAGCATTCCGTCGCTCAATGGCGACAGTTTCAGTTTTTGGAAATGATTCGACATCGTATTTCCAAGTCTCGTCAGCAAGAATCACGCGAGTAGCGGGATTCCATGACAGAAAGCGCTTCCCGAACGTAAGTGTTGGATTTAGAGATTCGTCGACTCCATAGGTGAAGTCCACACGATTGCCGTCGGACAGTTCAGCGCCGCCTAGGCTCAATACTTGTTTGCCAATGACCGCCTTGTTATCAACGAGTTCAACAAGGGGTCTTTCCGTCAGCATCAATTTCCGCTTGAACGCTATTCCTAGGGTTAGCTCAACTTGCTTATTTGACATGCCCGTTCCGATAGACAGTAATGTGGAGGCTCCCTGCTGTATTCTTGCAGTGCCATCAGGACTTCTGACAATTTGTAGTTTCTCGTCCTTAATCTGCATCGAGACAAGCTTGCCTTCTTGATACTCTAGGCGACTCCCGCAATCTGCTATTAACGAGATAGATTGATCGCGAACAATTCCCTTCCAGTTTCCTTGTCCATGCAGAATTGATGGATCTTTGTCATCACGCCAGAATAGGCGAAACCACCCCGAAGGCTCAACAACTCGGAAAAAGCGCTCGTTTTTTTGAACAATTCGACTTTCAAGGAGGGGGATCTCCCATCCGTGGCCGATAAACGGGGACGACAAGTTGCTCTCTGATCGAAAGATCGCCCGTATCGGAAGCTCAGTTCCACTTGCAAGTTTTATTGAACCTAATTCTTTTACCAAGAAGACGTAGCCTTGAGAACTAACTCCCTCAAAATGACTTTTTGGCACAGCCCAATCAATGCCACAGCTATACGACACCGAAGCAGTCACACAACATGCGAGAAGTGTGACTATCGGAATTACGTTGTGGCGCAAATGGACCATAAAATCATCAAGAAAAATTACTATTCGTCCCCTGGTGGATCCTCCGGAGGGGTTGGACAGGGGCTGCTCTGGAATGCCTTTGCCTTGTCTCGATTGCGACCCTGGTTAGTGCCCGCTTGCGTGGCGGAAAATACAGTAATGGGAACAAGGCAAGCCACAATAATGTACACAGCTAACGAATTGCTCTTACGACTGGTTTTGGTATTCATATTGCAAAGTTGAGTGGCAATAACTACCGAACACACAAATGACTGTCACTACTTTTATTATTAATTTTTCTTATATCTGCATGCCGCTCACAATCAGTATTTTGCGTTGCAAAAAACCCACCAGGACCCAGCCAAAATCAGGAGCGCCCGTCCAAAAGATGCCCATGTTTTCAGGGTTGTTGGCTCCCCAGATCCGAAACAGCCGCAATCCACAGCAAGCCCGCGAATGAGTGCCTGTCCAAGAGCAATGCCAAAGACGATGGAAAGTCCAGCGAGCGCCAGGGAAGCGGCGCGGGCCTTCCACCCTGAAATGAGCATGAGCCCGAGGAGGATTTCGAAGGGAGGCAGACCGAGGGCAACGATGTTGATGAGTTGTGGCGGCAGCATTTTGAACGTGGCGATGCTGTCGGCGAATGCCTGTGGATTGATGACCTTCGTTGTCCCTGCGTAGAGGAACACGCCTCCCAGAGCCAAGCGAAGAACTAAGAGAAACCAGCGATATTCAAAGAACCGTCTCATTGCGCCGTTTCCTCCGGTTTTTTGGCATTCGTCCATTCACCCCAGCCGCCCTCGAAAAGGGCAATATTGGTGAATCCCAGAGCGGACAGGGATTTCTTCACCAATCCCGAATCCTCGCATGAGGCGTTGGAACAGTAGATGACAATTGGCTGGGAGCGGTCTGCCTCCAATTTGCCCTTCAAGACTGCGTAGCCAGTTTCAAAATCATCACGTGGCAGACTGACGGCACCAGGGACATGCCCAAGGCGATGGAAGATTTCAGGACGGGCATCAAGGACCAAACCACGCTTGTTCTCCACGTAGGAGGAAAATTCTTCGAGTGAGAGTTTTTCAGGAAGGTGGACCGCAGGCGCTGGGGCAGTGGTCGATTCCTTTGATGCGATCCGCTGAACGGAATCCTGCAATCGCTCACCCTTGTCTTTGTAGATGAGAGGAAGGGGAGTGTCCCTGAATTGGTTGATGAGAAGACCGATGCACAACGCTGTGGTTGCCACGAGCCAAATGACCATCAATTCGGAGCGGAGCGTTTTCATGGTCGGGCGGTGAGCAGGACAGCCGGCCAGTTGGGAACAAAATCACCAACCCCAACCAGTGGCTCGACTCTGGCGACAGGTGCCCAATCGGAAGCAGAGGCAATTTGCGAAAACTCCCCGATGGCAATCCGCACGTCTGCACCTTTTGGAATGGGAAATTCAGCAGGGAAGAACGCGGGATTCACGAGCGTCAGCGATTTCACTGATTTCAGCTTCCCCTCGATCAGTCCAGAATTTTTGGAATCCAGCTTGCCCGAAAAAATCAGCGTGGAGAGCGCGTTGTCGGGAAGATCCGCAATTTTCTCAACAATCCCGCAGGAAAGCTGTGGATTTTTCTCCAAGGCATTTCGCAGTGGCCGAGGGAATGATTTTCCCAGAACAACCTGGTCCGCGACAACCCAAGTTGTTGGAACTCCCTTCCCGATGGCAATGGCATTGCCTCGTTTTGTGACCGGCGAGTGAGGAGCAAGGAGGGAAAGACAGAGCAGCGAGGCGGCGGCCAGTGATGGAGGTAGGAGCAGCAACTTGGTTTCTGGCCAAGCACGGTTCCTGATGCGCCAGAGAATCACCCACACCGAAGCGATGGCAGGCACGATCCACAGCCAGAACGACTCCCCAACTGAGCTGAACCACGCCCCTGTAAAAAGCGAGATCCAGATGCCCATAGGGACAGCCATCCAGTGGTTTCCCTGTGTTGGTAGGCAGAGCAGAAAAACCGCCAGCCAGCCGAAAATGTAGAGGAACCGCCCAATCCAGCCGAATTCCACAAGCCAAGTCAGGTGACTGTTGACCAACGTTCGGTAGGATTCGTTCCGGTCGAGTGGTTGATACCAGTCCATGTAGGCTTTCCCTGATTGTCCGAGGCCCCATCCTTCAGGGGCGTCAACCATCATGGTGGGAGCCGCTTTCCACAGGACAAAGCGGTTTGAAATAGAACGATCCTCCTGAACGACTCCCTGCCCATAACGTTCGTGCGCTTGAAGGTAGATGGACGCACCGATGACCACCCAGACAGCAGCCACAACCCCAACGATCCGCTTCACCGGCAATGGACGGCGGAGGCAGACAAGCAGGGGGATCAGCCCGCAGAACGCCGCCACCATCCCGCCACGGGAGAAAGTGTGGACCAGGCAGATTCCCAAAACTGAGAACAGCGCGAGCGAAACCCAGAAAAGCCAATCGCGCAGGTAGGCCAGCGACCAGACCGCTACCATCAGGATGGCAATCAGGGCAGCAGTTTTGTTTGGGTTGCCCAGCCCCCAATCCATCCGCCAGAACCCTTGAAAGAAAATGTCGCTCATGGGATGCGGGCAGAAAAAACCCAAGTCTCCCCCCAAGGGAAAAGCAGTTCATAAGCCAAAAAGCACATCGAGGAGTTCACGACCGACGCTTGGTAGTGTGTTCTCCCGAACGGAGCAAGAATTTATCGCGGGAAGAATGGACTTGCGAGAGATTCCCCCAAGGACACACGACGGTAACCCATCGCTGGATTTTTCCGAGAAACAGGAGCAACCAGTTGTTGCAGAATTCTGACTACAGCAAGCTCCTACATGCCCCGCGTCAATTCACGCCACTCACAATTCAAGGCTCGCTGGAGGCGTATAGCGATCACCACAGAGGGGATCTTGAGATTGGCTTCCAGATCCTGAACGTAGCGGTAGTGAATCAGAGCGAGCTGGGCAAGCTGACGTTGGGTGAAACCCCGCTCAGTACGAATGCGTTTTAGGTTAGTTCCGAACATACCCAAAGATACGTCTCGAAACAGGTTGCGATACTGGGAACTTTTGGTTTTTTGTTAACCCGTTTAAGCAACAGTTGCATGAACATGCAGATTCTCAGCAAAGTTCAAGAGGCAGTTGGCGAGAGATCGTTAAAAATCACTGAGAGGAGATCATCAGTTTGAGATGGGGCTCCTTTCGGAAACCACAACATGTTGTGGTGAGAAAAATAATATTCCACTACCCAGCGTAGTTTTTCCTTTTCTTCTTTTCTTTTTCTGTCCAATCTATCTCCCGAGAAAGGAGGAGTAAAAAATTATGGCTAAAAACGAAACCACATCGAAGCGGGTAGCGACAATTGCTGCAAAAGTGTTGAGCAACCCAAGCGCCAGCAAGGTATCAAAAACCTTGGCTGGTGCAGTCTTGACTCAACGCCCAGACAAACGGAAGTGACCTCATGGCGCTTCCATAGCAGGCCCGTAAAGGAGGCTTCGGCCCTTTTGCGGGTTTTCTGTTTTCGGGACTGAGATTTCTCGCCTTACTACACCCGCAGTTCAGGCCGCAGGTATTCCAACCCGACGAAGGCGAAAACTTCCTCCTCAGAATACACCGGAATTATTCCACCGTCCGACATGGCTTCAAACCCAGGGCCGCCTGTCCGCCAGTGGTAGCCTCCCGCAAGGGCGGCATTTGAAATTCTCTCGTTGGATTCTGCACTACCGGTGCGGCAGGTAAGGACGTTACACCAGTTTTCGAGCGGGCAGGAAAAGAAGTCCAACGGCATGCCGCTGGCCACATGGACAAGGAATTTGTTCCGGCGACCGGCCCCGATGGGACGCCCATGTTTATTCAACCGGAGGCGCAGAAGTCCGGCAGCCACCAATTTACTGATTTCCTCATCCATGAGATTGACGGTTTGGGAATGCGGGAAAAGCTGGTCAGAGATTTCTTTTCTTTCCTCTTTGGGAACATAGACAATCTCAATGTCCGAAACTTCCGGTTTCTTTCGCCGGACACTTCCGGCCACCTTGCACCTCACACAGAATTTGCGGAGGTGACGGAGGAGGGCGGCGGCGGTATTGCGGGCATCAGCGAGAGGGACTTTTTCTTTTTCCATGTTTTTTTGTTTTACGGAGAAGGTCCGTAAGACGAAAAAAATGGAGGGGGATGGCAGGGTGAAATTTCCATCCGAGTAGCAGGGGGTGCCAAAATTGGTCGCCGCAGGGAAAACGGCAGTCAAAAAGCAGACATAAAAATAGTCTTCCAGCCCCGTTCTATCCCGTGCAGCCCCGTGCCGTTGGAAATCGCCAAATGACCGCAGAAGTCCATTTTATCGGATCTGCGAGGGTGCAGAGGTTGGGAATCTCCAGAAAACCCTGTGTTTATCAGGGTTTGCGAGGCATCCGAAAAACAAGAAGCCCGCAGAGCTAGTGTTTATCAGCTTCTGCGGGCTTCAAATTGGTTGCGGGGGTAGGATTTGAACCTACGACCTTCAGGTTATGAGCCATACTGTTTACCATAGCAGTTGACACGGGCGTATACATCACGTATAAGTATCATCAAGATGAAAGCAAAGATACGCGATCTCCCTTCCGGGGTTGGAATTGGCAAAGCGGTCAGCGGGCATGGTCGGGAATACTGGCGGGTCCGGCTCGGGAAAAGATTCACAGGAGGTCCGGTTATCCTCAAGGACTTTTCCAAATTGAGCGACGCGAGAGACTGGATTTTTGGTGATGCCCTCCAGAAAAAGGCGAATCCGGGATCTGTTGTTGACCTCAAACAGTCTTCCGGGGCTGCGGCATTTTCACTCACCCCCTCCCAGATTTCCGAGGCGGCAGCGTGTTTTCGCCGATTGGAAGGATTGGGTTCTCTCAATACCGCCGTTTCCTATTTCCTCAAACATGCCAACCCGGCCGGTGGCAAGCGCACTCTCGCCGAAGTTGCCACGGAATTTCTCAAATCGCGGGAAGCAATGGGAGTTCGCTCGCGCACATTGACGCAATACGAATCCTACCTGCGAACTATCGGCGATCGGTTTGGATCGCAATCCGTCAATGAAGTGAGGCGGGGGGAAATTGAGGACTGGCTTTCGGAATCGGAATGGTCGAAACGAACCCGCAATAACTACGTCAGCACCCTTTCCACGCTTTTCCTTTTTGCCCGCGACCGGGACTATTGCGCGGAGAATCCCGCCGAGAAAATTCCCCGTGCGATTCTGGACGATACTCCGCCTGGCATTCTGACAGTGAAAGAAGCCGCCGCCTTGCTGGACATCACACGGAAAATGGATTCCGAAATGCTGGCCTATGTCGCCATCGGCCTTTTTGCGGGCTTGAGGCGTAGCGAGCTTTGCGCGTTGGAATGGTCGGAAATCGACCGGAATGCCCGGACGATTGAAGTCAAGGGAGCCAAGGCCAAAACACGCCAGCGGCGCATTGTGAGCGTTTCCGATGCTCTCTTGGCATGGCTGGCGATTTGTCCCGAGACGCCACGCCCCACGCCAAGCCGCAATGAGGATGTCTGCGGCGAACGGCTTAAAAACCTCTATTCCGAGGAATGCGACGAAAGGGGAGCCGTTCTGCGAAAAGCGGTTGTGTCTCCATGGCCCCACAACGCGCTCCGACACAGCTTTGGTTCCTACCACTACGCGCAGCATTCCGACGAGAACCGGACGGCTGCCGAAATGGGGAATTCCCCCGCGGTCATTTTCCGCCATTATCGGGCACTGGTGAAACCGGAGGCGACAAAAGCTTTTTGGTTGCTCCATCCTGCCAGCGATGGCAAGACCATTCGCTTCGACGCCCATGCCGCTTGATCGTGGGTTTCGGAAGGAGACTATTTGACAAAGCAATATAGTGCATTGTAGTATCTTCTTCATTGAAGAACCAAATTTCACCAAGGCAATCCAACGATTTCCAGACAGTGACTATGCGACATTTCAGGAAGATTTGGCGGCTCACCCGGAGCTGGGCGACCTTATCCGGGGCACAGGAGGCTTCCGAAAGGCTCGCATGGCCTTCCCCAGCGCGGGGATTGAGAAGAGTGGAGGAGCGCGGGTGATTTACCTCTACGTGCCGGAACAAAAAACAATCTATCTCGCGACAATTTATGGAAAGAGCCAGAAAAAAGACCTCACCAGAGAAGAAGAAAACGCTCTCAGAAAAGCTGCGGACAAAATCCGAAATTCTCGCCGCGCTTGATAAAATGGAATTCAGCGGCCCGGCGCTTGTCGCAGCCGCCGAGAACGTTTCCGATGCCTTGAACGGTGGCGAGAAGGTCACATTGCGCCATTTTCATGTTTCTCCCAAGACGGAAATCAAGCCCAAAGAAATCGCCGCCATCCGACGGCAATTGAACGTGAGCCAGGCGGTTTTCGCGGCTTACCTTGGTGTCCGGCCCGCCAGCGTCATGAGTTGGGAGTATGGCACCCGCCGCCCTTCCGGCGCAGCCCTCAAATTACTGTCCATCATCCGTCTGAATCCCTCTCTGTTGATCGCAGCCTGAGGTCTCGTATGTGACATCAGGCCGGTCATTTTTTCCAAGGTCTTCCGACTCAGCAAAAGTAACTTTCTCCAAAGCAGCAAAGGATTTTGGAGAGATTTCCGACGGGCCGTTTCAGATTCGGTTCGGCCTGAAACGTCCGATATTATCGCATTCGCTGGTCGCCGGGAAGATCGTGCCATGTCACCCCGGTACAACTGCTTCCGCAACCCGCAGTGCAGCCAAAGCAATGCTCTCCAAGTGCGATCTTCCGCCCTTCTAGGCGATCGGGGTCAATGTCCCAAAGGAACAACGGCTTCCCATTTTTCCACTGGATGCCGAGTTGCTGGTTGAAGTCGCAATCATAGACCTCCCCCCGCCATCCAATGCTCAGGGTATTGCGGCACATGAGCCCGTCCACGGACGCGGGATTGAATGCCTCGCGCAAAAGGGTCATGTAATCGGCAAGTTTCCCGTTGTTGTTTAGCCAAGACTTGAAGCGGGCGATGGGCATGTTCGTGATGGCATAGAGTCGACGGAAGTCGATGTCGAAATGCGTCTTCAACTCGCGCTTGTAGTCGGCTTCCAGTTCAGCCTGATCCGGAGGCAGAAAAGCTCCGTTGGGGTTGTAGACGAGATCAAGCGGAAATTCCGCCTGGCGTCCGTATCCGAGCCGGTTGAGGAGTTGGAGGGCGCGGATGCTGGAATCGAAGACGCCATCCCCGCGCTGGGCATTCACGTTGTCGGGGCAGTAGCACGGCATTGAGGCGACAATGTCGATTCTGTTTGCGGCGAGAAATTCTGCCGTGTCCTCATAGCCGGGTTCGTTCAGAATGGTCAGATTGCAACGGTCAATGATGGTATCCATTTGCGACAGGGAGCGCAGGCGCTGGATGAAATAGCGGAAATCGGGGATCATCTCCGGTGCGCCACCGGTGAGATCGACCGAGTGAATGTTCGTCCCTGCAAGCCACTCGATGATTCGGTCTATTGTTTCACGTGTGATGATCTCTTTTCGTTTCGGTCCTGCATTCACATGGCAATGTGAGCATGTCAGGTTGCACAACTTGCCAACATTGATTTGAAGGATTTGAGTTTCCTTGCGCTGAAGCGAAAGGTTTCGCTGAGCCAAAGTGCCGGCGAAAGTGTATGTTTGCGATTCTTGGACAAGAGTCATTGCTTATTGGAGCGGACAAGAAGGCTGCTTATTCCCCGAAAGCTCCGATTCCCCGGCTTTTTTCGCGAACAGAGCCGCTTCAAAGCCAAAGTGCCGATTGTCTGCAATATGACCATCCCCGCAAAAAGGGAACCGCGGAAGTTACCGGAGATTTTGGATTTCCCGGCAGGGCGCGGGAAACACCTTACGGGAATCTCGGTCATGCGAAGTCCTTCCTCGACCGCCCGGACCTGCATCTCCACGGTCCAGCCAAAACCACGGTCGCACATGCAGAGGCGTTCATAGGCAGAAACACGAATGGCCCGCTGCGGGCCGAGATCCGCGAAACAGCGTCCCCAAAACAATCGAATCAAAAATGGAGCCAGCCAGTTGCCAAAATGCTGGGGTAAGGACAAGTTGCGACGGTCGTTCGGATGGGTGCGCGCTCCCAAAATCAGATCGTATTCGGGCGCGATGCATGCAAACTCCCTGTAGGCTTCAAAGTCATCGCTGGCATCGGCATTGCAGTAGAGAAGCCAATCGATATTTTGGGGAACTTCGAGCGCACCAAGCCAGCACGCCAGTCCGTATCCGCGCTGTGGGTGAAAAATCACTTCCGCCCCGGCTTCGCGAGCAACTTGGCCGGAGGTATCTGTGCTCGCGTTATCCACAACGCAGATGTGTTCGAATCCGAACTGTCTCAGCCTGGTGACAACGCCACCGACACATGCCGCCTCATTGTGTGTAGGAATAATGACCAGTGTGCGGTGGACAAAGTCATGAAGCATGGACTTCGATGCAGACAAGGATTGCACTTCTCAGAAATCTAGGTGGAGGATGTGAGGCAAAGCCAAGTAGGTGATTCCGGCGAGCAATGCGGCACATGGCAGTGTGACAATCCATGAAGCGAACACCCCGAGAACCGGCTTCCATTTCACATGTCCCGTAACAATTCCCATCCCAAGAAGCGAGCCAACGCTCACATGCGTCGTGCTCACGGGCAAACCGTGAAGGCTGGCGGTCATGACGAGCAGTGCTGTTGAGAGGTTGGCGGAGAAACCCTGTCCTGGATTCATTGTGGTGATTTTGTGACTCATCGTGTCAGCAACCCGGCGGGCATTCAGCAGCCCGCCCACTCCGATGGCAATAGCAACGGCAACAAGCCCCCATCGAATATCCAATGCGGAAGTCACGAGCAGCAACCCTGCAATTTTTGGCGTATCGTTCAAGCCTCGTGCGAAACTCACCACTCCCGCGCTCAAGAAATGCAAGGTGTCGAGCAGGGGACTGGCGTTGATTCCCATCACCGTTCCTGCGTAGCGCTGGGCACATGTCCCGGGATTGTCAACGGCCACGGAAATTATCGGAAAAGTCTGTGTGGAAAAAGCACCGGCAGGCTGGGGCAAAGTCTGCATTTGTTGTTGTTCGATCCCTGCGCACACGCACATCTCCTTGGTTACGCCAAGTCGAAGCCGCACGAATCGGAAAGCAACATACACGGCACCCCCCGCGACAATGGCCAAAAGCGGGCTCACTACCAACGGCAGGACAAAAGCCTTGCCGAGCATGGAAACATTGACGGCATCCGCCGAGGCCGCCAAGCCAGATCCAACCAAAGCCCCCGTGAGTCCATGCGTGGTGGAAATGGGAAATCCCAGCAAGGCAGCAAGAATCACCGTCGCCCCCGCACCGAGTGCCACGGCCAGGACAAATTGCGGGGAGGAGACAAGCGCATCCGGCACAAGTCCTTTTCCCGAGAACTTCCGGAGCAGTGTCTGGGCGAGGAACAAAGCGGTCACACTGCCCGCAAAAGTGGTGATGGTTGCCCAGGAAATGGCTGTGCGGTAGCCACAGGTCTGACTCCCAAACAGGCTGGCAACACCCTTAAAGTTGTCGTTCGCTCCATTGGAGTAGGCAAGAAAGCAGACCGCGAAGAAGATGATCGCAAAGAACATGTCAGCAACAGTTTCCGCCGTCGCAGCACGTGCTGTTGACATCGGTGGTGGTGTAATCTTGGCCCTTCGACTCCTTTGGATCGCGGCGGCTTGTTCTGGCGCAGTCGAATGGTTTCGCAGTGGCGTGGGGAATTTCCTCGATGGGGTCGAGGAACTCGAAGAAGCCCTCATACGGCGTCTTTTTGTAAAGATTCCAAGTCTTGTCGCAAACGGCATACCTGATGCCTCGTTCCATGCGATGCCCATCGTCGTCGAGCACTTCCTTGAACGGGCCGCGATAGATGACAGCTTGATTGCGCTCGAGACACGGCCCTTGTTTGCCTTTGAATGCCTGCACGGTCATTGAACGAAATTCGATGCCCGCGACTGTGCGCCAGGGTTCAATGTCGAATTTTAGGACTTCAATCCCGTAAAATCCGGCGTCGGCAAACGCCTGGAGGAATCCTTCTTCCGTCAGCGCCCCCGAGATGCACCCGCTCCACAATTCCGGATCGTTCTGGAGATGCGCGGGCACGTCCTCGTCGGCCACGATGTCGGAAATGACGGCACGTCCGCCATTTTTCAGCACGCGGAAGATTTCACGAAACAGACGGGGCTTCGATCCCGGCTCGACGAGATTCAGTACGCAGTTCGATACCACCACGTCAATCGAATCGGAAACTACAAGCGGACGTGTGATTCGCAATTCCTCGGCCAGTTCGTCGGCAGCAAGGAAGGAAGTCGCATCGGTAATCGGGCGCTTTTTCAACTCTGCATCAAGGACTTCGAGGTCGAGCGCCAGATCCTGAATGCGCCCCTTGCGGAATTCGACATTCGTATGGCCGATGCGTTCCGCGACGACGGGCGCGTTGCGGCGTGCCACTTCGAGCATGTCGTCAGTCATGTCCACGCCGATCACCCTTCCCTCCGGCCCGACCACCTGGGAGGCGATAAAGCAGATTTTCCCGGTGCCTGAACCCAGATCCAGCACAATCTCACCGGGACGAACATATTTCGACGGATCTCCGCACCCGTAGTCCTTGTCGATCACCTCGGACGGGATGGCTTCGAGATATTTTCGGTCATAGTCCACCGGACAGCAGAGGGCGGCTTCGGGAGCTTTTGCGGCATTGGCGTAGCGATCTTTGACGGAGTGTTCGATTTTCATGTTGTTCTCATCCGAGGGGCGGGGTGAAAATTTATTCCGGGATTATTTCTCCGCGTCACTTCCAAAGGAGAAAGTTCGTATTTCCACAAACGAGTGGAATGTCCCCCGATTTATTCCCAAAAAATCCCGGGAATAAGTCGAACCTCCGCCTGCTCAATAGGAAAATGAGCACTCGCAGCATCGTCATTCTTGGCAATGGGATCACCGGCATCACCGCCGCCCGCATGATCCGCAAGCGCACGGATGATCGGATCACCATAGTTTCAGGCGAGACGGATCACCATTTTTCACGCACGGCCCTCATGTATATTTTCATGGGCGATCTGACTTACGAGGACACCAAACCCTATTCCGACGATTTTTGGGTGAAGAACCGGATTGATCTGAAGCGCGGCTGGGTCGATGGCATCGATCCAGCAGCAAAACGACTGATGTTCAAGAATGGCGACTTGCTTGCCTATGACGAATTGATTCTTGCGACGGGTGCGAAATCCAATCGATTCGGCTGGCCGGGCCAGGACTTGCAGGGCGTGCAGGGGCTCTATTCGTATCAGGACATCGAGATGATGGAAAAATACGGGCCTTCAACCAGGCGGGCGGTCATCGTTGGAGGCGGTCTCATCGGAGTGGAAGTGGCAGAAATGCTGCTCTCGCGGGGAATTGCAGTGACACTTCTCGTAAGGGAAAAATACTTCTGGAATATTGTCCTGCCTGAATCTGAGGCGAAGATGATCGGGCGGAAAATCCGCCGCCACGACGTGGAGCTTCGCATGGAATCCGAGTTGATGGAAATCCTGTCTGATGGTCGTGGTCGCGCACGGGCTGTTGTCACAAAGAATGGAGAGGAAATTCCCTGTGAGATGGTTTTTCTCACGGTGGGCGTGAGCCCGAACATTGCCGTGGCAAAAGCCTCCGGCATCGAATGCGACCGAGGGGTGCTCGTGGACCGGCATTTCCGCACTTCCACGCCGAACGTCTGGGCCGGAGGTGATTGCGCCCAGCACCGCGAAGTGCCACCGGGACGCCGACCGGTCGAGCAGGTCTGGTATACCGGAAAAATCCACGGAGAGCACATCGCGAACAACCTCTGCGGTGAACCCCAGCCCTACACTCCGGGCATCTGGTTCAATTCCGCCAAGTTTTTCGACATCGAGTATCAGACCTACGGCGTCGTGATGCCGCAGCCGAAGGAAGGCGAAGAATCCTTCTATTGGGAACACCCGGATGGGGACAAATCGATTCGTGTCAATTTCCACGGTGAGACCGGCGAGGTGCTCGGAGTCAACGTCTTTGGCATCCGACACCGTCATTCGGTATGGGAAAGCTGGATTACAAGCCAAACTCATGTGGAAGACGCCCTTGCCGATCTCGGCGCTGCCAACTTCGACCCCGAGTTCTTCCGTCAATACGAGCCTGCCATCGTCGCTTCGTTCAACTCCCGGTATCCAGAACGCGCGGTAACACTCAAAACCCGCAAAGGGCTTTTTTCAGCCGCCATCGCGAAACTTCTCGGTTCATCGCAACTGCAAACCGCCTGATTCCATGAACGATCTCACCACAAACCTGACCTACGAAGGCCACTCCCTCACACCGGGAGGCCACCGGCTGGAAGCGTGGGAAATGACCGGCTTGACTCTATTTGGCCTCGGCCTGCTGATTCTCGCTGCAGGGCTCTTCACCGCTTCCGGTGTTTCCGCCGAAGCCCGCATCGTCTGGTTAAGCCTGGCCTGGGGTGGCATCGCAGGTGGAGGGCTGCTCTACGGTCTGCACAAGCACCTCTCCGAAAAGCCCGGAATTCGCAACCACGGAAAAACTACCGATAGTCTCACCGCCCGTGGCGCTTTGGGGTGGACGCTTGCCGTCCTTTTCACAGGATTTTACGTGATGCTGTATTGGTTCCATGGAATGCTCGGTGGGCTGATCCGGCTGCACGATCCGCTCAGCGAGTTCCTGCGCGGGAAGTCGGCCGACCAATGGTTCGTGTATGGCACCTTCTACACGGTGGGAATCCTAGTGATGGGGGCCAAAGCCATCGCCAAATACCGCCACAGCAGCTACCAAATCGTTCGCACATGTGTCATCATGGCCATGCAATTGGGTTTTGCGTATCTGCTGCCAGCCCTTTTCGTGAAGCTCAATCAGCCGGAAGTCTATCTCAGCTATCTCTGGCCGCTGGCTTACGACAAACTTTTCCCCGGCACTCTGCATGGCTTTCTCCAGGCCGGAAATATAGGCTGGTTCATCGTCGGCTGGTTTGTTGCCGGGACGCTCGTGGCGACCCCCGTGCTCACCTACTATTTTGGCAAGCGTTGGTATTGCTCGTGGGTTTGCGGCTGCGGGGGACTGGCAAACACTTTCGGTGATTCGTTCCGTCAAAACTCCGATAAATCGCTCAAGGCGTGGAAAATCGAACGGTGGATGATTCATAGTGTCCTTATTTTCATCGTCCTGCTGACGGCGCTGCTCTGGTTCGAGCCCTCCATGCCCGATGCGTTGAAAGGTGCAGTCTATGGACTGCGCAAGGCTTACGGATTCCTCATCGGAGCCGCCTTCGCAGGTGTCGTCGGAGTCGGATTTTATCCCCTGATGGGCACGCGGGTCTGGTGCCGTTTCGGCTGTCCGATGGCGGCGATCCTCGGCCTCCTGCAACGCTTCAACTCCCGCTTCCGCATCACCACCAATGGCGCGCAGTGCATCTCCTGCGGAAATTGCTCAAAGTATTGCGAGATGGGTATCGACGTGCGTTCTTATGCCCAGCGGGGCCAGAACATCATCCGCTCCTCCTGCGTCGGTTGCGGGATGTGTGCCGCCGTCTGCCCTCGCGGCGTTCTTTCCCTGGAAAACGGCCCGCAAGCCGGCCGCTACAACAACCCCGGGGGCCTGTCCCTTCTCGGAGGACGCAAGGCATTGTAAGGAGAATCCTCTCATGCGCAAATTGCTGCCAGTCTATACGTTTGCCGCGATCCTGTCCGTTATCGTCCTGGTTGGCCTTGCCGTCGTCCCCTTGGTGCTTCGTTTGGTGGAAAGCAAATACCTCGACATCCAGGGCGACATCAACCGCCGCCAGGCGGAAGCCTTTGCCCGGTTCGTCGAGTTCCGGCTGGCGCAAGGCATTTCTCAGGAACAGATCCTCTCGGAACTCAATGGGATGCTTGCTCACGCCGATATGGATCGCGGGTTTTCATGTGTCATTTCGCTGGATACACAGCGGTTCGTTTCACATCCCATCCCCGGGATTGTGGGAAGGCCGGTTGCCTCGCTGGGTGTCGAGTTCGAGTCCGCCGATCATCGGGACTCCCGCATACCCATGGAGGAGTCCATCCCGGAGGCGGGCAGTCGCGAGGGAATTTTTCATCTGCCGAACTCCCGACGCGAGGTGGTGTTCATGCAATCCATTCCGAGTGCCCGATGGACTGTGGCGACCCACGAAAACACCGCACGTGTGGATCACGAACTGTCGGATATCCGGTGGAAGATGATCGGAGGGTTCGTTGTCCTCGGACTTCTCGTAGCAGGGCCATCAGCTTTTGCCGCCCGACGGGTGGGCGCTCGCTACGAAAGAATCATCGAGGACCGCAACCAACGCATTCTCGAGGAGCAGGCGGTAGCGGAAAGGCTGCTGCTGAACATCCTGCCCGCCCCGGTCGCTGTGGAACTCAAAGCCGGTCGCGATGTCATCGCCGAGCGCCACGGAGATGTGAGCGTTCTTTTTGCGGATCTTGTCGGGTTCACCCCGCTGGCAACCCGCATTCCACCCGAAGAGCTCGTGAAATTATTGAACCGGATCTTTTCCGCATTCGACGATCTCGTGGCTGAGCACGGCCTGGAAAAAATCAAAACGATCGGAGATTCCTACATGGCCTGCGGAGGCCTTCCCGAGCCGCTTCCCGGGCATCCGGCCCGCATCGCCGATACCGCCCTTGCCATGCTAGGAATCCTTGCTGAGATCAATGCAGAAACCAGCCTCGACCTTCAGCTCCGCATCGGGATTGACATGGGAACTGTCGTTGCGGGAGTCATCGGGAAACGCAAGTTCGCGTATGATCTCTGGGGCGATGTGGTCAATACCGCCAGCCGAATGGAATCCAGCGCCGAGCCGGGCGGGATTCATGTCACAGGAGCCGTTGAGTCCGCGCTTCGCGGAACCTTTGCTTTTGATGTGCTCCCCGAGCGCGAGATCAAAGGCAAGGGCATCATGAACACCTACCGTCTGCTCGGGAGAGCAATGGAGTCATGAAAGGACTGTGGTTTGTTCTTGCGGTCGCAGGCTTGCTGGGGCTTCCACTCACTCTCATGCCTCTGCGGGCGGAGTCACCCGAAGCGGCGCTGGCGGCTTACAGCGAGTCGCTGAAAAAGAAATTTCCGTCAGTGAAGACGATCATGCCCGCAGAGCTTGCGTCCGTCCGGTCGCACCCCTTACTGATCGACGTGCGGGAGGAGAAAGAATTTGCCGTCAGCCATTTGGAAGGTGCATACCGGGCTGAGGCCGATGTGATGCAGCAACTTGAGCGCATGGGTGCCGTGGCCGGGAGTCCGATTGTGGTCTATTGTTCCGTTGGCTACCGGTCTTCTGTTCTGGCTGTGAAGTTGCAGGAAGCCGGGTTTCAAAACGTTCGCAACTTGGAGGGTTCCCTTTTCGCGTGGGCGAATGCGGGGCTCCCGCTGGTGAATGCCAACGGCCCGACCACCGGTGTGCATCCGTTCAATGCTCTGTGGGGTCGATTTCTGCATCGATCCATGTGGAAGTGGAAACCCTTGGCCGGGGAGTGAGTCATGTTGCAGATTCTTTGGAACACCCGCGGATACTTCTTCTGGCTGCTCGTCATCTCGGCGGGGTGCCTGATCGCCGAGCGCATCCGCCCTTGGAGACGGGGGCAGAAGCTTTTCCGGAAGGAATTTTTCCATGACCTGTTCTGGTTGTTTTTCAACGGGCACTACTTTTCCGTTCTCTTCGCGTATGCGACGGCGTTTTTCGCGCAGGCGCTGTTCCCGGTGCTGGATGCCGCGAAGTCCTGGAACTTGCTGGCCGGATGGCCACTGGTCGCCCAAGCGGTGGTTTATTTTCTACTCAAGGATTTCTTCGATTGGTGTGTGCACAACCTGCTCCACCGCGTGCCCTTCCTCTGGGAATTTCACAAGCTCCACCACTCGATCGTCGAAATGGATTGGATCGGCAATTTCCGGTTCCACTGGATGGAAATCGTCGTCTATCAGGGTCTCACCTACCTCCCGCTAGTCATCCTCGGGGTCGATCCTTTCGTGATTCTTCTGGTCGCGATCTTCGCAACCCTCGTCGGCCACCTCAACCACAGCAACCTCGACATCACATGGGGGCCGCTGCGGTATCTCTTCAACTCCTCCCGCATGCACATCTGGCACCACATGCATGACCTCCCTCACGGGCACGAAAAAGGAATCAACTTCGGCATCTCGCTCAGTCTTTGGGACTGGATTTTCCGCACGGCCTACTGGCCGACGCGCCACGAATGCCCAGCCCAGCAACCCGACTCCCTCGGCTTCCCCGGCATGGAAAAACTCCCCCGCAGCCTGTCCGTCCGGTTCGCCGCGCCCCTTTGGAATTCCATTCGCACTCTCTTCCCGTGATGCTCCTTTTCGTTTACAACGCCGACAGCGGACTCGCCTCTGCTCTTTTCGACAGCGCCCACAAACTCATCTCGCCCTCCACCTATTCGTGCAACCTCTGCGCCCTGACCCATGGCCTGGCCGGCCCCAAACGCGGATGGGCAGAATTCCTCAAGATCCTGCCCGAGCCGCCGGAGTTCCTCCACCGCGACGACTTTCTCAAACGACACCCCGGCCTTGCTTCCACCTCGCTCCCCGCGATCTTTACAAAAAGGAGACAATGCCTCCAATTGCTCGCCGACGGCCCCGCTCTGAGCCAAATTCACACACTCGCTGAGCTGATTGAGTTGGTCGGGGAATAAAATCTGACCGCTGAGCTTCCCATATATATGATCAACGAACCCAACCGCCCCCCCCTGCCTCCCTTCACATCAGAAACCGCCGCCGAGAAAGTGCGCAAAGCCGAGGATGCCTGGAACGGACGGGACCCCGCGAAAGTCGCCCTGGCCTACACGCCCGACAGCCAATGGCGCAATCGCTCCGAATTTCTCCAAGGCCGCGAGGCCATCATCGCCTTCCTCACCCGCAAATGGAGCCGCGAGATGGACTATCGCCTCATCAAGGAACTCTGGGCCTTCACGGATAACCGCATCGCTGTCCGCTTCGCCTACGAATGGCGTGACGATTCCGGCCAGTGGACTCGCTCCTACGGCAACGAGAACTGGGAGTTCGACGCGCATGGCCTGATGCGCTGCCGTATCGCCAGCATCAATGACCTTCCCATCCGCGAGACCGACCGTCTCTTCCACTGGCTTGCAGGCCCCCGCCCGTCCGACCATCCGTCGCTGTCCGATCTGCATCTGAGATTTTGCATGTGGACCTACGAAGGCGGCGCGAACCTCCCGCAGAAAGCGCTCTTGACAAAGAAACCGAACGGTCTAATATTCTGGCATGACCTTGGGACGTCCTCGAGAATTCGACCGTGATGCCGCACTCGATGCGGGCATGCGGCTCTTCTGGCGCAAGGGCTATAACGATAGCTCGCTGGAGGATCTGCTGGAGGCGATGAGGATTTCCCGTGGCAGTTTTTATTCCGCCTTCCACAGCAAGGAGGAGGTGTTCCGTGAAGCTCTGCGTCGTTACTCGGACCTCATGGCCGGGGAACTCGGACGCAAGCTGCTCAAAGCACCCACCGCCCGGGCCTTCGTTGAAGAAGTCATGGACATCCCGGTTTGCGAAGCGCGTGATAAAACGGCCAATGGCTGCCTTATCATCAACACCGCCTCGGAGTTTGGCCAGCGCCACGCAGAGTTTTCCGAAGACGCCCGGCAGGCCATGGACGTCTTCAACCGCCTCTTTGCCCAAGCGATTCTGCGCGCCCAGCACGAGGGCTCCGTCCCCCGTTCCGCCGATCCGGCCACTCTCGGCGTCTACCTCAGCGCCAGTCTCGGCAGCCTCCGCACCCTGGCCAAAGCCGGTGCTTCCCCGGAAACCCTCCAGTCCGTTGTTCCGATTTTTTTGAAAGCGTTGGAATAAACCCTCTCTTTTTTGCTCTATTCTATACCAAACGGTTTATATGTCTGAGATTTTTGCTCTTTTATTTTTAGCAGCCGCACTGCTTTATTCGAGCGTGGGTCACGGTGGCGCATCGGCCTATTTGGCGGTCATGGCGCTCGCTTCCTTCCCACCAGAGGCGATGAGGCCCTGTGCTCTGGGGATGAATATGGCGGTTTCGCTGCTTGGCACAGTGCTGTTTTTCCGGGCAGGATATTTCCGCTGGAGCTTGCTTTGGCCCTTTGCGGTGGCTGCGATTCCATTGGCCTGGGTGGGGGGCGGGATAAGACTTCCTCTTGGCCTCTTCCATGCCTTGGTCGGAGCTGCTTTGCTGGTCGCGGCGGCGCGGTTTTTTGTTCCGACACAGGAGAGGAAACCTGTGCGTCCAGATTTTCCAGTGGCCCTGGGCACGGGGGCGGGGATTGGGTTGGTCTCGGGGTTGGTGGGCGTGGGAGGAGGAATTTTTCTCACGCCGCTGCTGCTCCTCGCCGGCTGGGCGAGGACCAAGGAGGCTGCCGCCATTTCAGCACCATTCATCCTGGTCAACTCGCTTGCGGGCATCGGTGGCCTGGCGATGGCGGGAAACCCAATCACCTTGCCGTCCGCCTTTCCGTTATGGCTGGGCGCGGCAATTTGCGGTGGTCTAGTGGGAGCGGGCTGGGGGAGTCGCTTTGCCCACCCCGTGTGGTTGCGCCCCGCACTGGGAATCGTTCTCGTCGTAGCTGCGGCGAAATTCGGAATCCTGGCTTTCGTATGAATGACACCTTCGGCAGACACATTGACTACCTGCGGATTTCGGTGACCGACCGGTGCAACGAGCGGTGCCTCTACTGCATGCCGGAAGGCTACCGCGGCTGGGCTCAAAAAAAGGATCATCTTGGTGCTGATGAAATTCTCCGAGTGGTCGAATCAGCCACCGGCATAGGCTTCCGCAAGTTCCGCGTCACTGGCGGTGAACCGCTGATTCGCAAGGACATCATCGAAGTTCTCAGGCGCATCTGGGCGCTGCCGGGAGTGGAGACACTGGGACTTTCCACCAACGGCACGCGGCTGGCGGCGCTCGCACCCGCCATCAAACAGGCCGGGGTGCGCTCGCTCAATGTTTCCCTCGATGCGCTCGATCCCGATCTCTATCGCCGCATCACCGGTGGTGAGGTGTGTGGCGTAATGGAAGGGATTGAAGCAGCACGACGACAGAATTTTGAAATCATCAAACTCAATTGCGTATTGATGCGAGGGATCAACGAATCGGAATACCTTCCGTTGATCCGCTTTGCGGCGGAGCGGGGATGGCCTCTGCGGTTTATCGAACTGATGCCGCTGTCCAATACGGAGGTTCTTGAGGAATCGAATTTTCTCTCCGTTCAGGAATTGAAGAGGCATCTGGAAAAAGAAGCCAGGCTTTTGCCGCTGCCTGATTATCGCGTCGGGCACGGGCCGGCGAAGTATTATGATTTTGAGATGCCCGGGCTTGCGGCACCGGCCAAACTGGGCTTCATCGGCGCTTTGACCACTCCGCACTTCTGCGAAACCTGCAACAAACTCCGCCTGACCGCCGATGGTAAGTTGCGTCCGTGTTTGGGCCGTGCCGGAGAAATCGATCTGCTGGCACCGCTGCGGATGGGAGCGGATCCCGTCGGCTTGTTGCGTGCCGCCATCGCCAACAAACCCGAGAATCACGAATTTCTTGAAAACTACCAACCCGGTCGCCCCATGACCGCCATCGGAGGCTAACCCATGAAGGTGCTTTATTTTTCCCAAGCCGCCGAGTTGGCCTCGTGTCGCATGGAAAACTGGGATACGGCAGAGCCGCTGTCCGAAACGGAATTTTGGGAGGAGGCAATCCGCCGACATCCCGGATTGAAGCCCGTGCGTGCGCAGTGCCGCCTCGCCGTGGACCAGTCTTTTGCCGATGCAACCACAAGCATCCACGGCGATAGTGAAGTCGCGGTGTTGCCGCCGGTGTCCGGAGGATGAATACGCAAATTCAACTATCGGAAGAACCTGCTCGCGGGGGGATCAAGGTCACGCCCGGCTGCGGTGCCGTGGTCAGTTTCGACGGGATCGTGCGGGGCGAAGAAGACGGAGTGCCCATCGCCGGGCTGCATTACGAAGCCTACCAGCCCATGGCGGAACGGGTCATCGCCCGAATTCTCGAAGAGTTGGGCCGCGTCCATCCATTCGGGCTTGTCTGCATCCTTCACCGGATCGGATTCGTCCCGATCGGTGAGTCCGCCATGCGCGTTGACATTCATTCCAAACACCGCCGGGAAGCTTTCGCGTTGTTGTCTGCTTTCATGGACCGTTTCAAACAGGAGGTGCCCATATGGAAAAAAGTCGTGCATTGATGGAAATCGCCGAAGCTCGCCGCTGCATCGCCGGGCGGCTGGCTCCGCGCCCCGCCGTCATGCTTCCGCTCGCCGAGGCTTGCGGGCGGGTGACCAGCGAGCCGCTTCGGGCCGTGATGGACGCTCCTGCTTTTGACCAAAGCACGATGGATGGATACGCCATTGCATCGGCGGATGCGGGGCCGCATCCCTTGCCTGGGGATCAGTCCTTGTCCTCGCGCATGGAGGGGATCCCACGAGGAACCCTGCGCGTCGCCACGGGCCAACCCGTTCCGGGCTGGGCTCACTGCGTGGTCCCGCAGGAGCAGTGCAGCATCGATGCGGACGGCCTGAGGATCTCTGACGATACCTCATTGGAAACGGGGCAGTTTATTCGCAGGCGGGGCAGTTCCTTTCGCGCCGGAAATGAAGTGCTGCCCGCCGGAACGATCCTGACGCCGGGAGCCGTCGCGCTGGCGGCTTCCTGTGGTTGCACAGAACTCCCGGTGCACCGACCGGTCGGAGCCCTTCACATCGCCACCGGCTCGGAGTTGATCGCGCCACCCGCCTTGCCTGTAGATTGGCAGATTTACGACAGCAACGGTCCCATGATTGCCGCCTTGCTTCTGGAGCGGGACATTCCCTGCCGTGGGCAGAAGACCGGGGATTCTCCGTCCGCCTTGCTCCGCGCGATCTCGGAATTCACGGGGGATCTGATTCTCGTTTCCGGCGGTTCGGGTCCCGGTGAACAAGATCACACGGCCACCGCCTTCAAAGATTCTGGATTTGAAATTCACATTTCCGGGGTGAATAGCCGCCCCGGCAAGCCGCTGATCTTCGCCACCCGTGGCCATCAGGCCGCCTTTGGTCTTCCCGGCAATCCGCTCTCCCAGTGGGTCTGCTTTCAGGTCTTCGTGCGCGTGGCTTTGGCTGCGTGGAACGGCCTGCCTGCTGGGGAACTCATCGCCGCGGACTGTGACCGAGGCGAGTCTTGGGAATGTTCCGGGGGAGATGGGCGCCCCACCTGGACACCGGCCAGGGCCGTCCACGACCAAGGACGGATCCACGTCCACCCGCTCCCGTGGCAGCACTCAGCAGACCTTTTGCCACTGGCCAGCGCCAACGCATTGGCTTTCGGCGCTCCCGACTCCCAAACAGGAAGGATCCCCGTCCTGATCACCCATTACCACCCAATCCCTTTATGAAACTCAGCCATATCGACCCGCAAGGAAACGCTCACATGGTGGATGTCGGCCACAAGCCGATCCAAAAACGAACCGCCACCGCGACCGCCGAATTGCATGCTGACGCAGCCACTCTTCAGTTGTTGCGCGAAGGCGCATTGCCCAAGGGCGATGCTCTCGCCGTGGCCCGCATCGCCGCCATTCAAGCTGCCAAGCGCACCGATGAATGGATTCCCCTTTGCCATACGATTCCACTGGATCAAGTGGCGGTGGATTTTGACGTGGAAGAATACCGCGTCGTCATCCGCGCCACCGTTCGCACCCAAGCCCGAACCGGAGTCGAAATGGAGGCTCTTACGGCGGTCACGGCAGCGGCTCTTACCCTCTACGACATGCTTAAAGCCGTGGACAAAACCATGCACATCGAGGCCGTGCGCGTAGTGGAGAAAACCAAAGAATGAAAATCGGACGTGTCACTCTCAGCGACCGCGCCGTTGCGGGCGTTTATGAGGATCTCTCCGGGCCGGAAATCGAGCGTGTCGTTCGGGGATGTCTCGACCCCGACGCCGAACTCATCGTTCGCCTCCTGCCCGACGAGCAGGATTTGATCGAACAATCCCTCCTCGAACTCACCGACGACCTCGACTGCGCTCTGGTCATCACCACGGGCGGCACGGGTCCCGCGCCCCGCGATGTCACTCCCGAAGCCACCCGTGCCGTGCTGCACAAAGAACTCCCCGGCTTCGGTGAAATCATGCGGGCACGGAGCTATGACCGCGTCCCCACCGCCATTCTCTCACGCTCCACTGCTGGCATTCGCGGACGATCCCTGATCCTCAATTTGCCCGGAAACCCCCGCTCGATCCGCGAATGCCTTCCTCCTCTGAGCCCGGCCATTCTCGAGTGCCTGCAACACATTCGAGCGTGACCCGAGCGAAGTTCCCCAAGAAAAAATAAAAAAACAATCCATGCACGGAATAAACCCAACGCCTGCCGCTCTTTTATAGACTGAACGGTTTATAAATAATCACCGGTCAGAAAAAACAACCAACACAGAAAGACCAAACAAAATGAAAATCGCAATTATCATCACCTCAGACCCCAAGAACGGGGAGGAAGCACTCGGACGCGTATTCAACGCGCTCGCCCTAGCCGCCGAGGCCCAGGAAAAGAACGACGAACTCAACATCGTCTTCTCCGGAGCTGGAACCCGCTGGCCCGCAGAACTCGCCCAGCTAAGCCATCCCGCGAACGGCCTTTACAATGCCGTTCGCCCCTCGGTGACTGGTGCGTCCTGTGGCTGCTCGGCGGTATTCGGTGCCACCGAGTCTGTGGCCGCCTGCGGCCTGCCCGAAATCAAGGACCACGCCCTGGTCGGCACGCCCGGCATCGCCAGCATCCGGCGCTACCTCGCGGAGGGTTGGCAGACGCTCGTGTTCTGAAACCTTGGGAGGCGTGGCGGAACGTTCTCCCGCCACGCCTGCCCAACTTTGCCAATCAAACCGAAACGAAACGCCATGGCCGGAAAATACCTCGAAATATATTTCACGCCCGAAGTGCTTGCCGCGCAGCAGCACTACTTTGGCCGTCCCCAACAATTGCCGCCCCAGCCGGATGCCGATCCTCTGACGGATGCGGAGCGCGAATTCTGTCAGCGGTCACTTCAAAATGCACCACCTGTGGTCACTTCAAAGTGCACCACCTTGGACGCGGTTTTTTTAGTTCATTTTTGACGTGTTTGGCAAGGTGTTCGCTTCGATTTTTTGCGGCGGAGCCGCGATTATCGGCCGCAGGCTGATGCTGTTCCCCCTAGAGGAGGGGTGCGGGGAACCGTGGTTCCCTGCTTGGTTCCCTGTTCCGGCCTTCAGGCCGCATTTTCGCTCTTTTCTTCATTGTATCCTGGGGTGGCCTCCGACATCTCGTTGCGTTCCCTCGCACTTTGCTGGAGGCGGTAGCTTCGCCCGGTGATGGGGATGATCTCGGCATGGTGGAGCAGACGGTCGAGGATGGCGCTGGCAGCGGGGACGTCGCTCAAGAGCTTGCCCCACTCCTCGATGGGTCGGTTGGAGGTCATGATCGTGGAGCGGTTTTCGTAGCGGCGCATGATGATCTCCAAAAGGATCTCCCCGCTCTTTGGGGGCAGGGTTTTGAGTCCCATGTCATCAATGATGAGCAGATCGGGCTTGAGGTAGCGGGCGAGCATTCGCCCAATGCCGCTTTCCGTCTCCTGGGCCAAGAGTTCGCGCACCAGGTCAAAGACGGATCGGTAGAGCACAACGAACCCGGCCTTGATGGCCTCGGCTCCGATGGCTTGTGCCAGGTGGCTTTTCCCCACTCCGGGAGGCCCCACCAGGAGCACGTCGCGTTTCTGGCGCAGGAACTGGCAGGCGGCCAGCTGGTAAATGCGTCCGCGCGGGATGCTCGGATTGAAGCTGAAGTCGAAGTCCTCGAGCCGACGCGTGTCGCGGAAGCCTGCGGCTTTGTTGCGCCGAGCGACCGCTCGGGAGACCCGCACGTCGAGTTCGTCCTGCAAAACGAGTTCCAGGAACTGGCTGTAGGGAAGGCGGTTGCTTTCGGCTTCCTGAAGGCGCAGCTCCAGGCTGCTAAGCAGCCCCGAGAGTCGCAGCTTCAGGGCATGGGCTTTGAGTTGGGTTTTCATGGTGTTGTGTGTTGGTGATAAATTCGCTGTAAACGCTCAGATCCCGGATCAGGGGATGGGTTTGCTCAAAGCTCATCTGCTGCTCCCCGGGCGAGGCCAGCAACCGCTTGATATCCTTGAGGCGTCGCGTCCCGGCGCTCATCGCGCTCTGGCAGGCTTGGTTCAAGGCCCCAGGGCTGTGGGCCTTCCTCAGCCCCCAGAGGCCCATCAGGCTGCGCAGCGCCTCGGGTCCGCGGGCATCCACTGCGGCCTGCGCCCAGCGCTGGCAGCCACCTCCAAGCATCCCGGCCCGCTCCACCCAGTAGCGGCAGGATTCGAGCACCGGGCGGCTCATGCCGCCGCATCCCAGCGTCCGGCTGAACTTGCCGGGTTCCAGCCGCACGTGCATTTGGACCTGCTCGCCCCGCTGGTTGATGATGCGCACTACCCGGCTGTCCCATCGCACCCAGACCTGGCTGCCGATATATTCGGGAGGCGCTTCGTAAAACGCCTTGGCCACTTCCACAAAGCTGTCCCGCCCCACCGTGCGTCGCGCCTCCTGGTAGCACGGGAACAGCGATCCGGGCAGGGGTTGAAGGTGCGCTTTCTCCTCCTCAAAAAGCGCCGCCACCTGCTTGCAGGTCGTCCCGTGGATGCGCGTGTCGGCCACGTGGGTTTCCCAATGCGCCAGGTGGCGGTTCTCCGCACCGAGCGATTCGAAGCGGTGGCCCTTGAGCGCATTGTTACGCACGTAGCCCACCCCTCGCTCCACCTTGCCCTTGTGCTGCGGTGTCGCCGGCCGACACGGCATCACGCTCACCCCGTAATGCCGGCAGAAGTCCGCAAGCTTCGGGTTGATCTCCGGATCATACCAGTCCGCCTTGATCACCCCGGCTTTCAGGTTGTCGAGGTTCAGCACCGCCGGGGCCCCGCCAAAATCCCGAAACGCGTTTTCCAGACACCGCAAAAAGCTTTCCGTGTCCTGCCGCATCACCGCCTCGCTATACCCCTTGCGCGAATAACTCAGCACCATCCGTAACACCCAGCTCCTCCTGCGCCGCCCGCTCCCATCCTCAATCATCGCCCCCAACCCGAAGTCCACCTGCGCCTCCTCCCCGGGTTGGCTTTCGATCCTCCACACCCGCTTGGGCTCCCGCGCCTTGAGCTTGGCCACGAATCGCTTCACCGACTGGTAGCTCGCCACGAACCCGTGCTCGCTCACCAGGTCCTGATAAATCCTCTGCGCGCTGAGCCCCTTGCCCACCTTCCCACTGATCTCCGCCGACAACTGCGCACACCGGCTTTTGGCTCGCCTCCCGCCAACACGGTCCCCCGTCTCCACCCTGTCGGAGCCGGGGGTCACTTCCCCGGTGCACTTTGCCTCCGAGCCGGGGGTCACTTGACTGGTGCACTTTGCCGCATACCGCGCCACCGTCCGCCGGTTCATCCCCAGCTCCCCGGCGATCCGCCTCAGCGACCACCCCCTCTCACATAACCCTCGTATCGTTTCTTGTTCGCTCACTTTTAGGACGTTGGACATGGACTCCATCCAACCGCCCTTCCGGCGATCAGTCAGAACCCTTTTTCACGCCCAAAAGTGGTGCACTTTGAAGTGACCCGAGGTGGTGCACTTTGGGTGACCGCCGACACACTTGGGAGGAGATTTCCACCATGCTTGAAGCGGGGGTGCTGAGTCTTGGAAATGCAGCTAGATTCGAGGGGGATGCAGAACTAGGGAATTTGTGGGAGATCATCAGCCAAAGCCAGGAGATTTGCCTTCCTGCCGAGGATAAGAAACCAGGGGGACTGTGGGATCTTGGGGAACTGGCGGGAAAGGCGGTCCGCAGCATTCAGGAGGCTCTCAAAGCTCCCACGACCAGATTGCAGGTTGCGGGCGGCCTCGCGGTTGTTCTGCTCTGCATTGTCGCGGTGTTCTCATGGGGAAGGAACAACCAACCGAAAATAAAACCGGCAGGTAAACAGCAACCAGCCATCGCGAAACAGAAATCCGCCGTTCAAGAATCCACCCCTCCCCAGATTCCAGTGGCCACGCCAGAGCCCGTTTCCACACCAATGGCAGAGGCATCCCCCGAGAATCAGCAGGCATCTTCATCAGAGCCGACGATTGTAAAAGTGGACTCTGAAAATCCGCCCCCTGTTGAAGAGTCATCTCAGCAGATTTCTCCTCCTTCAAAGCCCGAGGTTACCAGTGCTCCGACGCCGCAGCCTGCTGCCCCAGCTCCATCGACAGCTCCTAGTCCACAAGCGGTTGTTCAAACCGCCAAAGTCATCACGCCTACCCCTCGGCCGGCTGCAACCCCAGCCCCGCCATCAGTTCCCGTTTCAGACTTTTTCAAAATTGAATCGGTGAAGCTGATACGGAAGCCGCCGAAAGATGAATTTGCAGTCTGGAAAATTCCCTTGGTCAAGGGAAAGCCAGGAATCCCGATTTTCCGGCAATGCTTGGAAGTGAAGGTTTCGGTTAACGCTGACATCCGTTCAGATAAAACTTTCGCCAAAGCCTACTTCTATGGAGAGGACAACAAGTTGCTTGTTTCCACCGATAAACCTTCAGAATCTGGCGTCAGCGGGAAGCCCATGTATTCTGTTCCCGTCCTGTTCTACAAGGGCAAGCCAAACCGGTTCTTTTTTGAGATTCCAGAGAGGATTGAAAAAATGAACTGGAAAGCCCTGTTTGTTTTCGGAGATAAAACCGAGGCCCAAGTCACGACCTATCCCGCAACGGCATCGGCCTTCCGGCTCGATTATCCAGAAAAGAAGCTTGTCGAAGACAGATCCAAAAAGAGGGTTGTCCGCAAAGCCGATATGGACCCTCTCATTGAGCACGTTGTCAGAACACAGAATCCCCGCATGCCTCAGATGACATTGTTCCTTCGTCCGCCAAAGGGAATCTCCAACGCATCAGAAGTCGAGGGGGTAATGGCCATTTGTGTTCTGGCCGGTGGACTTGAAGAAATGAAACGTGAACTCCGTAAAGAGGAAATGTCCGGTGATTATGCGGGACTTTTCAGTTTTGCGAACAAACACAAGTTGGCAATTCTTGCTTGGGGATCTCGGGGACTTTGGGACCCAGGCCGGAATTACGACGACCTATCACGCGAGAGGGCCAAGGAAATTGATGATTCTTTTGACCTTGTGTCGAACGCATGGGCTCGGGGAGTAAGGGAGCTGGGGGAAAAATACGGAATCCCACAGAAAAACTTCCTGCTCTGGGGAAATTGCGGCTCAGCACAATTCGCCGCACGCCTCTGTCTGCGGAAACCCGAATACTTCCTTGCCGTTCATGTTCACATGCCAGGCAGCTACGACAAGCCAACTCCCGAAGCGGCCAAGGTGTTATGGTGCCTTACAATTGGTGAATTGGAGGGCGGCTACGAACGTTCGAAGCGATGGGTCAAGACTGTGCGCGAAATGGGGTATCCAATCGTTTACAAGGCGATTCCTGGCCTTGGACATGCAGGTCATCCAGATGCTGCGGCACTCGGATTTGAGTTCTTTAAGTTCTCGCTTCTGCAAAAAGTTAAACGAGATGGCCTTGATGAACAACTTGCGAAACATTCGCTGCTGGCCGCTGATAACAACCCGTCGCAACCTTGGCCGGAGGAGTTCAGGTCCCCTGCATTTTATGGCGATATGGTCAATCAGGAAATGTATCCGCCAGACAAAGTTGATCTGATTCCAAAAGGCTTTCGCATTGAACTACCGACGACGGAGATCGCTACAATTTGGGTGAAAGATAAATAGGGCCTGTCCGGAAAGAGCGCGTTTGAGGGAAGCCCATCAAAGCACCCTCCAAAACACCACAACATATAGGCAGGATTCGCCCGCGATTTTTTCAGAACCTTCGTTTTTCAACGACTTGCATGTGATTTCACGGTTTTT
>JBGTAT010000357.1:0-9224 GCA_041749755.1 Terrimicrobiaceae bacterium | reverse complement strand
CCGGGCCTCCGCACGGCGTTCGCTTTGCCAGCGGGACCCGCTCATAAATCGAAAACCTCCGCGCAGACCGCGAAGAATCGCCCCTTAGTTCCACATTTTATCTCGAACAAAACCCCCGCGATTATCTCGACGGCCTACATCCATGCCATCATTTCCGACAGCGGTGATGTGGAGATCGTTATCAGCGATAATGGGATGGGGCTCAGCGAAGCGGAACTCGCACAGGTCCGCCAATTCATCCCCGGCCGCACTTCGAAAATCTATCTCGGCACCGGATTTGGGCTGCCTATCGCCCGCCGGAACATCATCGCTCATGATGGCACGCTCTCTATTGAAAGCACGGAAAACGCCGGCTCGGTTGTGACTGTGACCCTGCCGGCAAACGGGGGCTCGCCATGAAGCCACGTGCGCTCATCATTGAGGACGACCCGGAAATCGTCGCGGCTCTCGTTGACCGGCTGGATTCGCTCGGGCACGATCACGATTGCATCGTCGCTCAAACGGAAACCCGTGAACGCCTGAACCGATGCACCTACGATTATATCATTCTCGATCTGGAATTGCCGGTGCGGTTCGGGCGTCCCGCCAGCATCAGCACCGGAAAGAATATCCTCGTAGAGATCCGGGGGCATCCGAAACACACCCGTGTCCCCGTGCTCGTTGTGACCGCCCACGGGCATGACGGGCCGGATCTGGCCGTGGATGTGATGAAATTGGGGGCCACCGATTTCATCAAAAAGCCATTCGTAAATCTGGAAGCCGCCATCGACGGGGCACTCGGAAAAAAGCAGTCCATCATCAATGAGGATCCCGCCGCGGCATCGAAACCGAAATTCGCCGGCGGGGCACTTGTTTTCCACCGGGATACCATCGAACTCGACGGCACTCCCGTTGCCACCCCCGACAACGGCACGATTTTCCGGATTCTTTTTATTCTCCGTGAACGCCGCAACGATGGTCGCCCCCGAGCTTTTCCCGCAAAAGCAATCGCTGAAACGCTTGGTCTCTCACGCGGACAGAACGCTGTGAGCGAAGCGGTCAGTGCTTTCCGCAGGAAGCTCCGGCAGATCCTCGAAGAGAAAGGCTTCTCGGTGGACGATGATTCCATCGTCGTTCGTGGAGTGGCCGGTTATGAACTCGCAGCCCATCTCACTGTGGATGACAAATCCGGACAACCCTCAAAATCCGGCCCAGAATCCAGCGTGGCCGATGCCGCAGCCCGGCAGTCGTGGATCATCAGCCAACTGAAGAAAAGGCGAAAGCTCAGGCGGGCGGATATTGAGAAGGAATTCCGAATTTCTTCCGCCACCGCCAAGCGGGACATCAAAGAATTGGACAAGCAGATCGAGTTCTCGGGCAATGGCGAGACTGGGTGCTATCGACTGGTGTCCTGAAAAATGCCCAGTGGTTTTGCGATTGTGTTCATTGGCCGCCATGGGCAATCTGACGCCAACAAACCCGCCACGCTTCCCGTTGGATCAGCGCACCAGGGCGGGTGCTTTTTTGAAGACCACCGAGGTGTTGGCGGCAAACGCTTAAATAAGCAGTCCCCTGATAATCAGTCTGTTGCTACTTCCACATGTCCCGGCGAGGGGATAGGCTTAAATAAAAATCATGCCCAGAAAGGCAGATACCGGGAGAGTTTTCGGGATGTGCCAGCCTTTTCGTCAGGTTTGATGACCTTTGCGGTGATGGCTGCACTGATAATCTGGGAAACAATGACGGTCTTGCTCTCTGGCAATTTGAACCGCTCACGCAGGCTTTGATTTGTCATCTTTTGGTGGAACACGTATCGCAGGCAGCAATGCTGGTAGCATGCGCGAATACGGTCATTGCGCTCCATAGAGTCGAAGGGGCGGGGGGCGAGAAGCACAACAGAGAAGCGTTTGAACCCGGCGCGAAAATCCGGCGGAGGAAGTTGGTGAAGTTCTATGGACTGGATCACTTTGTCCACGCCGCTGCCTTTTTCTTCGCAGATGGCAAAGCGGCGCATGAGGTCGGCAAGTCGTTCATTGCGCGACTGGTAGCCGTCAATGAAGCGGTCCACTGGGACGATCGGTTCGCCCGGATTCGAGATTTCTACGCGGTCGGAGTAAATCTCGATCATGACTGCCGCCCCGCCGATTGAGAAATCCTGGTGGATGAGGGCGTTGGCGACGAGTTCGCGGATCGCAATTTCAGGAACAAGTTTCACTTCTTTCCGAAGAGCGTCCTGGATGACCTCGTTCTGAGGAAGTTGGGACATGATGAAGTGGACGATCTCCTGAAAGCCGACGGCGTAGCCTTTGATGACGGAGTGGTCGAGTTTTGTGTCAAGTTTCGAGGTGCCCGTGTAAACCACAACCCGCGGAGCTTTGCGTGCGATGTCCAAAAAGTCCTGGAGCTGCTTGGCGAGGAGGAGTGCCCCCAAACGGCGAATGGAGTAGCTTCCATCCTCAACATCCACGAGGCGTTCCTGTTGAAGCCGGTCAAGAACGCCCTTCTGATCTGCGGGGTAAGGAAGATTAAGCAACTCGAAAAATGTCTGGGTATCGAGGAGTTCCACAACTCGCTGGGCGTCGAGACCACGAACCGAATATTCCTGCAACCAGTCCGGCTCTCCTTCAGTGAAGATTTTGCGAAGTTGATCCTCGCTCATGGGGACCAGTTCCTCCCCGGCTCGCATCAGATAGGTGCCATCAAGGTGATAGGCTGTTCCCCGCGGCCGCGAGGGAATGTGAAAAACCACAACTCGGCCATCCGGATGGTTCACCTCTTCGACATCCACACGAAAACCGAGAATCTGAAAAAGCTTTTCCGCCATGCCAACGGGATCATTGACCGCAGTCGTGCCGACCACCGCGCGCGGCAATTTGTCAGCGATCCCGAGCAGCAGATGACCCCCTCCTTCGTTGGCAAGCGCGACACAATACTTGCAGAGCTTGCCAAAATCGAACTGTGTCTTGGCTTCCTTGAATTCCAAGTGCTGGTGTTCGGATCTGGCATCCCTCCAAAGGTTGATCTGTTCCGGGGTCGTTCTCATGAGCCTGAAGGTGGACATCTACCGAAGAGGTGATTCCGTGGCGATAAAAACCAATTGGAAACTTTCCTCCCCCATCCAAACGGCGCAGTCTGCCGATGCGGTGATTCCAGAAAATTGAGGCCGTTCTTGCACTCCTGCTGTGGTCGTGAGATATTCGGCGCGTAGACCTCGGAAGTCCTTCCTTTGCTGTTCGCGGCAGATAGGAGCCGGGGTTTCTTCTTTTCCAGGACAGCCATCCAGCCTAGAAGCTGTGTCCGTGTTGGCACAGCCGGGTTCGTTTTCCCTGACGGGGCGACAGATGATTTCCATTCCGCATCTGCGGTGATAAAATCGACAGTGGAGAATGGGTGCGCTCACACTGCCCTGGCGGCGAGGTGAGCACGCCTTTGGCGGTCATTTCAAAGCTAAAACAGGATGGGGAAGCTTGGGTTGCCCCAGTTTCACCAGAGGCAACAGTCTAAAATCCAGCGACTTCCGTTTTTGCCATAAAACGAGCAATCATTTGGTAATGGGCCCCGGCATACTCGATTCGAATGCTTCGTGCCATGGGTGAGGCTTATGCAATGTGAGGGCAATCTGTCAAGATTTGACTACCGACCCCTAGTTGGCGTTCCGGCAACCGTGACATTGCGCAAAGTTTTTCTTTCTGGCATGAATCCAGGGAATGTTGAGATGGCTTGGACGGGAGACGCTGCGGGTGATATCGGGACTTGGCGATTATGCGCTATTTTCCTGGGCGTCGTTTCGTTGTGCGGTGGGGTCGAGGCGGCTGGGACGCCGGGTGGCCCGGGCGGTTTACGAGCAGGGGGCGCTTTGCCTGCCGGTGATCTTGATCGTCGGGATGTTCACCGGCTTGGTTCTGGGGCTTCAAGGGTACTACGTGCTGAACCGCTTTGGTTCGGAAAGCCTGCTGGGGGCGCTGGTTTCGCTGAGCCTGGTCCGGGAGATGGCTCCAGTGCTGGCCGCTCTGATGCTCGTCGGGCAGGCGGGGTCCGCATTGGCTGCGGAGCTGGGGATCCAGCGGAACTCCGAGCAGATCGTGGCGCTCGAGACGATGGGGGTGAGCAGCCATGGCTACCTGATCGCGCCGCGCCTGATCGCCTCGCTGATCGTCTTTCCTCTGCAGACGGCGCTTTTTGTCGCGGTCGGGCTCTGGGGGGGGAGCCTGTCTGGGTCGCTCCTTCTGGGCGTCGAGCCGGGGGTCTACTGGTCGGCGGTCGAGCGGGCGGTGGAATCGCGCGACGTCCGGGAGTGCTTTTTGAAAGCCGCCACGTTTGGGATTTTGACCATCAGCCTCTGTGCGTTCCACGGGTTCAATGCACACCGGTGCCGGTCGGCGACCGGGGCGCGGGCGGTGAGCGCATCGACGACCCAGGCGGTCGTGCAGTCGAGCATCGTGGTTCTGGCGGCCGACTACATCATCACGTCGTTTCTTGTCTGACCATGGAACCTGTGCCACCAGACGTCATTCTCCGGGTTGAGTCGCTTCACAAGCGGTTCGGCGACCAGGTGGTTCTGGCCGGGGTCGGGCTCGATGTGCGGCGGGGCAGCGTATTTACCGTGCTCGGGCCGAGCGGGGCGGGGAAGTCGGTTTTTCTGAAATGTCTTGCCGATGTCGAGCAACCGGATGCCGGGGAGATCCGGTTTGACGGGCGATTGCTGGGTGGGGGGGATCCGGGCGCGCGGGCGGATTTTCGCCGCCGGTGCAGTTTCCTCTTTCAAAGCAACGCCCTCTTCGATTCATTGACGGCGTTGGAAAACGTGGCGCTTCCGCTCGAGCAGACGACCGGACTGCCGGACGCAGAGATCCGCGCGCGCAGCCACGAAGCCCTGAGACAACTTGAAATGCAAAATTATGGCGATCGATACCCGGCCCAGCTCTCCGGGGGAATGCAGAAGCGCCTCGCTTTGGCGCGCGCGATCGTCACGCGCCCGGAACTCGTGTTTTTTGACGAGCCGACCGCCGGCCTCGACCCTCTCCGCCGGAATGCGGTTTTTACGATGATCGCGAAATACCAGCGCCAGTTCGGATTTACCGCGCTGATTGTGACCCACGATGTTCCCGAGGCCCTGGTCGCCAGCGACCGGGTGGCGCTTCTCGAGGGGGGGCGGATCTGCTTTGAGGGGACCCCTGACGAATTTTCTTCATCGCAGCAGCCGGTCGTGAGCGCATTTCGCGACAGTGCCGAGGCACTTGGCACCGCCCTTGCTGCCATCCGCTGCGGGGAGAAGATCCACTCCGACGCCGCATGAAAAAACCCAAGCTCGAGCTCTTTGTCGGAATTTTTGTCCTGATCGGGATTGCAGCGGTCGCGTACCTATCGATGAAGCTGGGGTCGGGGTCGATGATCGGGGGCGACACGTATCTGGTGGAGGCGCGGTTTGCAAATGCGGGCGGCCTCAACGCCGGGAGCAGCGTGCTGGTCTCCGGCGTCACCGTCGGCCGGGTCGAGGGGGTGCGGATGGATCCGGCGGACTACTGCGCCATCGCGACGCTCCGGCTCCCGGCTGCGCTTCGAATTCCAACCGACTCGATGGCCTCGATCAAGACGACCGGCCTGATTGGGGACAAGCATGTCGCCCTTGCTCCCGGCGCCGATGAAACCTCCCTTGCCCCCGGGGCCAGGATCACGATGACGGAATCCTCCGTTGACCTGGAGTCCCTGATCGGAAAGATGGCCTTCGGCAGCGTGAACAAAGATGCAGAAAGCCAACCCGCACCATGACCCTCCGCACTCTTCTCCTCATCCCGCTGATGTTCCTTTGCGGAACGGCCTTTGCCTCGACGGCGGAGGCGGAAAAGCGGCTGCATAGCGCCGTGAGCGATGTCTTGGCGATCGCCACAGCGTCCCCCGACCGCGCCGCCCTGCAGGCCAGCCTAAGGCCGGTATTAAAAAAATATTTGAGTTTTGAGGCGATGACCCGCCGGGCGGTGGGCCCGGGCTGGCGTCAGTTCACGCCGGCGCAGCAGGAGGAGGCCGTCCGGCTCTTTACGACGCTGATCATCCGCACGTACAGCGACAAGTTCACGCCCGGCGAACACCCGGAGATCGTGTTCAAGGCGGCGACGTCCCCAGCCCCCGGCCGCGTCGAGGTTCCCACGACAATCCTCTATCAGGGCGGCCGGTACAGCGTGACATACCGACTGGAAGAGGCGGAGTCCTGGCGGATCACCGACGTCGTGATCGAGGGGGTAAGCCTGGTCGCCAACTACCGGACCCAGTTTGATGCGGAATTTAAAAAAGGCGGAGCCGGCGCGGTCGTCGGCGCTCTGTCGCAATCTGTTGAAAATCCCAAATGAAATCGAACCTTCTCGTTCTTGCAGCCGCCATCCTGATCTTCACCAGCTGTTCTTCCAGCCCTAAGAAGCCGGCGCAGCCGGCAGCGGCATCCGTGGGAGACAAGGCCGACGGCAAGTCGGTCCGGGCCGCGAACGACCTCGACGAGTACCAAGTCGAGACGATTGCGGATCCGTTGGAGCCTCTGAACCGGGTCACGTTTTCGTTCAACCATGGGCTCTACACTTACCTTTTCCGTCCGATTTCAAAGGGATACGAGTGGGTGATCCCGAAGCTGCTCCGCCAGGGGATCCACAATGCATTCGAAAACGTGAAGTATCCGGTGCGGGTGGTAAACGACACGCTTCAGGGGAATTTCCAGCGCGCGGGGCTGGAGACCGGCAAGTTTGTCGTGAATACCGTCGTGGGAGTTGGCGGCTTGGGCCGTCCGTCCGACCACATCCCGGCCTTGGCCGATGTGCCGGCCGGTGAGACTGGGCAGACGTTCGCGAAGTGGGGGGTCGGCCACGGGGCCTACCTCGTCCTCCCCGTGCTCGGGCCATGCAGCCTGCGCGACACCGTGGGATTGGCCGGCGACTACGCCCTCAACCCGGTGAGCTGGGTGACGATCTGGTATGGCGGGTACGCCTGGACGCTGGCGATCCCGTCGACCAACACCGTCCGTGCCATGCCGAACCAGATGAAGATGTACGAGGCCGCCACGAAAGACGCTCTGGATAGATACCTGGCTGCCCGCAGCTCGTACGTGCAGTACCGCAAGGAAGCGGCGCTGAAATAAGCATCTCATCTTCGGAAGAGGCTCGCCGGAGGAGGGATTTCGCCGCAGGAAGGAACCGGAGCTCGCACGACAGCGAAAATCCGCTAGGTTACATTCTGCATGAAACCAATGGACATGCTCGCTCAACCTTCGTCAGCGGAGCAGGCGGCGCTATTTGTCGGGCGGGGTCTGACGAAGATCTACCAGGCCGGCGAGACGGAGATCCGGGCGCTGGACGGAGTTGATATCGACCTCTACGCCGGCGAGCTGATCGTCCTGCTCGGGCCGTCCGGCAGCGGAAAATCGACTCTCCTGAACAACCTGGGCGGGCTGGATGTGCCGAGTGGCGGGACGCTGAGCTACCGCGGCCAGGATCTGACCTATGCCGACGAGGCCGCCCTGACCGCATTCCGGCGGGATGCCGTCGGGTTTGTTTTTCAGTTTTACAACCTGATCCCGAGCCTGACCGCGAGAGAGAACGTCGCGCTCATCACCGAGATCGCGCGGGGCCCAATGTCCCCCGAAGAGGCGCTGGCGCTTGTCGGACTCGGTGATCGGATGGACCACTTCCCTTCGCAGATGTCCGGCGGCCAGCAGCAGCGGGTCGCGATTGCGCGCGCGATCGCCAAACATCCGGAGGTCCTTCTCTGCGACGAGCCGACCGGCGCGCTCGATGTAAAGACCGGCATCTCGGTGCTGGAGGCAATCGAGCAGGTGAACCGCGAGGTCGGCACGCTCACGGTCATCATCACCCACAACGCGGTCATGGCCGAGATGGCCGACCGCGTGATCCACCTCTCGGATGGTAAAATTTCGCGGACCGAGAGGAACCCGGTCCGGCGGCCGGCAAACACACTGCAATGGTAACCCCCGATCCAGCATTTTTTCCATGACGGCGCTGGATCTGAAGCTGGTCCGGGACATCGGGAAGATGAAGGGCCAGATGGTAGCCGTCGGGCTGGTCATGGCGTGCGGGCTGGCGATGATGATCATGGCCCGCAGCCTGATCTTATCGCTCGAGACGACGCGCGAGGCCTACTACGAACAAAACCGATTTGCCGATGTGTTTTGCGACCTGAAGCGGGCGCCCAACACCCTCCGCCAGCGCCTGGCGGAGATTCCAGGCGTGGCGGCCGTCGAGACCCGCGTGGTCGGAGGGCTGCGAATGGACCTGCCAGGGCTGGCCGAACCCGCCGACGGAACGATCCTCTCGATCCCCGAGGATCGCCCGATGCGGCTCAACCAGCTCTTCCTCCGGGTTGGGCGGTATCCCGAGGTCGGGCGGGCAAACGAGGTCGTGATGAGCGAGGCGTTCGCGCGGGCGCACGGGTTCCAGCCCGGAGATGCGGTGGACGTGATTTTGCGTGGTGCCAGCCAGCAGCTTCAGGTCGTGGGCATTGCGCTTTCGCCGGAATTTGTTTTTGAGGCGCGGCCCGGGCAGGCGCTGCCCGACAGCAAGCGGTTCGGGATTTTCTGGATGAACGAGCGCGACCTGGCGACGGCAAACGACCTCGACGGCGCGTTCAACAACGTCGTGATCGATGTCGCCCCCGGGGCGGAGACGGCCCCGGTGATGGCCGAGGTGGACCGCCTGCTTGAGCCGTATGGCGGGCTTATCGCCTACGACCGCCGCGACCACTCATCCGCCAAGCAGCTCGATGACGAAATCAAAATGCTCAACGGGATGTCGATCGCATTTCCCATTGTTTTTTTGAGCATCGCATCGTTCATGACGAGTGCGGTCCTGGCGCGGGTGATCCGGCTCCAGCGCGAGCAGATCGCGCAGCTCAAGGCGTTCGGATATTCGTCCCGCCAGGTGGGGTTCCACTACCTGAAGTTCGCTCTCGTGATCGTCGCTGTGGGGGTGCTTTTCGGCGGGGCGGCGGGGATCTGGCTGGGGGCAAACGTCGTCGCCCTCTACCACAAGTTTTTCCAGTTTCCCGCGCTCCGGTTTCACCCGGATTTTGCCGCGATGGCGCTCGCGTTTCTGGCCAGCTCGGGGGCCTCGCTGCTTGGCGTGCTGGGGGCGGTCCGCCAGGCGATGCGCCTCCCTCCAGCGGAGGCAATGCGTCCGGAGCCGCCGGCCGAGTTTCGGCCCTCGATCCTCGAGCGGCTTGGGCTGACCCGATTTGCGGGACCGTCGATG
>JBGTAT010000356.1:0-13210 GCA_041749755.1 Terrimicrobiaceae bacterium | reverse complement strand
AGGCGGCGGGCCTCGCCGGGCAGCAAGACGCCGAGCAGGCCGATGCGCCGACCACCTTTAAGAACTTCAAGCGCCGCCCCGAACGGGTGCGGGGGAGCGGGGAGCGCGACAAAATCCGATTCGCCGATCCCGGCCAGCTCGCAGACCGCACCCTTGAGGTCATAGATGTCGGACTCGCGGTTCTTCTGTCCGCGCCAATCCGGCGCGGCCGCAGCGCCGGTCGCGACGAGCGCGATGCGGGCGAATTCCCCGGCGGTCGAGAAGACCCGTCCGCATTCGAAGAGCCGAACCGATCCCGATCCCAGATCGAGGTTCCGCCGGAGGGCGGCGAGGAGGCCGGGCAGGAGGCTGGTGCGGAGGCGGGATTGGTCATCGCCAAAAGGGTTCTTGAGCTCGACAGCCGGCCCGAACCAGGCGGCGTTTTCCGCCGAGACGAGCGTGCTGGTGCGGGCCTCATGAAACCCAAGCCCCGCCAGCACCCGGCGGCGGTCCATGAGAAAATCGTAGGCGGCATCCGGGGCGGATGACGGGGCAAAGGTGGCGGCGGTGCGGGAAGGGATCCGATCGATCCCGATCACCCGCGCAACCTCCTCGATCAGGTCGACTTCGCGGCTGAGCTCGCGGCGGAATCCCGGGACCACCCACCCCTCGGCGGAACTTACCAAGCCGACTTCTGCAAGCACCGCGGCAATTTCGGCGTCCGGGATGTCGGCTCCAAGGAGGCTGCGGACGCGCTCCGGGCGCAGAGCGACGGTCGGGCGGGACCAGCGCTCGCCGGCTTCCAAAACCTCCGCCTCAGCGGTCCCGCCAGCGCACTCCAGGATCAGCTGGGTCGCGCGGACGGACGCCAGCGCCACCGTCTCCGGATCGACCCCGCGCTCGAACCGGTAGCTCGAATCGCTGAGCAGCCCGAGGGTTCGCGAGGCCCGGCGAACGGATGCCGGATCAAAGATCGCGCTCTCCAGCAGGATGTCTGTCGTATCGGCCGAGACGCCGGAACTCACGCCCCCCATCACCCCGGCCAGGGCGACCGGACCGGACGCATCGGCGATGACCAGGAACTCCTCGCGGAGCGGATACGTCCGGCCATCGAGCGCGGGAAACATTTCGCCGGATGTGGCGTGGCGGACCCTGAGCCCCCCCGCGATCTTGGCTGCGTCAAACGCATGGAGCGGCTGCCCGAGCTCGAACTGCACGAAGTTCGTGATGTCCACCACGTTGTTGATCGGGCGGAGGCCGACCGACGTCAGGCGGTCGGCCAGCCACTTCGGGCTTGGGCCGACCCGCACCCCGCGGATCCGGCGCAGAAGGTAATATGAGCAGCCAGCGACTTCGAGGGCCACGGCTTCGCCAGCGGGGACGAATGGCACGGCAGGAACTTCGGGCGAACGAACCGGGCCCTTCGTGAAAACTCCGATCTCGCGAGCGATGCCGAGATGGCTCAGCCAGTCCGGCCGGTTCGGAGTGATCTCGAGCTCAAACAAAACATCGGCAGGAAAATGGTCACCGATCCGCGAGCCCACCGGGGCTTCGGAGGGCAGGATCAGCAGCCCGTCGGAGTCCTCCGCCAGGCGGAGTTCCTTCGCGCTGCACATCATCCCCTCGCTCTCGACCCCGCGCAGCTTGCCGGTTTTGATTTTAAAATCCCCGGGCAGGACCGCCCCCGGAAGCGCCAGCGGCACCTTGTCCCCAACCTTGTAGTTCTTGGCGCCGCAGACGATCTGCCTTGGCGTCCCGGACCCGTCGTCGACCTTGCAGACGCTCAGCCTGTCGGCATTCGGGTGCTGCTCGGACTCCAGGACCTGCGCGACGACGACCTTGTCAAAGTCCGCCCCGCGACGCTCGACCGAGGCGACCTCCAGGCCGGCCCGGCGGAACAATGCCTCGAGTTCGGACGGGGACAGGTCGCAATCCACAAATTTTTTCAGCCAATCGAGCGAAACTTTCATATGCGTCCGTGAATCAAGGCAACGCCGGGCAAAACAACCAGACTTTTTTTCGGCGGCCGGCCGGTTCCGAGCCTGCCGCGCACCCCGGGCAGTTTAGGCTTTTCCAGTGTAGGCCGCCCAACCCACTGCATATTCTGTTGGGCGGCCTACATTAGCGCCTGACGACCATGCACTGGGTCGTGGGGAGCTCGATGACCTCTTCCGGCTTGTTGCTCATGAATTCGGAGAAGGCCTTCCGCACGCCATTGAGAATCGAGTAGTCGTGGGAGAGGATCACCCCGCCGGAATGCATGCGGGGGTAAAAGTAGTTCAGGCACCCGAGCGTGCTCTCGTACAAATCGACGTCGAAGTGGGCGAAGGAAAATTTTTCATTATCCGGGACCTTGGCGACCGAGTCCGGGAAGACTCCTTTGTGGAAGAAGACGTTCGGGAATCCCTCGAGGTAGGATTGCACGGATTCCATGCTGCAGGCGTAGAGGTTTGGCTTGGAGCGGTGGACCGTGGCGTCGTGCTCGCAGGCGTCGGGGAGGCCGGAAAATGTGTCAAAGAGGTGCAGGGGGGCTTCGCCTTTGCTCTCGCAGATCATGCGCGCGGAGCCTCCCTCAAAGACCCCGACCTCCGCAATCGCGCCGGGCTGCTTGCTCTGCGCGCAGGCGAGCGAGTGCAGGACGAACGCCTCGTTGCTCGTCAGCAGCCACTTTCGCTGGTTCCGGGTCTCCCGGATCAGACGGAGCGTATTGGCATTTTTGTGCAGGCTGAGCGAGAGCTCCTCGACGGTGGAAGCAAGGTTGATAAGCAGGCGCTCCAGCAGCCCGCCGCCGAGATCCTGAATGAAGTTTGATTGGAGCCACATGTCGTTGGAAGTGTTTGCTGCCGCGCTTCGCTTGAGGTCACGCCGGGCGCTGGCAAGCTTCGGATATTACCATCGCGCCGATGCCCGCCTATGGGGTGAAGACCCCAAAGTGTAGGCCGCCCAACAGAGCGCAGGATAAACGGGCAATTTTCGATTGATTATTGTTGAATTTTGAGTGCCAGAAGGACTTCGGCTACCTATGTTCTGGCCGCGCCGCTGGCACTTCGATCAAAGTTCAACAATCGGGAATCATCAATCGGAGGTGTGTGAATTATATACAATCCGCTTGGCACCTCCACTAGCGCAGAAAAAATTACCCATTCCCTGCCATCCGGCTTACCGTGTCCCCATGAAGCGAATCGCCCTCTGCCTGATCCTGCTCCTCGGCGGCCTCGTGCTATTTGTCGGATGCCGGACTTCCCGGTCCGGCTACAAGTCCGCCCCCTTCGCCGTCGTGCGCTCGGACGGAAATTTCGAGGTGCGCGACTACCCGGCGCTGACCATTGCCGAAACGCCGATGGACGGGGGATCCGGGCCAAGCTTCAACCGCCTGTTCGGGTTCATAACCGGACGGAACGCAGGGAGTCAAAAGATCGCCATGACCACGCCGGTCTTTATGGCGGATTCCACCATGGCCTTTGTGATGCCGGCGGACATGAAAGAGGTGCCCCGGCCGGCAGATGGATCGGTGACGGTCAAAAAAATCCCCGCCGGACGATTCGCCGTGCTTCGCTTCAGCGGCGGGCGCAGCGAAGCCCAGGAAAAACGCACGCTCGCGGAACTCAAAGCCTGGATGGCAAGCCAGGGCCTGCCGGTCTCCTCGCCGCCAATCTACGGATATTTTGACCCGCCCTGGACGCCGACGTTTCTGCGCCGCAACGAGGTCATGCTGAGGACGGAAAGCCGGGCGTCCAACGAATAAACTGTTGGGGGTGGGACAGTCTTTGTCTCGATCCTGTGATAGACGCATGGGGATGAATGCGGAAATCCTCTCGCCCGGTCGCACCGGAACGGCTATACCGTCGCCCCATGCCGCTGGGCGATTCCCTATTTTTCCCCCGCCGCTGCCGCTGACTTTTCCCATGTTCGAACAAGCATTTAAAAACATCGACGATGTCCTCTGGAAGGACGCCGGCTGCACCAGCGAACTCGATTACACGGAACAGACCTCCTGGCTGCTCTTTCTCAAATACCTCGACGCCCTCGAACACGACAAGGCCACGGAAGCCGCACTGGATGGCAAGAAATACTCCCACATCCTCGACGCTCCCTACCGCTGGGAAGCCTGGGCCGCACCCCGCGTCGGCGGGGGCAAGGACGGCAAGATCGACCACAACACCGCCCTCACCGGCGACGACCTCATTGCCTTCGTCAACGGCAAGCTCTTCCCTTACCTTCACGGCTTCAAGTCCAAAGCCACAGGCCCGAACACGATCGAATACAAGATCGGCGAAATCTTCGGGGAGATAAAGAACCGCATCCAGAGCGGCTACAACCTGCGCGAGATCATCGACCACATCGACGAACTCCGCTTCCAGTCGCAGAGCGAGAAGCACGAACTCTCGCACCTCTACGAGGCCAAGATCAAAAACATGGGCAACGCCGGGCGCAACGGCGGCGAGTATTACACCCCGCGCCCGCTCATCCGCGCCATCGTCACTGTCACCGCCCCGCAGCTCGGCGAGACCATCTGCGACCCCGCCGTCGGCTCGGCCGGCTTCCTCTGCGAATCCTTCGATTACCTCCGCGCCCAGAACCCCAAGCGCACCACCGCCCAGGACCGCACCCTGCAAGAGCGCACCTTCTACGGGAAGGAAAAGAAGTCCCTCGCCTACGTCATCGCGATCATGAACATGATCCTGCACGGCATCGAGGCTCCGAATATCATCCACGCCAACACGCTCGCCGAGAACCTCGCCGACGTGCAGGAAAAGGACCGCTTCCACATCATCGTCGCCAATCCGCCCTTCGGCGGCAAAGAGCGCAAGGAAGTGCAGCAAAACTTCCCCATCCGCACCGGCGAGACCGCGTTCCTCTTCCTCCAGCACTTCATCAAAATCCTCAAAGCCGGTGGCCGCGCCGGCATCGTCATCAAGAACACCTTCCTCTCGAACACCGACAACGCCTCCGTCAGCCTGCGCAAAAAGCTCCTCGAAGAATGCAACCTTCACACCGTGCTCGACTGCCCCGGCGGCACGTTCATCGGCGCAGGCGTGAAGACCGTCGTGCTCTTCTTTGAGAAAGGAAGAAGCACGCGCAAGGTGTGGTTCTACCAGCTCGACCCCGGCCGCAATATGGGGAAGACCAACCCTCTCAACGACGCCGACCTCGCCGAGTTCATCGCGCTGCAAAAGACGAAAGCCGACTCGCCCAAAAGCTGGAGCGTGGACGTGGAGGCCATCGACCCGAAGACGTTTGATTTGTCCGTGAAAAAACCCAACGGCGGCGAGGAAATCGCGCACCGCAGCCCGCAGGAAATCATGGACGAAATCGCCGCGCTGGACGCCGAGAGCGCCGAAGTGCTGGGCAACATCAAGGCGCTGCTATGAAGAAGGGGTGGCAGACGAAGAATCTTGGCGACCTCTGCGATGTCGTTGGCGGCGGCACACCACCGAAGGACAAGCCCGCATTTTATTCAGGCGACATTCCGTGGGCGACCGTTCGTGACATGCGGCAAGATGTTATCACGGAAACGGAGTTTCGGATTACAAAGGACGCGGTCAAAAGCAGCGCGACCAACATCATTCCGTCGGGCAACGTGGTCATCGCGACTCGCGTTGGATTGGGCAAGGTTTGCTTGCTCGGTCAAGATACGGCCATCAATCAAGACCTCCGTGGAATCGTTCCGCGCAGCGACAAAGCTCTGGTTGTTCGTTATCTCTATTGGTGGCTCAAGGGCATTGCCGACGTAATCGTTGCCGAGGGAACTGGCGCGACGGTCCAAGGCGTCAAACTTCCATTCGTGAAGTCGCTCCAGATTCCCGTCCCCCCGCTGGCCGAACAGCAGCGGATCGTCGCCCTGCTGGACGAAGCGTTTGAGGGCCTCGCCACCGCCAAAGCCAACGCCGAAAAGAACCTCCAAAACGCCCGCGCCCTCTTCGAAAGCCACCTCCAATCCGTCTTCACCCAGCGCGGCCCGGGGTGGGTGGAGAAGAAACTGGAAGACATCGCGGATTCCGACTGCTCCCTCTCATACGGCATCGTTCAGCCGGGCGAAGAGTTCGACCAAGGGATGCCCATCGTCCGTCCCACAGATTTGACGACCAAGGTCATTCGCCTCAGCGGCCTGAAGCGAATCGACCCCAAGTTGGCGGGAGGTTACAAAAGAACAGCACTGCAAGGGGGCGAATTGTTGCTTTGTGTCCGAGGCAGCACCGGCGTCGTGTCGATTGCTTCGCCTGAGCTTGCCGGCGCGAACGTCACCAGAGGAATTGTTCCCATTCGTTTCAACCGCTCGCTCCTGCTGCCAGAGTTTGGCTTCTACCTCATCAGCGGTGGCCCTGTTCAAAGCCAAATCCGTGAGAAGACTTATGGCACAGCGTTGATGCAAATTAACATTCGGGATTTGCGGCTCATCTCGCTTTCGATTCCTCCGTTGAAGGAGCAAAAAGCAATCGCCGCCAAGCTCGACTCCCTCCACGAACAAACCCAACGCCTCGCCCGCCTCTGCGAGCGGAAGCTCTCCGCGCTGGGGGCGTTGAAGAAGTCGCTGCTGCACCAAGCCTTTTCTGGTGCACTTTAACCATATGGCAATTCGTATCCAGCAGGCTATTGCCATCCGTGATATAGTGCCTCGTTGATTTTATGGCCCGTCGTGTTCCAGCATTGGTCAAGCCAGAACTCCTCAAGTGGGCGAGAGAGTCCGCCGGGATTTCATCGCCCGACCATGCGGCGGAGTTATTGGGCATTGATTCTGTGACCCTCGAGGAATGGGAGAGCGGGCATGACTTGCCAAGCATCTTCGATCTCCGCAAGATGGGGGAGGTTTACAAGCGTCCCATCGCTGTTTTCTTTCTTCCCGAGCCGCCGATGCGTTTTGACGCCCAGCGGGAGTTTCGCCGGCTGCCAGGCACATTGCCGGGCACCGCATCACCTGGGCTGTTGCTGGCATTGCGCTGGGCGGTCTTTCGGCGGGAGGCCGCGATTGAGTTGCATCGACTTACAGGCGAGCCTCCCTACGAATTGCACGCGGAATTGCATCCAGACATGGATCGAGAAGAAGCAGGGAGGCAGATTCGCGAGTTATTGGGGGTGAGTTGGAAAGAACAGAGCGAATGGACGAGCCCGCATGAGGCGCTTCGCGCCTGGCGCACAGCAGTCGAAAGCAAAGGAGTCCTGGTCTTTCAGACTCCAACATCCGAGGTGAATCTGGAGGAAATGCGTGGAACGTGCATTCCCGACCAGCCGCTGCCGGTGATTCTCCTCAACGGAGCAGATGCGCCGCACGGTCGGATTTTTTCATTATTGCACGAGTTCACCCACATCCTCCTCCATGCGGGAGGGCATCAGACCAGCCGGATGGTCGGCGAACTCTCGCCCGAGGAGCAGCCTCTCGAGGTTGCGGCGAATGCCTTTGCCGCAGCGGCACTGCTGCCTGAGGCTGTTTTCCGGCAGGCGGTTTCGGGGTATTACCTGGCATCCCAAGGCGAGGACAGAACTCTCCAGTTGCTGGCGCAGAGGTTGAAGGCAAGCCCGGAAGCCATTTTGCGACGAATGGCGACATTGGGGATGACGACCATTGGAATATATCGACGCAAAAGAGACGATTGGGGGGCACGGGTTTGGTATATTGCTGCACCATCGGGCGGGGGTGGTCCCCCGATAGAGGTAAAGACGATTGCGAAGGACGGTCGAGGCTACACCCGGCTTGTGCTTGATGCTTACGAACAGCGTCTGATCAATACGAGCGCCGCGTCGGATTACCTTGGCGTCAAGCCGCGCCATTTTTCAAATATTCGCCGTGAGCTGTTGCTTCGGCCCGAGTTGGCCGAGGCATGATCTATTGCGTAGATACGAGTGCCTGGCTTGATGGATGGTCGCGCGATTATCCGCCGGACGTGTTTCCATCGCTGTGGGACAAACTCGCGGAATGTGTGGCCAGCGGTGTGCTCCGATGTTCCGAGGAGGTATATGTCGAGTTGGAGAAAAAGGACGATGGGCTCCATGACTGGCTGAAACTCCGAAAGGAAGTGCTCGTCTCCATCGATGAAGATATTCAGCGCCTCGCATTGGAACTGTTGAAAGCGCATCCGCGTCTGGTCGATACACACAGGAACCGATCCCAAGCAGACCCATTCGTCATTGCGACAGCGGAGCACCTGAAAGCGGTAGTGGTGACGGGGGAAAAGCCACGGGGAAAATTGGACATCCCGAAGATCCCCGATGTGTGCGAGGCTCGCGATATCCGCTGTATCACATTTCTGGAAATGTTGCGGGAATTGGAGTGGAAATTCTGAAATTTATGAACGCAGCCTCGCCCCGCCGCTACGAGAGGAAGCACGCCGCGCTGGAGGAGTTGAAGAAGTCGCTCCTGGACCAAGCCCCTTCACCGGAGAACTCTGAATGACCACGTGTCGCTGTGAACGACATGAGTCGAAGACGTGTAGTAAAATGGTCGATTCATCGACATGATCGCTGTTTCATGTAAAGAAAACCCGTTTTTCTTTACATGAAACGAATCATGCGATAAGAAAATAGCAGTTTTCTTCACATGACCAAGCTTCCACCACTCCCATTGGGCGACCTATCCGCGTTGGACACCCGCGAGGTCTGGGCGGCATTGACGGAGGCACACCGGCACTTGGCGGAGCTGAAAGGGCTCTGCGAATCGCTTCCCAACCAGGGGATCCTGCTGGACACGCTGGGTATCCAGGAGGCGAAGGACAGCTCGGAGATCGAGAACATCATCACAACGCATGACGAGTTGTATGCCTCGCAGGGGGATATGGCGACTCCGGCGGCCAAAGAGGTGCGGCATTATGTTTCCGCTCTGCGAACTGGCTATGAAGCGGTGAGGGGTTCGGGCCTGATCCGGCTGGAAACGCTGCTGGCCGTGCAGGCGGAGCTGGAGCATAACCGCGCGGGACTCCGGAAACTGCCGGGCACCGTTTTAAAAAATCGAGCCACTGGGGCGGTGATCTATGAGCCTCCGCAGGACGCGGCGGAGGTCGAATCGCTGATGGGCAACCTCATCGACTTCATCCACGCGGATGATGGTCTGGACCCGCTGCTGCGGATGGCGATAACCCATCACCAGTTCGAGAGTATTCATCCCTTCTATGATGGAAACGGGCGAACGGGCCGGATCCTGAACCTGCTGATGTTGCAGCGCAATGGCCTGCTGGATTTGCCCGTGCTCTACCTCAGCCGCTACATCACGACGACGAAGAGTGACTACTATCGACTGTTGCAAACGGTGCGAGATGAAAACCGCTGGGCGGACTGGTGCCTCTATATCCTCCATGGCGTGGCCATGACCTCTCGCAGCGCGATCGCGTTGGTGAAAGCTTTCCGTGATCTGATGCTGAAAACGAAGCATGACCTGCGCGAACGTCTGCCCAAGCTCTACAGCCAGGATTTGCTCCACAATCTTTTCCGCTACCCCTACACAAAAATCGAGTTCGTCGAGCATGAGCTCGGGGTGTCCCGTCCGACGGCCGGCAAATATCTTGAGCAACTCACGAAGGCGGGTCTGGTGCGCAAACAAAGGATGGGCAAGACGAATTTCTACATCAATGAACCGCTCTTTGCCCTGCTCAGCAACGTCACGCTGGAACGACCATGAACGAAGCCGAGACCAGAGCTGAGCACATCGATCCCGCGTTGAAAGCGGCGGGCTGGGGCGTCGTCGAGGGCAGCCGGATTCTGCGGGAATACCCCATTGCCCCCGGACGCATTGAGGGCCTCGGGAGGCGGGGACAGCCGTTGAAAGCGGACTACATTCTGGAGTATCGCAACCGGAAGCTGGCGGTCAACGAGGCGAAGGCATTCGAAAAAGCGCTGACGGAAGGCGTGGCGCAAGCGAAGGATTACGCCGCGAAATTGGCGCTCCGGTGGGCATTTGCGACGAACGGTCAAGGGATCTACGGCATCGACATGCAGACCGGGAAGGAGGGCGAGGAGCCACGGTATCCCACGCCCGACGAGCTCTGGAACATGACGTTTGCCGAGGCCAATGCTTGGCGGGACCGGTTTTCGGAGGTTCCCTTTGAGGACCGGGGCGGATATTTTCTGCCCCGCTACTACCAGGATATCGCCATCGAGCGGGTCATGGAGGCGATCGCAAACGACCGGCAACAGATCCTGCTCACCCTCGCAACGGGCACGGGCAAGACGTTCATCGCCTTCCAGATCGCATGGAAACTTTTCCAGAGCCGGTGGAACCTTTCCCGCGAACCGACCCGCCGCCCGCGCATTCTTTTTCTCGCTGACCGTAACATTCTTGCTGATCAGGCCTACAACGCGTTTTCCGCGTTCCCCGAGGATGCCATGGTGCGGATCGAACCGGGGGACATCCGGAAGAAGGGGAAAGTTCCCAAAAACGGGAGCCTGTTCTTCACGATCTTCCAGACGTTCATGAGTGGCCCTCCGAAGGATGGCGAGCCCTCCCCCTACTTCGGTGAGTATCCGCCGGACTTTTTCGATTTTATCGTCGTGGACGAATGCCACCGCGGCGGCGCGAACGACGAGAGCACATGGCGGGCGATTCTCGAATATTTCTCATCTGCGGTGCAGCTCGGTCTCACCGCCACGCCCAAGCGCAAAGACAACGTGGACACCTACGCCTACTTCGGCGAACCGGTCTATACCTACTCGCTCAAGGACGGCATCAACGACGGGTTCCTCACCCCGTTCAAGGTGAGGCAGATTTCCACGACGCTGGACAAATACGTTTACACCCCGGACGACACGGTGGTCGAGGGGGAGGTCGAAACGGGGAGAATCTACGAGGAAGCGGATTTCAACCGCACCATCGAAATCCGGGAACGCGAGAAGAAGCGGGTCGAGATTTTCATGGGCCAGATCAACCAGAACGAGAAGACGCTGGTCTTCTGCGCCAGCCAGGCCCACGCCCTGATCGTTCGGGATCTCATCAACCAAATCAAGACGAGCAAAGATCCGAACTACTGCCAGCGGGTTACGGCTGATGATGGGATACTGGGCGACCAGCATTTGAGGGATTTTCAGGACAACGAGAAAACGATCCCGACCATCCTCACCACGTCGCAAAAACTCTCGACCGGGGTGGACGCCCGGAACATCCGCAACATCGTGCTTATGCGGCCGATCAGGGCCATGATCGAGTTCAAGCAGATCATCGGGCGCGGCACCCGGCTCTACGACGGGAAGGATTACTTCACGATCTACGACTTCGTCGGGGCTCACATGCACTTTAGCGATCCCGAGTGGGACGGCGAGCCCGCTGACCCGGAAACCTGCTCCAAGTGTGGCGCGTATCCCTGCGAGTGCGAACAGCCTGGCCCCCAGCCCTGCCCGGTCTGCGGGAAGCAGCCCTGCGAGTGCCTGAAGGAACCGTGCGAGGTCTGTGGAAAAGTCCGCTGCGAATGCAATAAACGGAAAAAAGCGAAGGTGAAGCTGGCCGATGGCAAGGAGCGCACGATCCAGCACATGATGGCGACGAGTTTCTGGCATCCCGACGGCACGCCGATGTCAGCCCAGCAGTTCATGGAAATACTCTTTGGTCGGCTCCCCGATTTTTTTCAGGATGAACAGGAGTTGCGCCAACTGTGGAGCGTCCCGGACACCCGCGCCAAACTGCTGGAAGGTCTGGCTGAATGCGGCTTTGGGCACGAGCAACTGGCCGAGATGCAGAAGATCATCGACGCGGAAAAAAGCGACCTATTCGATGTGCTCGCCCATGTCGCCTACGCCCTGGCGCCACTCACCCGCGAGGACCGCTCCGCCAAGGCGAAGGTGGAAATCAGCACCCATTTCAATACCAAGCAGCAGGCATTCCTGGATTTCGTTCTGTCCCACTACGTATCCGTAGGCGTCGAAGAACTCGACCAGACCAAGCTCACGCCGCTCCTCCGGCTCAAATACCACGACTCCCTGGCCGACGCCGTGGCCGATCTCGGCAAACCGGAACAAATCGGCAAGGTCTTCACTGGATTCCAAAAGTATCTCTACGACACAGCAGCATAGCTGTTCGCCATTCGGGTCAGGCCTTGCCTATTGTCATTCGGCGATTTTTTCGCGGTAATTTCCTGATGCTTAGGACAATTCCCCAAAGCTTCGACCAGATCAGCTCCTACGGCATCTACAGCTCGCTCGGCTTCAAGTTCTGAGAGCCGTGCGAGCCGGCCGGCTACCTCTGGCGCGGGGCATTTTCGGAGAGCGGAAAAACCGCTCCCTCACGGGCGGGCGCCCCGGCCGCACCCGGCGTGAAGAACGCGATCTTACCGTCGGGGGCAATGATCGAAGGCGTGTCGACCTTGACCTTAAAGAATCCGACCTGCGCCTGAATATCTCCGGCATCCCAGAAGACCGTGTTCTCGCGGATCAGGTCGCGATACTTCCGGTCGATGCTGGCCGTGAGAACGACCCTGGCCCCGTCGGGGCTGAGGGTCTTCTCCACAATCTTGCCGACTTTAGTATCCCGGTACGTGATGGGCGCACCGGGGTTGACGATGGTCCTGTCCGTCGTGAGCTTGATAACAAATCCCCGGCTCTCCGCTTCGATCAGATCCGCGCTTTCGGACGACTTGGCAGTGAACGAGCCGGCCACCGGCCCGCTGCCCGGGAGACACTCGATGTAAACGCCGCTGATGATTGTCTCGATCCCGCTGAACCCGTCGAGCGAGAGCTTCGGCTGCACGATGGCAAACTCCGCTCCTTGCCGGCGGAAGTCCTCCTGCCCGGCCTCAAAGCGCGCGACGACCTTGATGCGGTCGCCCTCGGCACTCACGCTTTCAACGATCCCTACCGGTATGCCCATGCGACGCATCTGGGTCTTTCCGGCAAGCAGGCCCTGCCCGTTATCCAGAAAGATTTTCACGGGTGGCGAGATGGCGCGGGCGGACGCCTCGGAGGCAAAAAGCACGAACATCTCCCCGTTTTCCACAGCCTCAGCCGGACCTTTCTCTCCAGAAAAATCATCAAAGGCGATGCTGCCGCGCAGGAGCGACATGACGCTGTCCACCGCGATATCGAGGGTGCCCGGGCCTGCGGAAACCGAGGCCGCCGGAGCGTGCCAGAACCTGGTGCGCCCGGTGATGAGGGCGCGGAAATCGCGAGAGACAACCACGCGCAATGAGGGCTCTCCGGATTCATCCAGGAACGCCTCGATGACCCGTCCCGCCGGGAGCCCGCGATGCAGAACCGGCGCACCGGCGTCGATGGCTGGCAGGGCGCGCGCATTAAGAACGACCGTGACGCCCTCGCGCTC
>JBGTAT010000355.1:0-23005 GCA_041749755.1 Terrimicrobiaceae bacterium | reverse complement strand
GGGCGATGTCCCAGTTTGGCATCCGGAACCCGCCGAGGCTCGCCTGAGACGACATTTTTCCAGGGATGCCCGTCCCGTGGAGGCCGTAAGGGAGGGGCTCCGGGCTGTCGGCTTTGGTGAGCTGGAGCCAGAGGACGCCGGCCGGATTGTTCGGGCCGGCCGGAAGAAATTCCTCCGCAGAAAGCCCCTCCTCCTTTGGCTTCTCGGTCTCCCCGGTAAAGAATGTGTCCGCCTGTTTCGGAGGGTCACGGGGCTCACGAAGCGTCGCGAGGCAAGGCCGCGAGATGGCATCCATGATCTTCCAGGTCCCGCGGCCGCGCAGTCCGGGTCGGGCGGCGGCGACAGGGAGCATCGCGATAAGCTGGTCGTTCGAGTAAATTTCGAGTCGCGAGAGATCGACGATCGCGGCGGTGACGACCTGCGCCGGATCGGACGCGGGCTGCGGCGATTGGGCCTGCAGGTTTTCGATCTCAAAGGGGAGGACGTTCGGGACGACAAATTCCACGCCCGCGAGCGGCTGCGGCTGGACCCCCGGATTGAGTGTCTTCAGCAGGCCCTCGGAGCAGTGGAAGCGCTCGGCAACGAACTCCCAAGGAGTGCGGTAGGCCAGCATCGGGGCGGACACCATCTCCTCGTAAACCGGAGGCGCAGCCTTCGGCGGCTCGGCCGGGGATTTTTTCGATTTGGCTTTCGGCTCGGCCTTCGGGTCGTCCTTGACCGGCCGCTCCGCTTTTGGGGGGGCGATAAACCGGAAGTCCTCCGGCTTCAGCGTGTAGCGGGTCGTGATGTCGCCGACCGCCGCGGTGGCTTCCTCGACGAGCGGGGCTCCGCCGCTCTGCGCATGATAGAGGTAGACCAGCTTCTGAAATGCGGGCGAGCTCTTCCCGTCAATCGGGCCGGCGGAAAAGTTTTTGCGGTCCAGAAAGACTTGCAGGAGGAGCGTCTCGCGATCCACCTCGAGGTCAGGGCTGCCCGGTGCGGGCTTTTTTGCGGCGGCGGCCGGCTCCGGCGGCAGGCCGAGGGCCAGGCATTCCTCAAGCGTCGGGATCCGCAGCACGTCCCCGATGCGGATCATGTTATCCTTGAGCCCGTTGGCAGCTTTCAGCTGAGCAACCGTGCGCCCGGTCTTTTTTGCAATCAGGATCAAGGCATCACCGCGCTTCACCTCGTAGGTGTCGCCGGCCACGGCTTGGGCCGCGACCGGTTGGGACGGGGATGCCGCGGTCACCGGAGGAGCCTCAGGCAGCTCCAGACCCCACGATCCAGCCGGGGACGGGAGCACCCGCCACTTCCAGCGGACCGCATTCTCGAGCCCGGGCTCGACACCGGTCAGCCCGGCCTGTCCCCAAGCCATTCCCACCGTGGCAAGCGCCAGGAACGTCCCGATCGAAATTTTCCTATTCATCCGCGGAAACTACCCGCATCCGGGCCGCCGCGCAAAGGCAATCCTACCAGAGCGAGATCGTCCGGCCCGGGTAATCGATCTCCAGGCGGCCGGCTTGCAGGAGCGGGCTGCCAAGGATCCCGTGCCCACCCAAAAAGGGAATCTCATGGATCGCAAACGGCATCTCGCGGTAGGTGATCCCTCCGATCCCGACCGCATCGACGGTCCCCATCGGAAACGCTGCCTCTGACGTCCGCCCGCCATCGCTCATCTTGGCGAGCACATTCCATGGCCGGAAATTTTGCTCGACCCCATCGAGGGCCGGCAGCGTGTTCACGGCGGCCCCGCTGTCAAAAACCATGCGGTGGGATTTTCCGCCGATCCGCGCCGACAGGGCGGGGGCATGCAGGAAATAGTCGAAGCGGATGCTGGCGACCGGCGAGCGGCGCTGGCTTTTTGGGGAGAGCGAGATCGAGCCTGCCTTCCAGTCAAACATGATGGCCGAGTTCCTGAGCTGCTCAAACCCGATGGCTCCCAGGAGCGGCGAAATCGTAGGCGACTCCATCTGCTGGAAATCGTGCAGCTGGCCGGAGATCCCCCGGGCCGAGAGGTTCCCCCACCGCAGGTCCCGGACCGCCGCGCGCCCGGAGTTCGGCGAGATCCCGTGAACCGTCGAGACGATTCCCGGCATCCCGCGGTTTTTTTCGGCCGCAAAATATTTTGTGTTGAGGAGGAAGTCGGAGCTCCCCGTATCGACGAGCAGGAACCCGCTGCGGCCGTTGACAGACCCCCGGACAAATGGCAGCCCCTTGCTCACAACAAACGGGGAGGTGAAGGGGGCGCGCAGGACGGCCCCGCGAAGCTTCCAAAGCGGATCGTCATCGATCGAGGAAATTTTTCCGCCCCGATCAAACCCCACCCGAAGCAGGACCGCTCCGCCCCGCACGTAGAGCGCGATCCGGGCCACGGGGGCTTCGGGTTTTCCGGTAAGCTTCAGGATTTGCAGTCCGGTGATCTGTGACGGCGGCCAATGCATCCCCGCCCGGAGCCCGGCCATCGACAGGTCGCTGGGCATCCCGTCCACCCGGACCCCCTCCGCCAGCAACGGCGCAAGCCGGTCAAATGACCGCCCGTTGAGAGCCGTCCGGTAGCCCTCCAGCGAAGCCCTGATCTCACGCTTTTGCGCGGTCGGCAGGCTCTGGCATCCCGTGGCGAGCGCCAGCACCAACGCTAGAAAAAGAGCGCGAAAAGCGGGTGTTGACAAGTTCATGGTCCAGAAGTCCCCTCAGTTGGTAGCGACTCTGGAGGGCTTCGACAAGACGAGTCCGCCACAGGGGGGCGGCGGCGAAATTTTCTGTGCGCGCATCAACCCGCCGCTGCGTCACTCGAGCCAATCGCAGCCGTGTGGCCGCATTCCGGCAACCTCGCCCCATTTCAGGATCATTTCTTGGCGACCGCGGTCCAGGCGGCCCTGGTGCAGGCCTGGTCACCGAGGCTGAGCGGGCGGCACCAAGCCAGAAAAGAATGTCGCTCTGGTTGGCGAGAGGATCTTTCGCCTCGCCGAGGTTGTCGGCCAGAGGGTCACCGTTGCCGAGCTCGAGCGCGGCGCCGCACTTTCCCCTGTACACTTCTCGCACCGCTTCAACCAACACACCGGGTTTGCACCGATTGACTCTTTCCTTCGCTTGAAAGTGCGTCGGGCGCGCGTAATGCTTTACTCTCCGACGTGGACTCTCGAGCGGATTGCACGCGAAACCGGCTACGACGATACCTTTCATTTTTCCCGGCTCTTTCGATCTACCATGGGATGGTCCCCAACGGCCTATCGGCAGACCGCCAAGCGGTGACATCAAACCTCGCAAGTGTGTGCGGCAGGACATGTCATGCAGTGGGCATCCCGAGTCCGGGTCATCTTGCAAGGAACCGGGTACATCGCCGCCGCGGGGGCCGAGGGCAACGCCCCCCGGAGGAGTTAGCCTCTCATTACTTCAAAGCCTTGTTGGTATCAGACGGGTCCGCGGCGTTCTTCGAGCTGGCGTCGGACGTCAAAAGCCATGCTCTCGGTGATGGGAAACCGGAAAACCAAGTAGAGGGCCGGCAGGGCGCTCAGGGAGGGGACGAAAGAAAACCACACTCGCATCCAAAAAAGAGTGTCCGGGCTCTGTTTCGGCCCAAGATCCGCATGAAAACCAACCCACACAAGAATGAACCCCGACAAAATCGCGGTCGCGGCATACGCCAGTTTCGTGAACCATGCGGAGAGGGAGGCGTAGGAACCCTCCCGCCTCAGGCCGGTCTCGAGCTCATCAAAGTCACAAATATCGGCTTTGATCGAAGAAATCAGCAGCCAAAACCCGGCATAGGCGGGGGCGGTGACAAGCGGGACAAGCAGGCTCAGATACGGGCTGGCGGGCGTGTAGCTGAACCATTTCACCGGGCCGGCGAGAGCCAGCAACCCAATGCTCACGGCCAGCGCCCGGCGTTTGCCAATCCGCTGGGAGAGTTTGCTGAGGGCAAGGACGGCGGCCAGGCCGACGACGAGCTGAACATTGCCTGCGATGCCCCCGAGGATGGCGGCAGATTTGATGTTTCCATCGAAGAGGTAATACGCGGCAACGTAGAAGCCGAGGTGATTGACTAACTGGGTCCCGAGGATCGTGAAAAGCAGGATGCCGATCATCATGAGAAAACTCCGGTTCCGACAGGTCTCCCGAATGCCTTTCAATAGCCCGATTTTTTTCTGCGTGCAGGCCTTTTCGTAAAAGCGCTCGCGTGTGAAGACCACCGGCACGAGCCCTGCCATCATGACAATAATTCCGACGCCGACACCCATCCATCGCGCCCCCAACATGGTGTCACCGCCCCAGATGGGGAGCTGGGTGAAGCTTAACGCCCATGGGAAGATGAGCGCCGAGAGCTTGCCGAAATACGCCCGCCACGCCATGAGCCTCGTGCGCTCGTGATAATCGGCTGTCAACTCGTAACCCAGCGCCGTGTAGGGAACGGAAAAAATCGTCTGCGCGGTGAAAAACACAATACAGACCAGCAGGAAATAAATCGCGATCGCAACCGGGGACCATGACGGGGAGACACACCAAATGAGGGGGAAGATCCCGCCGGCGGCCACCGCCCCGACCAGCATGAACGGGCGCCGCCGCCCGTGACGGGTGCGTGTGTTGTCCGAGATGGCGCCCATCACCGGATCGGTGACGGCATCCCAGACCCGCATGAGGCCAAGACAGATTCCAATCCAGACCGGGTTCAATCCGAGGACGGTGTTGAAGATCGGGTTGGCGAGGGTGGTGAGGGTATTGCTGCCCATGTGCTCGGAAACGACGCCCAAGCTGTAAGATAACTTTTCGCCCTTGGTGAGGCGGTCCCGTGCCTCTGTGGCATGGTGCCCGGGCGGGGCGGTTGTTTCGTGGCTGGCGGGGGTCGGGCAGGGCAGCATGGGGGAGAATGAACGCGAGGCGAATCGCACTTGCCATTCCTGCGAAAGATAACCAGTTAAGATCGGGCGCTAAAACCTGCCTTCAGAGCCTAATTGCGCTGACCAAACTGGTTTAGTGTGGCCCGGTTTGAGTTGGCTGAAGGGCCGCTTATTAGTGAAACGTGGCAGCATTTTCTCTCCGTCCTGGGCTGCGGCTCGACTGCTTTTTGTGGATTCTCGCAGTTGCATACGGGTTGGTGGTTTTGGGGATGGCGGGTCCGGCTTCCGCGGCTGTGCATCGTGTGCAGAGTGCGGAGCAACTTGCTCCTGCGCTGGCGGTGGCGGTTCCCGGCGACGTGGTCTCGGTAGAATGTGATTTGGCTTCTTTCCCGATCAAAGGCCGCCATGGTATTGGGGGAAATCCGATCACGATCCGGACCGACTCGCGGCTGAAGCGTACCGTGAAAGGGACAATCACCATCCAAGACAGCAGCCATCTCCGCGTGGAGGGCTTCACCATGGCGGGGTTCACCTCCGCGGCCATCAAAATTGTTGCCAGTAGCAATTTGCTCATTACCCGCAACAAGATCGATTTCACAGGCATTGGTGCGGCCAATGGGGTCTTCACCAGCTGCGCGGGCGGCAAAGTTGAGAACATCGAAATCAGCCACAACGAGTTCAATCATCACACCGCCCCGGGCACCTGGGCAGGCAGCTACATCAAGGCTTGGTTCAACGGCACCGACGTCGCCCGCAAGTTGTGGATTCATCACAATCTCTTCGCGAACATCGCCCCGAAGACCGACAGGCCGGGCACGGCGAACCCGTTCGATGGCGACTCCGACCGGGAGGCGATCATCTTTGGCGAGGGCGGTTGTCAAAACCTTGAGACGGAACATCTCATCGAGCACAACGTCTTCGAGGACTGCGACGGGGAGGATGAAATGATTTCTTTCAAGACCTCGATGAACACGTTCCGCTTCAACACGGTGAAGAACTGCATGGGCAGCGTTCACCTTCGCTTCGGCCACGGATCAGTCGTTCATGGAAACCTGTTTATCGGCGATCCCGTCACCGACTTTTCCGATGCTGCCTACACCGCGCATGCAAATTATGAGTCTTCCGGCGTGGTGATCTACGGCACCGACCACAGGGTTTTCAACAACTGCTTCCAGAACCTCACCGGTGGACGTACTTCCAAACACCGTCTGCCCGTCATCATTGACTCGGGCGAGACCGACGCGACGGATGGCAACGACCACCCGCGTCCGCGGAGGATTCTCGTCTGCCACAACACCTTCGCCAATTGCCAGTATGGCATCGGGATCGGGCTGAACTACAAGCTGCTCCCCGAAGACTGTCTCGTGGCAAACAATCTCTTCTCGGGAATCGGCTGCCGGGTTTTTCTCATGGGCCCTGGCTCAGACGCTTCCTGCCAGTTTCAAAACAACCTTGCGGGGATCACAGCGGTCTATGAAACGGAAAATCCCTTGATCCGGAGGGATCCTCTGATGTTTCCAAAATCGTTCAACGGCCACGCGCTCGATATTCCGGCCGCCAAGAGCCCGGCGATCGACGGCGCTGCCGGCCACCACGTCACCGACGACTTCTTCGGCGGCACCCGTTCGGGCGTGCCAGACATCGGCGCCGTCGAGGTGGGTGCCGGGACACCCCGCCAGCCGATGGTGAAGGAAGACGTCGGGCCTGAGTCCTGAGGAAAAGCCGGACCCGCGATGGACGTGCTCCTGATTAACTGGTTCAGTGATCGGGGGGTTGAGGATGGCAGGAGTGAAGAGGATGGGTGGAGCATGCCGATCCCCTCAATCACTGGCGTGTTCGTAGCGCTCGCCGCGGCCATTGCCTGCGCACAGGGTGCGAATCTCCTTGTTGACCCGACCTGCAATACCAACGCGGGAGACTGGGAGGGCACCGGGGCCGATATGGCCTCCGCCTGGTATGTGCGCTACGGCCCGAACGGAGGGGGTACGGTCCTCTTTGCCAAACGCCTGTCTGTGACGAATGACTCGAGCACGATTGGTGGCTCGGGAGCACCCCACTTCGAGGTCACCTCCGGCGCGGACACGACCGAAAAGGGAATCCCCCAGGATATCACCGAAAGGCTCGCCTTCCGTCAGGCGGTGAAAAAATCGACGAGTTTTTCCTACACGGTGAACGTCAAAAACCTTGGTGCGTCGGCAAATGGGTTCTTCCTGGCTTTCCGAGCGAAGTTGATGGGAACAGGCGTGGCGGACGGGAGTGCGATTTCGGTCAACTCGACATCCACGATGGTTGCACCGGGAGCATGGCAGACCGTGTCGGGCACCTTCACGGTCAACTGGAGCAACTTTCCCGACTACGCGACCGGCCTTTGCTGGGCGCGGGTTCATCTTGCCCAGAGTGGAAACATGGGATTCCAGTTCGACGACTTTGTTCTTGAAGAGACCGCCCACGGCGCATCCACGGACTTTGCGCCGGAAGCGGAGGCTGCGGTCCTTCCGGGATCGGTGGGAAATACGATCCGTTTTCATGCCGGGCGTTCGCGGGACCGCGACGGAGTAATTACTCGTTACGATTGGGATTTCGGGGAGGGGCTTGGGTGGCAGACCGACCTGGGCCAGGGGCCCGTCATGACCTACGGGTCGGAGGGCGCGTATTCCGCACGGTTGAGAATCACGGACAACGACGGGCGCACCGGCGAGGCCACCGTGGCCGTTGTGGTGCCCTTCCTTCCCCGTCCGGCGGCCTACGATGGATATGCGCGCACGGTCGGCTCATTGCAAAACAACAGCGCCGGGGGGAATATGGCGACGCGCGGGCTCGAGTGGGCCGCCGGCAGGGGCTATCCACAAACCAGCCAGGGAGTCAATGAGGACGGGCGGGTTCCAGCCTCCGATCTCGCGGGAAATGAGAGCGACCTGAACGGGCGTCTACTCTACCCGGACGGCCAGCCACGCTTCCGGCTCATGGTTTGCAACGGAGGAACCACCCGCGCCATGATCAACAACTTCACCTCCCGGCGCGCAGCAAACAACGCCCTCGAGTATTTCCGCAATGGCGGAGGATGGGTCGGCACGTGCGCGGGAACGGATATTCTCACGATGGGATTCACCAAGCCCCTTGCCAGTTTTGAAAGCGGCGGCGGGCGCGCAGAGCATGAAAAAATCATCGGCTACGTGCCGATCCCGGTGAATTACTGGGGGGTCGGAGCCCGCTCCCAGGGCGGCATCAAGGCCTATCTGAACAATGGGGGCGGTTCGGAAACCGGTCCCCGCGCACTGGCTTCCACTCATTTCCTCATGAACCATGCCGCATGGGCCGGAGCGACGCTGCAGTCGGATTCCAATGGGCTCCACTTCCCGCAAGGGCTCTTCCGCGAAAGTTCATTCATCTACAAAACCATCCCCGGTTCCGGGGCCGCCCACCCGGCGGGAAACCACCCGGACATCGAGTACTCGATGTATTTTGATCCGGCGACCGCAGGCAACCCGGCGTATTATGACACGTCGGGCGGTTCCATTCCCATGGACAATGCGTGGGCGGGCTTCGCTTATGTCGATCCTGCGAACCCGACCGCCGGACGCGCGGCAGGGGTTTTCTTTCACACGGAGGGAGCCGGCACAGCAGGCGTGGCGACCTCGGGTTCTCCGCGCCTCCTCCAGCCGGGAGCCTCGTGGTATCCTTTCTTGTTCCGTCAGATGGATTACGTTGACCTTCGCACGCAGGACGTACCGCTCCTTCCCAAGGCGTGCCTGGCAAACGGCGTGGCGGTGACGGCGAACTCTTCAACCACCATGGTCGGCGATAAACAATACCACTACTATGCACTCAAGGTGCCGGAAGGGAGCGTGAACCTTGCCATCACTCTCGGCGGGCTCACCCAGAATTGTGACCTCTACGTAAAGAAGGCGGGATGGCCGATGGCAGGTTCTTATGACCATGCCAGTGCGGCCACCGGCGCGACGACCGCGGAGGCAATCCGCCTTCGGCAACCCGAACCGGGAGTCTATCTGGTCGCCGTGCACGGGAATCACACGGCCACCAACGGCACCCCCTACTCGATCTCCGCGAGTTGGGAGAGTTCGGTGGTCCATTTCGAAGATTCCTTTTCCTACGATGCGGCCTCCGATGGCAGGGTCAGTTTGCAGAATCCCTCATGGACCGATGCCGCGACGAACCGGTACGTCCTCAGAGGCACGGGGAGCGGATCCCCCGTGCCCGTGAACGCTCTCTTTACAGACGGCACAACATCCGGATCGGGTCTCGACCTCAAATACCTTCTGCCATCAGGCCCGCTTCCAACTGGCAAAACCTGCTACGTTGGCTTCAGCATCAATGTCTCGGGAGCCCCCAGTTCCCCCCAGGATATTTTCCGGATTCTCGCCGACAACGCAGGTTCGGAGGTTACCCGCGCAAGGCTTTCGCTCACGGACAACGGAACTCTCACCATCGGCATTGGCACCAGCGCGGAGACCAAAGTTTCCACGGCTGCAACATACCAAAAAGACACACTCTACCGGGTGGTTGTTTCGTTGGACTCGGACAGCGCGACTCCAGCGAAGGTTTGGATTGGCTCGCCGGGAACTCTCACGTATGCAACCCCGTCCGCCATGGCCACCGGCACCAATACCAGCCCGCCGAAGGGGTTTGCATTCTATTTTGCGCAGGACCTTGCCATCTGGGTGGACAATGTTGTTTTTGCAAATGACTGGAATGCCGCGGCCCGCGAGCCCGGCGGGCATGAAAGCTGGGAGGGATGGAGGGCGGGATCTTTCGCGCAAGGGGACCTGGGCAACCCGGCGGTTTCCGGCCCGGCGGCCGACCCGGATGGGGATGGGTTGTCCAACCTGCTCGAATACGCACTGGCTGCCGAACCAGCCAATCCGGATGCTGCCGGGCTGCTGAGTCCCGGGACCGCCGGGGATTTGTCCCTCTCGTATCTCACGCTCACCGCCCGGCTCCGCGCGGATACCGGTGCCCTGAAAATCATCCCGCAAGCGAGTGCTGACCTTGCCACATGGAATGAGCCGGCACCGGTTCTCATCAGCTCAACCAATCACGGAAACGGCACGCGCACACTCGTCTTTCGCGACACATCGCCGCTCGGCTCCACAAGCAAAAGATTCCTGCGTCTCAAGGTCGGCGAATGACCGGACTCGACTTACAATGACCGCCCCTGTTTGTCGGGCGGAAGATCAAGAGAATACGCTGCGTCGCAGCGTTCCGACAGATGGGCCGGGATGTAACGGCGGAACCCATGGCGTTCATAAAGCGCGATGGCCGATTCAAGAACGAAGGCAGTCTCCAAAACAACTCGCCGAAACCCCAATTCGCTCGCGCGCCGCAGAGCATGCTCGAGAATTCGCTTTCCCTGGCCGCACCCGCGTGCGCCCGGGATCAAATACATCTTGCGAAGCTCGCAGACGGAATCAGACACCGGGCAGAGGCCGACCGAGCCAACGACCTGCCCGGAGCCGTCAACGAGCAAATCGAACATCCCCCCGGGCTCAATATAGATGGCTTGGATGTCGCGGAGGTCGGAGTCTGTCCCGGGCGGATCAAACTTGAGCCCAAACTCAGAAAGGACACCAGAAACCAATCGCTGAACATCTGCCCGGTCCATGTTCGTTGCTGGTCGGAAATGGTGCACAGGCGTGCCTTGTCTTATAATAGTTACCGTGCGTGGTTTCAAAACCCGGCCGGTTCTGAACTGCAGCCCGCGTATTCTTCCGGGCTGATTTCCTTTTTCATTTCGTCGAGCGAGAACGCCTGGATGTGGCCGTCGGCGAAGAGGACATTGGATCTTTCCCCGTAGCGAAAGTCGATCGCGGCGGTTTCGCCGGGATGTTCCTTCTGCATGTCGGCCTTGAAGGCGTTGATGGAGACCGCCGTTTCGCAGTAGGTGTTCCCGGGAATTTTCACCCCCTCAAAAAGAAGAACTGCCGTGGTCGGGCTGTGAATTTGGAGAAGGCTCCGCCGGGCGCCTTTGGTGAGAGTCGGCGTGGCAAGGTCTGCGCGGAAGCCATGCAGGACACCCCCGGCCGAGTAGGTCGAGGAAATGCGCTCGGTGGGAAGGCCGTAATTGTTTTGCGGGGCCACAAAGATGACGTTCGGCTTGTCATCCTGACGGCGGGGCAGCTGTGTCGCGAAGGCCTCGCACCGGTTCCACACCCCCAGGGCATTGGTGAGTCCGTCATTCCCGCTAATGGATGGCAAGAAGCCATTGAGGTCGGCGGCGGTTCCGTGAAGTGCCTGCCCGATCTGCTTCATTTGGGAGGCGGATTTCATCCGGTTGGCCGCGGTCACCGCCTGCCGGCCCACGGGAACCAAAAGCGCGGCAAGGATGGCCAGAACGGCAATCACAACAAGAATCTCGATCAAGGTGAAGGCGACCAGGCGGATTCGGGATTTTTGAAGTTTGGCAGGCATGTCGGGGAAACTTCCTTAATTGAATCCCAACCTTACCCTGCGGCAAGTTGCTTGAAAGCAAATCCAGTTAAGCCCTGCCAAACTGGATTGGGAAGCGGCGGGTTGCCGGCGCCTGACGGCGGGTTCACTCCTCTCCATCATGAGATTATCGTTCTGCGCGGGATGGGTGGTTTTTATGATGGCATGCTGGGCTCCGAGGTCCGCGTTGGCGGGAGGGGTTGGCGATGTTAAATCTGCCCTTGCGAGTGCAGCCGGCGGGGGAAAGATCCCGGCCGGGCAGTTTGTTGGACACGGAACGAATGTTCCGTCCGGCTACGAGAAGCTGGTTGTCAAGGCTGCGGGGCAAACGGGGCGGTTGCCGGTATTGATCGGAGCCGATTATGGCATGAATGCGGAGCGTAGTCCCGATCTGTCGGCGGCAAACCGCACGCTGATCCGCCACTGGAAGGCCGGGGGACTTGTAACGGTTTCCTGCCACTCATGGAATCCCGCATGGGATTCCCCTGCAGAAACACGCAATAAACAGCCAAACGCCTTTGATTGCCGGCCGGTGAACCTTCTGGAATTGACCGACCCGCTGAGCAAGCCGGGTCGTCGGTGGCTGGCCGAGTTGGACCGCATAGCGGCGGGTTTGAGGGAACTCGAGCGTGCCGGCGTCGTGGTCCTTTGGAGGCCTTTCCACGAAATGAACGGCTCCGCATTTTGGTGGGCGAATGTGACCTCGGGACCGCCCGAGTGGACGTCCTTGAATCCCGAAGGACGCCGGGAAGCCTTCGTGGCGCTCTGGAGGCATATGCATGCCTATTTCACAAAAGTGAAGGGGCTTCGCAATTTGATCTGGGTTTACAGCACCGAGGGGTCCGCCAACCGCCAGTTCGAAAAAAATCCGGAGGCCCACGCCCAGAAGTCGCCCCTGCGCTATTATCCCGGTGGTGATGTCGTGGATGTTGTCGGGGTGGACTGGTATGGATGGTCAGGGGACCAGAATGCCATTCCGGGATGGACCGCGCAGGCGGCGCTTGGCAAGCCGATGGCGCTCACGGAATTCGGGAGCGAGGACCCTACAGTGAATTACAACCGCCTCCTCGAAGACATTCGGAAGCACAACCCGGGTCTGGCTTTCTTCCTTGCATGGGACGAAAGATGGAGCCTTGCGGCCCATCCCGGCTCGGACGATGTTCTGCGGGCTCCGTGGGTGGAAAGCCTGCCTGCGGCGCAATAAGAGGGGATCCTGATGTTTGACCAGGCGCGGCCGACTGGCGAACTGGTTTAGCGTGACCGGGATTGCTGGTGACGGGTTTGCGAGCGAGAGATGGTGGACGCGCCTCCAAGTCGGGGCCCGGACCCATGAAGACCACAACATGAAGAATAAAGCCGCCGTTTTTCAAAAGGCATCGATCACCCCCTGTCTGGTCACGGCCGCCTCGAATGTTGAGTATTGCATCCGTTTGGTGGTTGGCAAGGGGTACACCGGCGGGCCGTCCAGGCTGGTTTTCGATTGTCCCACCATGCTGGGCACGTCCCGCCCGAACCGGATTCACCGGGAATATCACGGCTATGTCCAGGTGGTGGTTTCCAATCCGGAGGTCACTTACACCAAGCGGATCTGGCATGTGGAGATGAACCAGTTTATCACCCCGGAAATTTTGAAAGGGCTGACGACCGCGCAGATGATGGCCCAGCGGCATGTTGTGCTGGACCTGTCGGCGGGACTGCAGGCGGGCGATGTCGTCGAAATGTATTGGGGGTATCGGAGTCGCGGCTATGGAGCCGGTTGCACGGTGACGGGAATCGTTCCCACAAAAGATTTCAAGCAGGTCGTAGACGTTCTCTACTACACGGATCACCTCCGGGGGATTCCGGATTTTGGCAAAGACTACCCGGGTCGCCCGCGCCCGGTTCCCGACGCCCAGGTGGCATTGCCGGTTACCGTGAAGCCGGATGAGGCGGTCCGTCTGCGATTGATCCGCGGCGTACGGGAGGCATTGCTTATTCCCTACGACCGGTTTTGGAATGTGGCCGACACCGCTTCCCTGGGCTCGATGGGCGTCTCGGCTTCTGGAGCCGTTCAAAATGACGAGGGAACCTATGTGCTGCCCAGTTCCCGAAGCAAGGTGAGCTCCCGTCGTCTTCCGATCGAGGAGAGTGCTCCGATGACGAATGTTTTTGAGGGGAACAACATTTACTGGGGAGATCTGCACAGCCACTCCCATTGGTCGATCGACACGTTGGAACGGGAAAAGCTGATGATGATGCCGCGCGACTTGATGCGGTTCGCACGGTATCGGGCGGGGCTCGATGTCTATGCCGTTTCCGACCACCACTCGGTTTTGCAGCCCGATGCCCGGGAGTATCTGCATGAGGAATTCTGGGAGAAGACGATGCAGGATGTGGAAGCGGCGAACGAGCCCGGGAAATTCCTTGTCATTCCAGCCTTTGAATTTCGCTGCGCACGGGGAGACACCGTCGTCTACCTGTCGTGGCAGGCAAAATTTGAGGAGATCGCCCTTCGTGGGAAAGCGCGCGACATCCGGGATGTCTGGAAGATTTTCCAAGGACGGAATATCCTGTCCATCCCGCACTTTCACAATCAGGGAAGCCTGCCATGGGGAGAGTGGTTTGCTCCCGACGATCCAGATGTCGAGCCCTGCATGGAATTTCTTTCGTGCCATGGCAATTATGAGTTGGAGACCTCGTATGAAGACGACCGCTCGTGGGCCAAGGGCTGGCGGGCGGATCGCAGCGTGGAAAATTTTCTGGCGTCAGGCAGGAAGTTTGGATTTTTCGGGGATTCCGACGGACACAAGGGAACCGTGGGAACCAGCGCGCTGACGGCCTTTTACGCCCCGGATCTTTCGGTGGACTCGATCTTCGGGGCGGCGCGAGGGAGGCACACGTACGCCACGACGAACGCCCGGATCCGGCTGTTGGTCACGGGCAACGGAAGGCTCATGGGGTCGGTGGTTCCTTGCCGCCCGCGCAATATCCTCCACATCGATGCCATCGGCGAGGGACCGCTCAAGGCGGTGGAACTCTATCGCAATGGCCGCTTCCACCGGCGCTTCCTGCCGGAGGGAACCCGATTCACTGCGGATTTCAAAGATGATTCCGGCGAGCCCGGGTCATGGTATGTGCGTGTGGTGCAGCAGGACAACCAACTGGCCGTCGCGAGCCCGATTTGGTTCGAGTAGATGAGCCGTCTTCTCCGGTTTCCTTTCCGGCTTGGATTAAATGAGAAAGAAGTCTAGTGGGTTGCCTTACGGCAGGAGGGCCGCGCTTGTGGAGAGCGCGTGATTCACCGCGATCCTGTAGACGGCTCGTTTGCCGTCCATGTCTGATGTGAAGTAGGCATAGCGGAGTGAGTGATCGAATATCGGATGAGGGTGTTCATCCTGCGATTTCCAACTGGACAGGCTTCTGCACAACGGAAACCAACGGGCCATTCCGGTGGCCCAGTTCACGTGAACCAGCGAAATCCAGTCTCCTCCCTCGGCCGGTCGGTCCCCATCTTCCTCATAACAACCGTCGGAAACGAGCATGTTGGTGTCGCCCACCGTAAAATGCCCATATCGTTTGTAGCCGGCAGGAAGGGCGATTTCCCGAACTCCGGTTCCATCCGGGTTCACTCGACCGATATACAAATGACCGCTTGCAAGGGTGCCGTGGTAGATGATCGCGCTCCCATCCCGCTCCCACATTTCGTGACAGGTCCAATCCGTTCGGGACCGTCCGTCTCCCTCCGTACGCAAGCGGATATGCCTGGCCCCATCAAAAAGCCACATGCGACGGATGCCGCAATCGGAGGCCCACTCGTGGTTATAGAGGATCAGGTTGCTATTCGTGGGGCAAAACTGAACGTGGGTGATCCAGCAGTTCGGGACCCTCTCGCAGAGGACTTCCCCACCGGTCGCGGTGTCAAAGACCCGAAGGTAGGAGGCCAGTCCTTCGGACCGAACTCTGTAATCGATGTCATATTCGGGTCGGCCAGGCAATAGTTCGTCCCCTTGCAAAGCCCGCTCATCAGTCGTCGGCACGCAAAGGAACTTTCCATCGGCGGAGACATGGGTGAACCCGGTCATTTGACCGGCGGGATATTGGGTGAGCGTTCTGATGTTGCCGTCAGCTTCGATTTTGCGGATTTCCGTGCCCTGGATGTAGTAAACCGTGCCGCTTGCCGGATGAAGGCTGACACTTGCCTTGCCAAACCCCTTGTAAGGCGCTCCATCAAAATAGACGTAGGATTTCAGAAATCCTTCCGCATTGTCGGTTAGGAGGGTGTCAGAACCCGAAATCAGATCCCGCATCCAGAGGTTGGGATGGCCTGTCCGATCACTGATATAGACCAACCGGGAGTCGTTCGCCAGGAGGCTGGAGGAGGTGAAATACAGAAGCTGTTCGTTGGCTGCCGGGGCGGTTGTGACGCGTTCTGGTTTCATGATCATTCTTCTGAGATTTCCGCAGGGCACTCATTTCCAATCGCCCCGCGTCAACACCCATGGGTCATTGATAAACTCCGCAGCGTCCGGTTTTTGACCATGGAAAATTTTCGGTCCCAGAACTGGCAGTAAACAAATCGGGGGTAGCGTTCTTTGATCACGCTAAGAAAGCGGGCAAGATCCAGTGGCTTGGTCTCCTTTTCGGCCGGGCCGGTCTCGGCGATCGCGGGCCACTTCCCGGTCTCTTGTGCAATTCCAGCGACCCACTCTTTCATTCCCCATCCGACATGCCCGCCATGCCCGGCCTGCTGCCCGCAGAGAAGCCTGGCCTCCGGTCGGTCCGGAAGGCCTTGGAACCGGGTGAGAATGGACTCGACCTCCGGTGAGCGGGCACCGGCTTGAACAGGAATGATCGCGGGAAAACCGAAGATCAGAAATATGAGGATAGTTTTCATATCATGTCGCTCGCAAGCCTGGTTGGGTTGGAACAGCTTGGTCACTGCAATAAAAAAACGGGCAGATGCCTGATCGGGGCTTCCACCACCTCCTCGCCGTGATAATTCCGCCCGTTGAGATCGCGCCATGTTCCACCGGGAAATCGCACCAACCGGCTTCGGGCTCCCTTTTCCAAAACCGGTGCGACAAGGATCGAACTGCCAAGCAGGAATTGGTCGGTGACCAACTCGAAGCCGCCTTCTGGAAACTCGTAACTCAGCGGACGGACGATGGGTTCGCCGGTGCGGGCGGCATGACGCGCGAGGCCGAGGATTTCCGGCAGGAATTTTTGTCGTAGTTCAACCGCCTCCCGGCAGGCCGCAAGGTGTTCGCCATCCAGAATCCGCCATGGCGCCACCGAAAATTGCATCATGGGCATGAGGGCGGCGCATTGCGCGTAACGGACCACAAGTTCTTGGTCCAGGAGCGGGCTTCCCTCGGCGAAGGATTTGATGTCGCCCCCTCCGATCATGTCCGGGCAGTTGAACGCATGGCCAAGGAGACCCTGCACAAGGCAGGTGGGGATGAGGGCACCAAGGCCATCGCTCCCCCATGAGTGCAGTTTGTCGTGCTGGCGCTGAACAAGCGGGCGGCCGCCCATTTTCCAACACGCGCGGAACTCATTGAAGGGATACCTCTCTCCGATCTGCGCGTAGGCCCGGCAGCGCTCGTTGGGCGAAAGCCCCGGTTCGTCATCATCCCGGTAAAGATAACAATCCCCTCCGTCGAATTTGAACCCGTCCACACCGAACACGCTCTGCATGCGGGCGAGTTCGTCCTGGAACCAGCGCTGCCCGGCGGGCCCGTTCAAATCCAGCACCGCGCTCTGACCGTTCCACCATTCCCGGACGACCGGCTTTCCGTTGGCTCCCGTGAGGAGCGCCCCGGCCGTGGCAAGAGAGCGGTAAACCGCCGAGTCCGGACTTGCCAAGGGAACGATCCAGAGCATCACACGAAAGCCCAGGCGATGGAGTTCTTCAATCATTCCCGCTGGATCCGGGAACCGCTCCGGGGCAAAGCTCCACTCTCCGATGTCGCACTGCCACCCGTCGTCAATCATGAGCACGCCGGGAGGAAATCCGTTGTCCAGAATCGCACGGGCATAGTCGAGGATGCGCCCCTGCTCCTGCTCGTAGAGCAGCTCGATCCAGGTGTTGTATTGCGGAGCCGAGAAAAAAATTTCCGGCGGCATCGTCCCGGAAGCCGGGAAATACCGGCTGGATGCGCCCCGGAAGGCTCCCGCGAGTCCGCCGTGCTCTTCGTGAACGACAGCGGGCCCGTCAATTTGGAGAACTCCGCTCTCAAAGGCGAAGGCGAAGGGTTCGTGAGACCAAACCGCACGCCCGCGGGTTGAAAGCAGGAGCGGCGATGCCTGGTTGCCATGATTGTCCCCACGCAAATCGTGACGCGCCGCACGCGCCCCCCACGGCATTCCCGGGGCGAGTCCTGCCGCGCCTCCCCACCAATATTCGTTTTTACCAATTTTGACCTGTGATGCTCCTGTCTCCATATCCGGAGATTGCAGGGTGGGTGGGCGAGACGCCAAACCCGATGCCCTGAACCAGTTGAGAAGGCGAACATCGGGGCAAACCATTTCCTTGCTAAACTGGTTAAGAACGCGGGAGGTTGTGTGCGATCGGGATGACGGCTTGAGTGGTGCCCGAAATCACATCCACCCAAACCACTATGAAAACAAAATCACTCCTGACGTCTCTGGCCATCCTCATCGCGGTCCTGCCGCAAGCCCGCGCCGTCCTCATCGCCTATGACGGATTCTCGACTCCGGGAACCTACACAAACGGGACATCGATCCTGACTCCCGGCAACGGAGGCTCTGGATGGACAGGCAACTGGGTGGTCAGCGGAACCCCGACCGGGCAATTTGTGGGAACGACCAGCGGCCTGACGTACAGTAATGGCGGGGCACTGACGACCACGTCCGGGGCGGCGATCGACGACTCCAGCACACTCTCCACCCAAATGCGACGCCAATTTGCGAGTGCCAACTATAACAACGGTGACACGCTCTATTTCAGCTTCCTCGTCAACCGCACTGCCCCCTTGTCCTCTTCACCGCTCGAAATGCGCCTTAGGAGCGGCGATTCTACAAGGGCAATATTTCGCAGCAGCTCGTCATCAGCCGACAGTTGGACACTCGCCAATGCGGCAAACACAGTATTGGGAACCGCTGGAAGCAGTGTTGTGGGCAACACATTCTTTGTTGTGATGAAACTGGATTTCGTGACGAACAACAATACTCTCAGCCTCTGGCTGAATCCTGCGCTCAACGTACCCCTTGGGACTCCGGATGTGAGCGGTGGTTTGGGCTCCACTTCATGGAATGATATCAATAATGTGGGGTTCACCGGAGGAGCGTCCGCCACCGGCACATTCGACGAGATCCGCGTGGGCACGACATTTGCAGACGTCTCACCGATTCCTGAGCCGACAACATGGGCGTTGCTGGCAGGGAGCCTGACGGCACTGATGGTTTTCCGCCGCAGGCGGTCCTGAGGCGGACAACAGTTTGTTTTGGGGGTTGGAGGGCCGTCCCGGTAACGGGGCGGCCCTTCCTATGTGGGAAGGCTTTGCCGCACGGCTTCTGCGAAGTCGGCGGAGAGGGCGTGGACGTCGTCGGGGGTTGTGTCCCACGAGCACATGAAACGGGCGGCTCCGCCGATGAACTCATAAAAGCTCCAGCCCCGTTCGCGGAGGTGGCGCAGGGTTTCCGGGGAGGACTGGACAAAAACCGAGTTGGCTTCGGTTGGAAAAGGAAAGGCGATTCCTTCGATGCGGGAAAGGTTTTCCCTGAGCAACGTGGCCATGGCGTTGGCGTGGGATGCATGCGTTCTCCATGCCCCGCCTTCCAGAAGGCCGACCCACTGGGCCGCAAGGAACCTCATCTTTGAGGCGAGCTGGCCGGCCTGTTTGCAGCGGAAGGCAAACTCCTCCGAGGCGGATCGGTTAAAGAACACAACCGCCTCCCCGGCGCTCATCCCGAGTTTTGTGCCGCCCAGGCAGAGCACATCGGCCCCCGATTCGCGGACGAGAGTGCCCGGGTCGCAACCCGAAGAGGCCACCGCGTTGAAAAAGCGTGCCCCGTCGATGTGGATGGCGAGTCCGCAGGATTCGGCGGCCCCGCGGATGGCGCGCAGCTCCGCGAGCGAATAAAGCGCGCCGGTCTCGGTCGGCTGGGTGATCGAAAGAACGCGCGGCTTCGGGTAGTGGATGTCCGAGCGGCGGCGGGCGATCCGTACGATTTCCGAAGGGGAGATCTTTCCTCCGCTTCCCCCGGCCAACAGGAGCTTCGTCCCGTTTGAAAAAAATTCCGGGGCGCCGCATTCATCGGCCTCCACATGGGCGGACTCATGGCAGATGACGCTGTGGTAGCTCTGGCAAAGAGCCGCGAGAGCCAGCGAGTTGGCGGCGGTTCCGTTGAAAACAAAAAAGACCTCGCAGGGGAGCCCGAAAAAGTTGCGGATGGCATCGCAGGCCCGGCGGGTCCACTCGTCATCGCCATAGCTCGTCGCATGGCCCTGATTAGCCAGTGAAAGCGCGTCCACGGCTTCCTTGCAGATACCAGCACAGTTGTCGCTGGCAAATTGTTTCATTCGGGCACTTCGTTCGGGACGTTCCATGCGGGTCACGAAGGGTCCTCCATCCGGTGCTGCCGCGTCGAGCGGGCGCGGGCTGATCCAGTTCACCTCCGCCGCCGGGCCGCGGAGGGATTCTTCGCGGGCTGGCTCTTCACGGTGGAGCCCGGGTGCCATGTGGCCTCGACAAAGACGCCTTTGCGCATCGATGGAATCCCGCAGGCTCCGGTCATCATCAGCGAGTTGAGCAGTTCCATGGCCGCCGTGCCAATCTCGAAGGGATGCTGGTTGATGCCGCTCCAGCTCGATTCCGGCTCAAGGACCTCCAGCGAAGCGATCCCGGCCTCCTCCGGAACAGCGATGCCCGAATCTTGAAGAAATTCCGCAATCATTTCGGGACGAATGCAGAGCACGACGTCGGGTCGTTCCTTTTTATACCAGCGCAAGAAGGCGCGCTTTTCGGGGAATTCACCGGAGAAGAAGAGCGAGGGGACATGGCTGCCGGGGGATTGCCGGATGCGCTGCTCGACCATGTGGGAGGCGAGCCACCGATAGCGCCCGCGCCGGTTGAAGATATCCGGGATGGCCAGGCCGGGGCGCCTGTAGCCGAGGTGCCAGAGCTGGTGCCAGAGCAGGGACATCCCCTGGTACATATTCGGGACGGCGTAGTGGGTCAGAGGTTTGGTGACCGAAAAGCTGGTTGCGACCGAGGCGAAGTCGCTCCAGTCGAGCCGCAGGTGGCTGACCGGAAAGGGCATCGGTGCGAGGAGGAGGCCCCGGATGCCTCGCGCCATCAAAATCTGCGCCACGCGCTCCGGACGTGCCTGCTTCATCCAAAAGTTCTCGACCGAATAGCCGAGCTTCTTTCCGCATTCCCGGGCACCCTCGAAGATCGCCCGGTGGAATTGCACCTCCTTCATCCAGCCCTCGGGGGTCCGGTAGTTGGTGAGGAACGGGATCACGTTGAAGTCCGACGGGGGGCGGCGGGCCATGCGATAGCTCGCGAGGGCCGAGAGGGCCGGGTCCGGTGAGTAACCCATCTCCAAGGCAAGGGATTTGAGGCGCGTGCGGAGGGCAGCCGACACCCCAGCCCGGTCGCGCAAAGCCAGCGAGACGGTCGCTTTTGTCACGCCGGCGCGTTCCGCAATATCCGAAATCTTGACTCTGGGGGAATGAGGCTCGGGCACGCGCGAAATAAAATGGTGTCCGGGCCGATCTGTCAACCCGCCTCTTAACTGATTCAGTAAGGCTGCGCGTTTCAAAGCCGGCGGGTGGGCCGACAATGGGTCGTCATGAAAACGCGTTTCGGCTGTGCCATCGGATCCTATGCCCGACACGAATGCCGCCGGGTCGAGCCGCTCGACGGGGTTTGGGAATTCACGTTTCACGAGCGCGCCGAGCCGGGCAAATGCCCGCCGATGGGGCGCTCCTCGGTGATGGCAGTACCGCAGGCGTTTGACGCGACGCCCGCGTTCCGAAACAGGCGCGGAGTTGGGGTCTATCGGAAAGAGATCGCGATCGAACCGGGCACGCACGCCCATTTGGAATTTGAGAGCGTGGGGATGCTCGCCACCGTCCTCGTGGACGGCGAGGTCGCCGCGCAGAGCCGCTGCAGCTACCTGCCCTTTGAGGCCGCGCTTCCGCCCTCGACGGCGCGCATCCGGGAGATTGTTGTCCTGGCGGACAACCGGTTCAGCGAGAGCGAGGCTCCACTTCACGCGCCGTATTACGACTTTCGCCAGTACGGGGGAATCCTCGGGAGCGTGCGCCTGCACCATACGGGCCCCACCCGCCTCACCTCCCTGCGCCTGCAGATCGAAAGCGCCGACGATGGCCGCCTCTGCGCCGAGGTAGAAATCAATGACCGGAGCCCGCGAAGGCTGACGGCCAATATATTTATCGATTCGGTTCCCCTCACAGAAAAGCATCTGGAGTTTCGCGATGGTCGTGCCACGTTTCCGCTGCGCATCCCCAACCCGCGGGTGTGGTCGCCCCGGTCCCCGCACCTCCACACGGTGAGGGTTTTTCTCCCGGAATTGCAGGATGACCTGCAGGTTCGCACGGGCCTGCGGACAATCACCACAGACGGGGGAGCCCTGCGCCTGAACGGAGAACCCCTCCGCCTCGCAGGCGTGAACCGTCACGAGAATTTTCCCGGCTTCGGATCAGCGGTCCCGCAGGCGCAGATGCTTTCCGACCTCATGCTCATCAGGGAGCTGGGCGGGAACTTTGTGCGAGGCTCGCACTACCCCCAAAAATCCGGTTTTCTGGACCTCTGCGATGAGTTGGGGATCCTTGTCTGGGAGGAGATGCTGGGCTGGCAGCAGGATGTCCGCCACTTCACGAATCCGGCCTACCGCGACGGCCACCGCAAGGCGCTTGCCGAGATGGTGCTGAACCATGTGAACCACCCCTGCGTGATCATGTGGGGGTTTCTGAACGAGGCGGCCACCGAGGTTGAGGAGGCAAGGGCGACGCTTGAGGAATCCTTTGAAATCGTGCGGCTCCTTGATCCCACGCGCCCAGTGACCTACGCAACCTGCAAGGGGGAAAATGACCGGTTCCTGGAGATGGCGGACGTCCTGTGCTTCAATATTTATCCGGGGTGGTACGGGTGCGAGGAGGATGACGGAAATACTCTGCGCCACATCGCTCCGGCCATACGGGCCCTGTCGCGATGGACGGCTCGAAACCCCGCCTTGAAGGACCGCCCGCTCATGATCAGCGAGATCGGAGCGGAGGGCATCTATGGCCTGAGGGATGCCAGCGCCCCTTTTTACAGCGAGGACTTCCAAGCCGAATATCTGCGCGAGGTGGACCGGGCCCTGTCGGAATGCCCGGAAATCTCCGGCATCGCGCTCTGGCATTTTGCCGATGTGCAGACGTTCGCCGGCGGTAGGAATATCAAGCGACCGAGGGGGTTCAACAACAAAGGCCTCTTCAATGAATACCGGCAGCCCAAGCTCGCTGCGGCTGCGGCAGCAGAGCTCTTTCAGCGGTTCCTGGGTGAGTCCGGGGTGCCGGGCGGCCGGGAGGAAAAACCCTTGGTCGCGCGCGCGGCGGGCGGCACCGGACAGCTGTCAGCGTGTGACACGCTTCGTTAACCCCACTTCGCGGACTGGAGGGGTCGGATGGCCGGGAAGCCGCTATTTTGCGATATCGACATCAAAAGGTCGGCACTACAGCCGGGATTGATTTGAGGTCATCTGTGGCGAGTGGATTTTTGGCGGCGCTTGCTCCG
>JBGTAT010000354.1:0-6647 GCA_041749755.1 Terrimicrobiaceae bacterium | reverse complement strand
CCCCGCCGATCACCGCGACGCGCAGGGCACCCTGGGGGCGCCCCTGCTTTTCGAGCAGCCCGCAGAGGCGGGCGCTCGCCGCGTCGAGGACGCGGATCAGCTTTTCATTTCCGATGCGAAATTGTGCCATGCCTCACAATGCACGGGGACGGGCGGAGCGCAAGCCGATCAGAACCACATTCCCATCGTGGCCGGGTCATCCCATTCGTCCGGGAACCCGTAATCGAACGGCGCGGCGCCCCAGTAGTACGGGTTGTTGAAGTAGGGATGGTTGTCCCACTTTTTGCCACCGGTTTGATCGCGCTTGGTGGCCTCATAAAACCCGACCGACTGGCCGAGGTAGTTGACGAGCGTCGAGCCGGCGCCGGCATCGCTGAGCTTTTCGAGCTGGGCGTTGGTCAGCCGGTACGGGGCCTTCGTGCTTTTGAGGTAGGAGACGATCGCGGGATCCGGGATCTTGTCCTGGACGAGGCCGAGGATGTCCGGGTACGTGAGCACCCGCCCGGCATGGATCCTGGCATAGGTGCCCGAGTCAATCCCAGAGGCGGCCAGGCGCTGGAGGACGAGCGGTGTCGGGGCAGGACCGCTGGCACAGGCGGCAAGAAAGAGGGCGGTGATCAGGAGAATGGGTCTCATGCGGGCAGTCTAAGTTCATCAGCGCGGGCAGGCGATCAAAATTCTTGGCGCGCGGCCGCGCATGCAGGACAATTCTCGAATGAGTCAGGCGAGGTTGTTGTTGGGAAATGTCGTTTTGACCGGAGCTTTTTTCTCTGCGATACTTCAAATATGTCGGCTACTCTTGAAGATATTACCCAGCAAGTATTGCAGCTTCCCGCTCGGCAGCGTCTTGTCTTGGCAGGCTTCCTTCTAGAAATGGGCGACGAAAGTGATCACCCGGAGGTTGACGAGGCATGGGAAAAGGAAATCCAGGATAGGATCAAAGCGGTGGATAGGGGTGCCGTCACGGGTGTTTCCTACAGCGATGTTATGCGCGAGGCTGATCAACGCCTTGCCCCGTGAACATCATTTTCGTGCCGGAGGCCAAGGGTGAGTTTCTCGAAGCCATTTCATACTACGAAGAGGCGAGGGCGGGCCTCGGGCTGAGATTCAAGGACGAAGCGGATCGGTGCATTCTTTGGATCGCCGAACATTCGGACCTTTATCGGGTTCGTTCCGGCGGGTATCGGCGAATCAATCTCCGCTCGTTTCCTTACCATATCCCTTTCATCATTCGCGGTTCGACGCTCTGGGTATTGGCGGTCGCACAGAGCGCCCGAAAACCGGAGTATTGGATAAACCGCAAGAATGACGGCTGAACTGCCGAATTCAGACGCCGCATTCCCCTAGAGCCCAAACGACTCGCTCACCATCCGCAGGGTTCGGCCTGGAACGCGGGGCCGCCGCGTCCCGTTTCACATCACTTTTTTTGGCATCAACACGGCAGAGATATATTTGGGGTAGGACAGCATTTGTCTGGAACAATCCGCTACAGTCGCCGCAGATTTGAATACATGACAACGGAGCAAACCGATCTTTTTAACTCCAACACGCGCCTTGCAGCCCGAATTGCGTGGAAATATCCCATTGCTGGAGAGGACCGCGAATTTGTCGGTCAGGAAGCCCTCATCGGACTTCAGAAGGCCGTGCTGGCATATGATCCCGCAAAAGGCTCATTCGAACCGTTTGCATGGAAGGTCATCAAAAACCATCTCTTTACCGCATGTCGCAGCACGCAGCGCAGGCAGCTCGAATTGCTGACGTTGGATAAAAAATCTCCGGATGCAGAAACAAAAAAAGATGGCATTCCCGACCACGAGCCCACTCCTGCGCGGGAGGCGGAGCGGAGTGAAATCCGAAGTGCCCTCCAGGATGGGCTGGCATCGTTGACTTCCTCCCAAAAATCGGTGCTGGAGCAGTACGCAAAAGGCGTCTCCTTTGCGGAAATGGCCAGGGAGACGGGGGCCTCCGAACAGGCCGTCCGGCAGATGTTCCAGCGCGGAGTGAGCCAGATGCGGCCGAATCTGGAAACCCGAGGCGTGACCGGGGTAAAATTCATGCCGAGCAGTAAAGAGCCCGATCACTCCCGGCATATTCTGCCACCGCTCGATGCCCGCTCAGAAAAAACGCCGCAGAAATCAAATTTCCCCCGGCTTGGGCTGGTTTGCCTGTGGGCGCTCCTTGCTGCCATTCTCATCTGGCTGGCTTGGATCTCAGGATTTTTCCGATAATTTTCGTTCCCCCCCGTTTGGTTCTGTGCGGAGCGAGGCATAGACCTCCTTGGAATGAACACATTACAAACCACCGCCTTCTTCGCCCCGTCCGATACCGCGCCCTCCACCACACAAGAGCCAGCTTCAGAGAAAAAGCCGCTCTTCGAGGTTGTCTTTGAAGATTGTGTCAGCGGTCACCTCACGATGCGGGCAAAGACTCCGGAGACCGTTCATGTCATTGACACCCGCCTGTCAACACGGGTGCCAGAGATGGCAAAAATATGGTCAGACAAATTAATGTGCTCGAATTCGCACTTGACTTCCGGGCAATCGATATCTGTTGAGAAGGCGATTTTTCAGATTTCCGACACGTGTGCCGTCAGCGTCGATTGTGGATTCCGCGAATGGGGAAGCGCCTGCATGATCGTGGCAAGAACCTTGGACGAGGCTTGCGACACACACGCCCTGCTGGCCGAGCATTTTGGCATCCCGGATTCTCATACTCCGCCGGAAATGCCGGTTTTCCGGATTCTTGCTTTGGAGGATCATCAAATCAGGACTCACAAAACCCCGCTTTCCAGTCGGCCAACGTTTACCGAAGAGACGATCGATTTGAGTTACGGCGCGGGGTTTCACAAGTGGTCCCAGCATCTCCGATCCATCTTCGAAACGTTCCCGAGCAGCCTGACTCTCCTTCAAGGGCCTCCGGGAACAGGGAAAACAAGTTTTCTGCGCTGGCTCATCGGCGAGGCCCAGGAGGAAGCCGACTTTTATTTTGTCCCCGTCACCTGCATTGATCTCCTCTCCAATCCCAATCTCACGAATTTCTGGCTCCGGGAATGCAAGTATTCCAGCCGTCCAAAGGTGCTCCTGATCGAGGACGCAGAAACGCTGCTCATGAAGCGGGGACCTGACAACGGACACTGGGTCGGCAATCTCCTGAACATCACGGATGGCATCATGGGCGATGCCATGCGGTTCCACATCGTTTGCACGATGAACTGCCCGTTCTCGGATATTGACCCCGCTCTCCGGCGGCCCGGAAGGCTCGCCGCCAGTTGGATCTTCCGCCCGCTGACACGCGAAAACGCCGAAAAACTCTCGCGCAGTATCGGAAAGGAATGCCCGGATGGAAAATCCGTAACGCTCTCAGATATCTACAGCCCGCCCGTACACGGGGAGATCGAAAGAAAGCCGGGGATCGGATTCCATTTAGACGCTTAATTGAAGCCAATGAAAATTCTTTTCCTCGATATTGACGGGGTGCTGATCACCTCGCGAAGCATGCTGGCGCTGGCGACATACCCGGCATTTGATCCAGTGGCCTGTCAGCTCATCGATGCATTCTGTCAACGATCAGGCGCAAAGATTGTCATCTGCAGTGCCTGGCGTGAGGAACGCAGCAAGGCTGATCTGGAAGCGATCCTCGACTCCATGCCTATTGCGAAGTCTCATCTCCATGATGACTGGGCGACCCCGGTAATATTTGGCCCTCGCTCACGAGAAGTCCAAGAATGGCTGAGCCGACATCCTGAAACGACTCACTACGCAGTTTTAGACGACGGAATCGGCCTGGAGGATTTGGCCCACCATGTCATTCAGCCGGATTCCGATGTTGGACTTTTACTGGACCACATGATTGATCTCTGCGCTTTACTTGATATGCCATTTGAAAAATGGTTTGTGGATGCTGGAATCAAGCCGACAAAAAAGGATTTCGAAAGATCATCTCGAAAAGCGAGCGTAATTGTAGATACTAGCCACTGATGCGGATATATCGACATCTGACTGCCAATGACGTTCGCCTCGATCTGTTTCCGTTCCGGCGTGAGCTCTCGATGGAAGCGTACCTGATCGAGAATGAACGTGTTCTGGGTCTTGACGATGACGTTTTCTCTGCCGTCGAGATTGTGGAAGCAGAACTCAGCTTGAAAAACGGTCGACAAAGCAAAGACTCAGACGGGCGAATTGACATTCTTGCCACGTACTCGCAAGAATACATTGCGATCGTCGAGTTGAAGTTAGGTCAACTCGAAGACCTGCACCTCCAACAGATGGAAGACTATTTGAAAGAGAGGGAGCAGATTTTACAGAATTACCCGAACATTCTGAGCGATGAACTCGCACCTAATCCGAAATGGATTGGAGTTCTGGTCGGAACCACGATTAGCTCTGCTCTTGCGGAGAAACTGCGGAGCGGCCATTGGTTTGAAAAGACGATTCCTATTGCAGCACTGACAGTGCAACGCTTCCGCGGGTCAGACGGCAGTATTTTGGTCACGACGGACACCTACTTTAGTCATCAGCCGTCGACTAAGGACACAACCAAATATCGATTTGAGGGTGAAATTCTTGGAAAGGGTCGCCTGGTGCTTTCTCTTGTCAAACGACACATTGAAACCCATCCAAACATCACCTTCCCTGAATTAGAACAAGCCTTTCCGAAGGCCTGCCAAGGAGCGCAAGGTGTCCTGAGTACAGCCGAGCAAGCCAACAAGGTCTTAGCCGATACAGCCCGCCAGCGTCACTTCCTCGCTCCCGAAGACCTCATACGCCTCGTTGATGGAACGGTCGTCGCTGTCAGTAACCAGTGGGGTATTGGCAATATAGGTCAGTTCATTACGCACGCGAATAACGTTCTCCAGTACAATATTGACAAGGTTGACGGTTAACGAGACCGACATCTTTTGAGGTGGACCCCGAAATTCGGAGCAGTTGGCAAGCTTTGCAGGAAGGCTTCCTGCGGTTTTTTGATTTTGCTGACCCTCGCAGTCGGTGATCAGAATTCTTGGAGAGGGGCGCGGGTGCATGGCAAATTTCTGAGACTGCTCAAGGCGCATGATCCAATAGCCCGGGGCACTCTTACAGGGACCTCCGGGCACAGGCAAAACAACCTTCCCGCGCTGGTTCATCGGGGAAGCCCATGCCGATGCCGACTTATATTTTGTCCCCGTAACCCACTCCAACCCGTTCCGCTCAATCTTTCGCAAAAGTCTTCCACTCCGAGTCCGTCATGGGGTGGAGGCCATGCTTGCGCATGATCCGCTCGGATTCTTGTCCCACAGTGTTGACAATATGTGGGACAAGACGTAGTCTTTTCAAGGAATCGAAAATCTATGGCGGAAGGAATTAACGTACGATTTGCAGGTGCCCTGCAACATTTCATCCAGGAGCGGGTTGGCACGAAGGGGCTTTACGGTTCAGCCAGCGAATACATCCGCGATCTCGTGCGGCGGGATTACGAGCGTGAGGAGGAACGGAAGTGGAACTGGCTGCACGGAGAGCTGAAAGCCGGTGCCGAGGCGAATGAAAGCCAATTTGTTCCGCTGGATGCCGAGGCGATTCTCCAGAAAGCCAAGTCCCTCCGGGGATCCCATGCCCGCTAAAATTTTCGCGACTGCCGAGTCACGGCTGATCGAAATCTGGGATTACACTTTGAAAAAGTGGGGGGAGGACCAGGCCGATGCCTACGTTCGAGGAGTGGTGGGTGCGATCCATGCTCTCGATGCCAACCGGTCTCTTTGGCGGCATGTTGCCAGCAAGACGGGCTTGTGGTTTGTCAGGCATGAGCATCATTACATTTTCTTCCGGGAGCTTTCTGGTGGAGTGCTCGGCGTCATCACTGTCCTCCACGAAAGCATGGATCTACCCGCAAGGCTCAAGGAAGTCTGTTCCCGCTCAAACCTTGGCGAGACGTGCGCGGGCATTTGAGAAGTCGGGCCACCCCTTGTGGACGCGCAGTCGGCGATCAAAATTCTTGGCGCGCGGCCGCGGTGGCCGCATGCTGGTCCGGCCATGATTCTTTCGCGCCTTCAGATGCTTGCCGCCGAGGAGGTGGCGTTTTCGAGCGGCTGCGAGGCGGAGGCTCTCATGGAGTCCGCCGGCCGGCAGATGGCCGAATTTGTCCGGCAGAACCATCCTGCGCCTGGCACCTGCCTCGCCTATGCGGGGAAGGGCCACAATGGAGGGGATGCGCTGGTGGCCATCCGGCATCTGGCCGGGATGGGGTGGGCGGTGGAGGCCAGGCTCGCGGAGCCGGATGCCATGGCCCCGCTCACGGCCAGGCAGTTCGAGCGGATTCCCGCGCAAACCGCCGGCCTAGCAGCCCCGCTTGTGATTTTGGACGGGCTCCTTGGGATCGGAGCGTCCGGTCCTCCGCGCGGTCGGGTTGCCGAGATGATCTGGGAGATCAACGTCCTCCGGCGGGAGTCCTCCGCTTGGGTTGTGGCTGCCGATGTGCCGAGCGGGCTGGATGCGGATTCCGGGCAGCCCGAAGACCCGTGCGTGGTGGCCGATGCGACCGTCACGATGGGGTTTGCCAAGTCGGGGTTGGTAGGCGACCGGGCGACGAACTGTGTCGGTCGGCTGGCGGTGGCTGCCCTTGAGGGGGTGCGTGCGCCAAGCGATGCGGATCCCGCGCGGATCCTGACGCCCGGG
>JBGTAT010000353.1:0-1573 GCA_041749755.1 Terrimicrobiaceae bacterium | reverse complement strand
CGGGGCGGTCGCGGCCGCCACCGGGCTCATCATTCCCGGAGCGGTCCTGCTCGTCGTTCTCGGCCTGCTGTACATCCGCTTTCACAAGAACCCGGATGTCGCGGCCGCCTTGGCGGGCATCTCCGCCGCCGCCGTCGGGCTCCTCCTGCAGGTCACGCTTAAGATCGGAGCCAAGCAGTTCCTGAACCCGCTCGACCTGGGGTTTGTCCTCCTCACGTTTCTTTTGGTCGGCCTCTTCCATGTTTCGCTGCCGGTCGTCCTCTTCCTCGTCGCCCCGATTGCGATCATCCTCCGCCGTCCGCGGAGCGCGGGAGGACAGCCATGAGGGAGCTCGTCAGCCTGCTCAACGTCTTCTGCCTGCTCTCGCTCCTGGCCGTCGGCGGCGGCAGCGCCGTGCTGCCGCAGATGGAGCACGAGACCGTCACCGTCCACGGCTGGGTCTCGGCCAACGACTTCGCCACGATCTACAGCCTCGGCCAGATGGCGCCCGGCCCGAATATGACAATGGTCGGGCTGATCGGCTACAAAGCCGCCGGCGTGGCGGGCATGCTCGTCGTCCTCCTCGCATTCTACCTGCCCTCCAGCTTCCTCACGTACGCCGCCAGTCACGTCTGGGACTCGTTTCAGAACAACCCGTGGCGGGATTCGATCCAAAAGGGCATGGCCCCGATCACCATCGGCCTCATGCTCGCCGGCGTCCATGCCGTCGGAAAAACCGCGAGCTACAACCCGGAGCACAGCCTCCACTTCAACCTGATCACCTGCGGCGTCGGCCTCGCCATCACCGTGATCCTCTTCGCCAAACACATCAACCCCGCCCTCCTCATCCTCGCCGGCGGAGCGGTCGGATGGTTCTTCCTCCGCGGGATCTGAGAGTTAGGTGCAGATACATGTCACTCAGTTGTCGAGCGCTCTTCCTGCCATCCGCAGCTTTTAAGCCGAAAACCTCGTTTACGAAACATGTTCCATGTTCTGCTACGGGAAAAACCGTTTTCGGGTTTAAGCCGCGTTATTCGCGGTATCGCCGCCGGTGACGTCGTACGTGGCACCGGAGACCATGCGGGCGGCGTTGGAGGCGAGGAAAACGACGGCCGGCGCGACGTCTTCGGGCTCGATCCACGGGACGCCGAGCGGCGACTTGCTGGCCAGGATCGCCTGGGCAACCTTTTCAAGGTCCTGCGGCTCGGCGGTCCGGTTCGCGACCTGAAGCGCCTGCTCGTAGCGTTCCTTGTGGCGGGTGAGCGGGGTGTTAATGAGGCCGGGAATGACGGCGTTGACCGTGATCCCATAGCGGCCCAGCTCGAGTGCGGCGGACTTCATCAGCCCGATGATCCCCCATTTCGAGGCCGAGTAGGCCGAGCCGTTGAGCGTCCCGTGTCGTCCCTGCGTGGAGGATGTCACGATGATGCGGCCGCCCCCGCGCTTCACAAGGTGCGGAGCAAATGCGCGGATCGTGTTGGCGGTGCCGGTGAGGTTGACGTCGATCTGGATGCTCCAGTCGTCGTCGTCCATCTCAAGCAGGGGTTTGAATGCCTGGATGCCGGCATTGGCGAAGACGATGTCGAGGCGGCCG
>JBGTAT010000352.1:0-4809 GCA_041749755.1 Terrimicrobiaceae bacterium | reverse complement strand
GCGACGGATTTCCAACCCTCCTCGCGGGCCAGCGTGGCGAGCTCGGCCGCCACCGCTGCCGGGCTGGTGCAGCGGCGGACATCGGTCTTGAGATCCCGTGAGTTTTTTTCGAAGAGGGCGAAGAGGGCGTCGGGGGATTCCGGGATATTCGGGAGCCAGTCCTGCGGCGGGTGGCGGGCCGCCTGGTCCCCGCCGTGGGCAAGATGGCGGGGGGGAGCTGCCACCGTGAGCGCCTCGCGGATCCGGCGCAGGATTTTTTCACGGCTATCGTTTGGCATGGCGGGCCCTCCAGAATTCTTTAAACGATTGAGCGGGTGCGGGCGGGAGGTCGCGGGTGCCTGTCCAGAGCCGGGCCGGGTCGAAGAACTTTCCGCGGATCGCGTGGAGGATTGGTCCGCCAAGGCGCAGCATCGGGGCGGCCAGGCGGTAGAGCGCGGGGCGGCGCATGAACCACGCGAATCCAATAAAGATCGGCTTTTCCCACCACGCCGGCTTCTGAGCGATCGCGTTCCGGCGGTTTTGGAGGAGGTGGTGGTGAAGGTCGATCTTCACCGGGCAGGCCTCCGAGCAGGCCCCGCAGAGCGAGGAGGAAAACGAGAGGTGCTTCCACGACTGGAGCCCGCGCAGGTGCGGGGTGATCACCGAGCCGATCGGCCCCTGGTAGGTCGTGCCGTACGAATGGCCGCCGATGTTTTTAAAGATCGGGCAGACATTCAGGCAGGCGCCGCAGCGGATGCAGTGCAGGGCGTCGCGCTGCTCGGGATCGGCCAGGAGCGCCGTACGGCGGTTATCGAGAAGGACGACATGAAACTCTTCCGGGCCGTCGGTCTCGCCCGGCTCGCGCGGGCCGCCGAGCAGCGTGTTGTAACACGTCATGTTCTGGCCGGCCCCCGCGGTGGCCAGCATCGGAAGAAGGACGGCGAGATCGTCGAGCTTCGGCACCACCTTTTCGATGCCGACGATGCTCACGAGAACCTTCGGCAGGGTCGTGCTCAGGCGCGCGTTCCCCTCGTTTTCCGTGATCGAAATGTGGCCGGTTTCGGCGACGGCAAAATTCGCGCCGCTGATCCCCATGTCGGCCTCGCAGTACTTCATCCGCATGACGTCGCGGGCGATCATGGTCAGCTCCTCCGGGGTGTCGGCCGGGGCGCTGCCGAGCTTCTTTTCAAAGGTCTCGCTGATCTCGCCGCGGGTGAGGTGCATCGAGGGGAAGACGATGTGGTACGGCGGCTCCTCGCGCAGCTGCACGATGAACTCGCCAAGGTCGCTCTCGACCACTTCCAGCCCGGCCTTCTCGAGCGCCTGCCCGAGGTGGATCTCCTCGCCGGTCATCGTCTTGGATTTGATGATGCGCTTGACCTCCGCCTCGCGGGCGACCGATGCGATGTACGCGGCCGCCTCGGCGCCGTCCGCTGCCCAGAAAACCTTCGTCCCGCGCCCCTCAAGCTTCGCCGTAAATTCCAGAAGATACGTGTCGAGGTGGTTGACCGCCTCGTACTTTGCGGCCGCGGCGGATGCGCGCGCCATCTGCCAGCTCGTGTACTTCGCCTTCTGCTCGTCGCGCTTCACGTAGTACCCGCCGAGCGCTTTCTGGATCAGGCTGCGGTGGCGGAGGTCGTGGGTCAACCGCTCGGCGTCATGATGAAATTGGGCGGCTTCGGCGGGCATGGCTAGAAGTTCGCCAGCACCTCGGCCAGGTGCAGGCTCCGGATTTTATTTCCCTGCCGGTCAAAGAGCCCCTGGATCTGCATCAGGCAGCTCGAGTCGTTTGAGATGATCAGGTCGGCCCCCGTCTCCAGGATCGAGGCGCACTTCACCTCGCCCATCGCGGTCGAAATCTCCGGGAACTTGACCGAAAACGTTCCGCCGAACCCGCAGCACGTCTCGGCCTCGCCCATCTCGACGAGCTCGAGCCCGCGCACGTGCCGCAGGAGCTCGCGCGGCTCGCGCTTGATCCCCAGCTCGCGCAGCCCGTGGCACCCGTCGTGAAAGGTCGCCTTCCCAGGCAGGCTCGCCCCCAGGTCGCCAACCTCCAGCACGTTCACCAAAAATGAGGAAAATTCATGCGTCTTCGCGGCCAGTGCCTTCGCCTCCGCCTCGCGCGGCTGGCCGTGAAAAAGCTCGGGATAAAAAACTTTCAGCATCGCCCCGCACGAGCCCGACACCCCGACAACGACGTCCGCATCCCGAAACGCGTCGAGCATCGTCTCCGCCACCGAGCGCGCCTCGTCCCAGTACCCGGAATTAAACGCCGGCTGCCCGCAGCACGTCTGGCTCTCCGGGTACACGACCTCGTGCCCCAGCTTCTCCAAGATCTTCACCGCCCCAATCCCCGCCCCAGGATAATACTGATCGATAAAACAGGGGATGAAGAGGGAGATTTTCACAGGCGAATATATGAGCAGTTTCGATCATTTAACTGCCGGTGGCAAGCAAGAAAAACTATCCTTCGATGGTATTGATCTCGACCGGTTCGACCTTGATTCCCTGCTCCTCGAGCCAGGCGATGGTCTTTTTGATCTCATCGCGTTCCCCTTCGAGTTCGAGCGAGACGAGGCCGATTTCGTCGGTGACGCTGGCCTGGCGGATATTGGTGACGACCTCAAATTTTTTGGTGAGCTCCCAGAGGACGGGTCGGGTGATGAGGCGGGCCGGGAACATGAGCCAGAGGCGGGTGATTTGCATGACGTGCGAGTGTAGGGGAGGGAGATGCGGGAGCCAAGACGGAAAAGTGCGCACTTCACCGACCAAAAATCGGGAATCATCAATCCGAGGTGTTTGAATAAGATACATTCCGCTTGGCGGCCTACACGAGATCGCTGGTCTCAAACTCATTCCCGCGTTTGCGCAGGCCGCAGATCTCGTTTATGCTCTGCGGATGATTCTGCCAAACCTGACCCGCCGCGGGATTTTTCGACTGGGTGCTGCCTCACTTGTTGCCGGAGCCTTTGGGGATTGTTTGTTCGCCCAGGCGGCTGCGCCCGCTGCTGTGCCGACTCCGAGCGGACCCTACACGCTTCCGCCCCTGCCCTATGCCTTTGACGCGCTCGAGCCGCATGTAGACGCCGAGACGATGCGGATCCACCACGACAAGCACCACCAGGCGTACATCACCAATGCTAACAAGATATTGGCGGACCACCCGAAGCTTTCCAATCTCACTCCCGAAGAGCTTCTGCTCCAGCTCGACGAGGTTCCCGAGGCGATTCGCACCGGGCTCCGCAACAATGTCGGAGGGCATTACAATCACTCGCTCTTCTGGCTCATGATGTCGCCGACCGGCGGCGGTGCCCCCGCCGGGCCGCTCGGCGCCGCGATCAACGCATCGTTCGGATCCTTCGATGCGTTCAAAACCCAGTTTGCCGAGGCGGCGATGAAGCGGTTTGGGAGCGGCTGGGCCTGGCTTGCCGTGAAGGACGGCAAGCTCTCCATCGTCTCCACGCCGAACCAGGATCCACCGATCCTCGACGGCCAGACCCCGCTGCTCGGGCTGGATGTCTGGGAACATGCCTACTACCTCAAATACCAAAACCGCCGGGCCGACTACGTGACCGCCTGGTGGTCGGTCGTCAACTGGCCATTTGTGGAAGCCCGGTTTGCCGAGGCTTCAAAGTAGGCGACGTCACGAAATCCTGGCGATCACCTTTGAGGCAAGCCGGTCGAGCGCGGTGATGGCGGCTGCGAGGTCGGGCTCGCGGGTATCCTCGATCGCGTTGTGGCTGATTCCGTGGAGGCTCTGGACAAAGAGCATGACGGTCGGGACGCCGGCTCTGGCGACGGCCGAGGCGTCGTGCAGCGGGCCGGAGGGCAACCGGTGGGAAGCTCCGCACGTTTCCCGGATCGCCTCGTCGCAGAGCGCGATCAGGTCTCGATCGAACGGCTGCGGAGCGATTTGGCACAGCGGCTCCCAGACAACTTCGACCCCGCCCTCTCGCGCAAACTGCTCAGAAGCCGCGCGGGCGTCGGCCAGCATCCGGACCAGTGGCCCCGCCTCCAGATGCCGCTGGTCGAGGGAGATCCGGCACCGGGCGGTCACGCTCGTGACGATGCCCGGTTCGGTCGTGCAAGAGCCGATGGTGCAGACCCCTCCGTGTTGTTCGGCGATCCGGTAGATTTCCGGAGCCAGCCGGGCCGCGGCAAGGAAGGCATCACGGCGGCGGTTCATCGGAGTGCTGCCCGAGTGGGCCGCCTGCCCGGTAAACGTGATGGCATGTCGCTCGACCCCAAATGTTCCGACGACGGTGCCCAGCTGCAGGCCCAAGTCCAGCAGCACCGGCCCCTGCTCGATGTGCAGCTCGAGGTACGCCGAGGCCTGCGCCAGCTCGGCGCGCGATTCCCCAATCCTCTCAAAATCAATCCCAATCCCGGCCAGCGCCTCCGGCAGGGTTATGGCATCGGCGTCGCGCAGGTGGCGGGCCTCCTCCATGTCAAGGATCCCGGCGCTGGCGGATGATCCGAAAAGGCTTTTGCCGAACCGCGAGCCCTCCTCATCCGCCCAATCCACCAGGCGCACGGTGACAGGCGGCCGTCCGTCAAATTCCTCGCTGATCCGGCGCAGGACCTCCACGCCAGCGAGCGTGTTCAGGCAGCCGTCGAGCCAGCCGCCATTCGGGACCGAATCCATGTGCCCGCCGATCAGAAGGGATTTTGAAGATTTTCCGCGGAGCGTGGCCCAGAGGTTGCCGGCGGGGTCCCGGTGAGTTTCGACCGGGAGCCCGGAGAGCTTGTCGGCAAGGAACTCCCGCGCGCGGACCCAGCCTGGCGTGAACGCCACCCGCTGGGCACCGTGCGCGTTCGAGGTCAGCGCGC
>JBGTAT010000351.1:0-14160 GCA_041749755.1 Terrimicrobiaceae bacterium | reverse complement strand
GGCCAATTCTTTTTTTCCGACCCGCTCCCCGGGTGGACGGCAACGACCGGCTCCGGGAGGCCGTCGATCAACGCCGCCGCCTCGCTGCGATCGGCCGCAGAAGGGAAAACTTGTGCTGCCTCCTCTTCGAGGAACAGGGCCAGCGATTCCATCGGCGCTGCGAGGTGCCGCGCGGCATGGACGGATCCCGTGACCCGGGGGTCGCCGACGATCAGGTTTTTTACCCCGCACCGGCGGAGGTTGCCCTCAAAAAATCCATCCGGATCGAATAGGTACGAGATGACCTGACCAAACCCGGAAAAGTAACTCGATAGCCCGGGGTCGAGCTGCGACCGCGGGTTGAAGAACCCGGCCATCGGCGCGTATTCGATCGAGCGGGTGGCCTCCGCATAGTACCGGCCCTCGGCGACCGCACAGATGTGGCGGTAGCCGACGATCTCGATCCGGCAGTCCGGGAATCCCTCGCGGAGAAGGCGCAGGGCCGGGAGCGTGAGGAGAAAGTCTCCGATCGCGCCGCCCCGGATCACGAGGATCGATGGCCCTGAAACGGAAGAAGGGGGGCAGGTTTCCCCGCCCCCCTTGCTGCGACCGATCGGATCGGTGGAATGGTTTGCTGACATGGGCGGAATGCCCAACGTGCCAAGGCCTATTCGCCGAGGTCCTCGCCCACCATGTAGCGGGTGAAGCGGCGGATGATCATGTTCTCGCCAAGCTCGGCGATCTTGCTGTTCAGGAGGTCCTTGATCGTGAGATCCGGGTTCTTGATGAACGGCTGCTCGAGCAGGCAGATCGTGCTGAAAAACTTGTCCACCTTGCCGTCGACGATCTTCTCGACAATGTTGGCCGGCTTTCCGACGACCTGGGCGGCATAGATTTCGCGCTCCGAGAGGATCAGCTTTTCAGGCACCTGCTCGCGGGTCACGTAGAGCGGGTTGGCGGCGGCGATGTGGAGGGTGACGTCCTTCACAAATTCCCGGAACACCTCGTTTTTGGCGACGAAGTCTGTCTCGCAGTTAATTTCGACGAGCACTCCGACCTTCCCCTGGAGGTGGATGTACGAGGCGATCGCGCCTTCCTTGGCGACGCGCGAGGCCTTCTTACCAGCGCTGGCGATCCCCTTTTTGCGGAGGAGTTCCTCGGCGGCGGCGAGGTCGCCGTTGGTCTCGGAGAGGGCGCGTTTGCAGTCCATCATCCCGGCGTTGGTTTTTTCGCGGAGTTCTTTGACGAGTGAAGCGGAAATTTCAGACATAAATAAAGTGTTCAGTGGTTCAGTGGTTCAGATTTCAGTAAAAACAGCTCTCTGCTGAGCACTGAAAACTGAACACTGAAAACTCGTTGTTATTCGGAGACGGCCGAAAGCTCGGAGGGGGCGGCGGACTTCGCGCCGGTCCCGCGACCTTCCATGATTGCCTGGACGAGCTTCTGCAGGATCACGCGGATCGAGCGGATGGCGTCGTCGTTCCCGGCGATCGGGTACTCGATTTTCTCCGGGTTGCAGTTCGTGTCGACGATCGCGATGATCGGGATCTTGAGGCGGTTCGCCTCCGCGACGGCGATCTCCTCGCGGAGCGTGTCGATCACGATGAGCGCGTCAGGAAGCTTGGCCATCTCGACGATGCCATCGAGGTTGTGGCGGAGCTTGGCTCCCTCGCGGCGGATCGCTGAGGCTTCCGCCTTGTTGATCTTGGCGAAGGCCGGCGTCTTCTCCGACGACTCGATCTCGTTCAAACGGGCCACGCTCTTGCGGATCGTGGTCAGGTTCGTGAGCGTTCCGCCGAGCCAGCGCTGGTTCACAAAATACTGGCCGGTTGCGGTGGCCGCCTCGCGGACCGCTTCCTGCGCCTGCTTTTTTGTGCCGACGAAGAGAACCTTGCCGCCGCCCTTCACGAGGTTCGCCAAGTAGGCAGCCGAGCGCTCGAGCTGCTCGACCGTCTGTGCGAGGTCGATGATGTAGATCGAGTTTTTTTCCTCAAGGATGTATTCGCGCATCTTGGGGTTCCAGCGTTTCGTCTGGTGTCCGTAGTGCACGCCGGCTTCTAGCAGTTCTGTCATAATTTCGACGTTCGGGTTGTTGGATGTTTCCATGGTGGTCACTTAGCTGGCAGCTTTTTCAGTTTCGGGATTCGGCTCGGCCTCAAGCGCATCGCCCAGGTGCACGATCTCGATCTCGCGGTGGGTCTGGAATCCAGTGCCCGCCGGGATGAGATGCCCCATGATGACGTTCTCTTTGAAGCCCCGCAGTCGGTCCACCTTGCCAAGTGTTGCCGCCTCGGTCAATACGCGCGTCGTGTCCTGGAACGATGCCGCAGAAATAAAGCTGTCCGTCTCGAGCGACGCCTTCGTGATGCCAAGAAGGACCGGGCTCGCCTCGGCGGGCTTTCCGCCCTTCTCCACGACACGGCCGTTTTCGGCTTCGAACTCCAGGCGGTCCACCTGGTCGCCCCAGAGGAGGCTCGTATCACCGGGCTCGGTGATTTTGACCTTGCGGAGCATCTGGCGGACGATGATCTCGATGTGCTTGTCGTTGATCTCAACGCCCTGCAGGCGGTAGACCTCCTGCACCTCGTTGAGGAGGTGCTCCTGGAGCTCTTGCGGCCCGCAGACCTCGAGGATCTCGTGCGGGACAACCGGCCCCTCGGTGAGCTGCTGGCCCTTTTTGACGACGTCGCCCTTGAAAACGATGATGTGCTTGTTGAGCGGGATGAGGTGCTCCTCCTCGGCCTGGGTGTCCGGGTCGGTCACGATGAGGCGGCGCTTCGCGCGGACCGTTCCGCCGATGTCGACGACCCCGTCGATCTTCGCGATCTCCGCGGCGTCCTTCGGACGGCGTGCCTCGAAGAGCTCCGCCACGCGCGGCAGACCGCCCGTGATGTCCTTCGTCTTGGCAATTTTCCGAGGGGTTCGCGCCAGACGCTGTCCGGCGGGCACCTTCGAATTTTCCTTCACCTCGATGTGGGCGCCGGCCGGGATCGAGTAGCTGGCGAGCACGTTTTTCGCGTCGTCCGTGATGACGATCTGCGGGTGGAGGTCCTCCTTGTGCTCGATGACGACGGTTCCCATGACGCCCGTGGCCTCGTCAACTTCCTTGCGGATCGTGACGCCCGGGATCATGTCCTTAAATTCGATGCGGCCCGCCTTCTCGGTGATGATCGGCACGTTGTACGGATCCCACTGGATGAACATCTCGCCCTTCTTGACCTTCGCGCCGTCGGCGACCGAGATGACCGAGCCGACCACGATGTTGTGGCTCTCGAGCTCGCGGCCGTCAGGGGCATGCAGGCTGACGGTACCATTTTTGTTCAGGACGACGTAGGTTCCCTCGCTGGTCTCAACGACCTTGAGCTCGTTGAACCGTGCGACACCTTCGTTCTTCGCCTTCACAACCGGCTGCTTGAACGTCTGGCTCGCGGTTCCGCCGACGTGGAACGTACGCATGGTGAGCTGGGTTCCCGGCTCGCCGATCGACTGGGCGGCGATGATGCCGACCGCCTCGCCGAGCTTGATCATGTTCCCGTTCGAAAGGTTGCGGCCGTAGCACTTCGCGCAGATCCCGCGCTTCGATTCGCATGTGAGCGCGGAGCGGATCTTGAGCTGCTCGTGCCCGATTTTCTCGAGCGCGGCGGCGCATTCCTCGTCGATCAGCTGGCCGGCCTTGATAATGTTCTTGCCGGTGACGGGATCCTTGACCGACTCGCAGCTCGATCGCCCGATGATGCGGGTGGAAAGGCTGACGACCTCTTCGTCACCCTCGTAAATCGGGCGGACGACGATGCCGTTGACGGTTTCGCAATCCTCGATCGTGATGATGACGTCTTGGGCGGCGTCCACGAGCTTGCGGGTGAGGTACCCGGAATCCGCCGTCTTGAGCGCGGTATCCGCGAGCCCCTTGCGGGCGCCGTGGGTGGAGATGAAGTACTCGAGGACCGAGAGGCCCTCGCGGAAGTTCGCGGTGATCGGCTGCTCGATGATCTCGCCCGAGGGCTTGGCCATGAGGCCGCGCATGCCCGCGAGCTGCTTGATCTGGGTCCGGTTGCCACGCGCTCCGGAATCGACCATCATGAAGACGGGGTTCATCTCGCGGCGGCCATCGTTGTGGTCGAGCGTGCGGAACAGGGCGTTGGCGACCTCTTCGCCGGTGTGCGTCCAGATATCCTGCACCTTGTTCTTGCGCTCGCCGTCGGTAATGATACCGCGCAGGTACTGCTTCTGGACCTCGCCGACCTCGCGGTAGGCTTTTTCCAGGAGGGCGACCTTTTCGGTCGGGATGATCATGTCGGTGATGCCGATCGAGATCCCCGCCTTCGTCGCCTCGCGGAACCCGAGTTCCTTGAGCCGGTCGAGCGTCTCAACCGTCCTCTGCTGTCCGGCGAGCTTGTAGCAGCGCCAGATGACGTCGGAGAGCTGCTTCTTGCCGCAGACCTTGTTGTAAAATCCGAGCCCTTCCGGCCAGATGCGGTTGAAAATCACGCGTCCGGCGGTCGTCTCGAGGACCTTCACGGTCGCGTCGCCATAGACCGTCTCGCGGCCGAAGTCCGGGTTCTTGAACCGGATCCGGGTGTGCGTGCGGATCGACTTTTCCGACATCGCAAGATCGACCTCGTCGGATGTCGCGAAGAGCGGCATGCGCTTTTCCTTGTTGGCATCCTCGCCGCGCGGCTTCTGCGTGAGGTAGTAGCAGCCGAGCGGAATGTCCTGCGAAGGGTTGGTGATCGGCTTTCCGCTCGAGGGCGAGAAGATGTTGTTCGTCGCCAGCATGAGCATGCGGGCCTCCATCTGGGCCTCGACCGAAAGCGGGACGTGGACAGCCATCTGGTCGCCGTCGAAGTCCGCGTTGTACGCGGTACAGACGAGCGGGTGGATGCGGATCGCTTCGCCCTCGATGAGGAGCGGCTCGAAGGCCTGGATCGAGAGGCGGTGGAGTGTCGGGGCGCGGTTCAGGAGAACCGGGTGGCCCTTGGTGACCTCCTCGAGGATGTCCCAGACCTCGGGCGTCTGGCGCTCGATGAGCTTCTTGGCGCTGCGCACGGTGTGCACGTGCCCCTGCTCCTTGAGCCGCCGAATGATGAACGGCTCGAACAGGACGAGGGCCATCTTTTTGGGAAGCCCGCACTGGTTGAGCTTGAGCTCCGGCCCGATCACGATGACCGAACGGCCAGAATAGTCGACGCGCTTGCCGAGAAGGTTCTGGCGGAACCGCCCGCCCTTGCCCTTGAGCATGTCGCTGAGAGATTTGAGCGGACGGTTGGCGGCGCCGGTAACGGCGCGGCCGTGGCGGCCGTTATCGAAGAGCGCGTCCACGGATTCCTGGAGCATGCGTTTTTCGTTCCGGATGATGACCTCCGGGGTCTTCAGCTGGAGGAGCGTGCGGAGACGGTTGTTCCGGTTGATGACGCGGCGGTATAGATCGTTGAGGTCCGAGGTCGCGAAGCGGCCGCCCTCGAGGGGCACCAGCGGACGGAGGTCCGGCGGGATCACGGGGAGGACGTTGAGGATCATCCACTCGGGGCGGGTCTTCGACGTCGCAAACCCTTGGACGAGCTTCAGGCGCTTGGCGAGCTTCTTGCGGAGCTGCTTGCTGCGGGTCGTGCCCATCGCCTGCTCGATCTCGACGTTGATCGCGGCGAGGTCGGTCTGCTCGAGAAGCTTCTGGATCGCCTCGGCTCCCATGCCGGCTGTGAAGGCATCCCCGTACTGGTCCTCCGCCTCGCGGTACTCGGACTCGGTGAGGAGCTGGCAGCGGAGCAGCGGGGTGCTGCCCGGATCGATGACAATGTAGTCCTCGTAGTAGATCACCCGCTCGAGCTGGCGCGACGTCATGTCGAGCATCAGGCCGATGCGCGAAGGCATGCACTTGTAGAACCAGATGTGCGAGACCGGCACGGCCAGGTCGATGTGGCCCATGCGCTCGCGGCGGACGCGCGATAGCGTGACCTCGACGCCGCAGCGGTCGCAGATCACTCCCTTGTGCTTGATACGCTTGTATTTTCCGCACGAGCATTCCCAGTCGCGGGTCGGGCCGAAGATGCGCTCGCAGAAGAGGCCGCCCTTTTCCGGCTTGAACGTCCGGTAGTTGATGGTTTCCGGGTTCTTGACTTCGCCCTTGCTCCAGCTGCGCATCGCCTCGGGGGAGGAGACCGTGATAGCCACCTCGTCAAAGCAGACCGGCTTATGTTCACCAAATAATTCGCGGGTATTAACCTCTTTCATGGGATCGTTTCTATTTCGGTTGCGGTTGGATCAGGCGGCGGGTTCGCCAAAGGTGGGCTCTTTGCCGCCCACCCGGACGTCGAGGCCCAGGCCCTGCATTTCTTTGATGAGAACGTTGAACGACTCCGGCGTACCGGCCTCGAGGGAGTTGTCACCCTTGACAATGCTCTCGTAGATCCGGGTGCGGCCGGCGACGTCGTCGGATTTGACAGTGAGGAGCTCCTGGAGCGTGTAGGCGGCGCCGTAGGCTTCCAGCGCCCAGACCTCCATCTCTCCGAACCGCTGTCCGCCGTATTGGGCCTTGCCGCCGAGAGGCTGCTGGGTGACCAGGCTGTAGGGGCCGACCGCACGGGCGTGGATCTTGTCCGCGACCAGGTGGCCGAGCTTGAGCATGTAGATGTAGCCGACGACGACCTGCTGGTCGAAGGCCTCACCGGTCCGGCCGTCGTAGACGGTGGACTTGCCGTTTTCGTTCGTCCAAGTGAACCCTTCCTTGGTCTTCGCCTCGGCGAGGAATTCGCGGATTTTCGATTCCGGGATGCCGTCGAACACCGGGGTGGCGACCTTAAAGCCCAGGGCCTTGGCGGCGACGCCGAGGTGGGTTTCGAGAACCTGTCCGACGTTCATGCGGCTCGGCACGCCGAGCGGGTTGAGCACGATGTCGACCGGGGTGCCATCCGCCAGGAACGGCATGTCTTCCTCGGGGACGATCTTGGCGACGACACCCTTGTTTCCGTGACGTCCGGCCATCTTGTCGCCGACGCTCAGCTTCCGCTTGCTCGCGATATAGACTTTGACCTGCTTGATGATGCCGGGGTCGACATCGTCGCCGCTCTCGATGCGGCCGAGGTTCTGGTCGCGCTCGTTGTCGACGTCGACGAACTTGTGTTCGAACTGGCCGATGATCTCGTTGATCTTGTTCCGGATCGGGCTCGGGTCGATCTCGACGTGGTTATAAACCGCCGCGAGCTTGCGCAGGAGCTGCTTGGTGATCTTCCGGTTCGCCGGGATGATGATCTCGCCGGTCTGGGCGTTGACCACGTCGAGCGGGATCTTTTCGTTGAGCAGGATGTTCGAGAGCGAGGCGGTGAGCTGCTCGTGCAGGTCGTCTTTGCGCTTCTTGTAATCCTCGAGGATCATCTTCTGCTGCCGCTTCGACTCGGCCGGGGTCATCTTTGTGCGGGTCACCTCTTTTTTCGAGGAGACCTTCACGTCCATGACGATCCCGTACGTGCCCGACGGGACGGTGAGCGAGGTGTCTTTGACGTCGGCGGCCTTCTCACCGAAGATCGCGCGGAGGAGGCGCTCTTCGGGGGCCAGCTCGGTCTCGCTCTTGGGAGTGATTTTTCCGACGAGGATGTCGCCAGGCTTCACTTCGGCGCCGATCCGGATCACGCCGTCAGCCCCGAGGTTTTGGAGCGCCTCTTCGCTGACGTTCGGGATGTCACGGGTGATTTCTTCCGGCCCGAGCTTGGTATCGCGGGCGCCGATCTCGAACTCGTCGATGTGGATCGACGTGTAGATGTCCTCCTTGACGACGCGCTCGGAGATGAGGATCGCGTCCTCGAAGTTGTAGCCGTTCCATGGCATGAACGCGACGAGCACGTTCCGGCCGAGCGCGAGCTCGCCTTGCTGGGTATTCGGACCGTCTGCAATGACATCGCCCTTTTTGATGGCCTGCCCCTTGTGGACGATCGTCTTCTGGTTGATGCATGTGCTGGCGTTCGAGCGCATGAACTTGCGCAGCTCGTAGACGTGGACCCCGTTTTCCGGGTCGTTCTTGATCTTCTTTTTGCCCTCGGGCAGATCGCCATCCTTGGTGATGATGATGTGCGTCGAGGTGACCGAGGCGACCTTGCCGGCGGCCTCGGCGCTGATGACGGCACGCGAGTCGCGGGCGACGCGGCCTTCGAGTCCGGTCCCAACCAGCGGGGACTCGGAGACGAGGAGCGGAACCCCCTGGCGCTGCATGTTCGAGCCCATGAGCGCGCGGTTCGCATCGTCATGCTCGAGGAACGGGATCAGGCCGGCCGCCACGGAGACGAGCTGCTTCGGCGAAACGTCCATATACTGGATCTGCGCGGGATCGACCTCGACGAAGTCGCCGCGGTATCGCGCGGAAATCTTCTCGGCCGTAAACCGTCTGCTCGAATCCATCGCCGAGTTCGCCTGCGCGATGTAAAAGTTTTCGTCGCGGTCGCCGCTGAGGTACTCGACCTCATCGGTCACCTTCCCGTTGGCAACCTTGCGGTACGGGGTCTCGATGAACCCGAACTCGTTGATGCGGGCGAACGTGCTGAGCGAGCTGATGAGCCCGATGTTCGGACCTTCCGGGGTCTCGATCGGACAGATGCGCCCGTAGTGGGACGGATGGACGTCGCGGACCTCGAACCCGGCGCGGTCGCGGCTCAGGCCTCCTGGCCCGAGGGCGGAAAGCCGGCGCTTGTGGGTCAGTTCGGAGAGCGGGTTCGTCTGATCCATGAACTGGCTCAGCTGGCTGCGGCCGAAAAAGTCGCGGACAACCGCGCTGAGGGACTTCGGGTTGATCAGCTTTTGCGGCGTGATCTGGTCGACATTTGCATCAAACAGGGTCATGCGTTCGCGGACGAGGCGCTCGGTGCGCGCCAGGCCGACCCGGCACTGGTTGGCGAGGAGCTCGCCGACCGTACGGACGCGGCGGCTGCCGAGGTGATCGATATCGTCGGTCATGCCTTCGCCGTTGCGCAGCTCGACGAGGTACTTCATCGCGGCGACAAAGTCGTCCTTCGTGAGGATCCTCTCGTCATCGCTGACCTTGAGTCCGAGCTTCTGGTTGATCTTGTGGCGGCCGACGCGGCCGAGGTCGTAGCGCTTGGAGTCGAAGAACAGGCGCTTGAGCATGCCGCGCGCGTTCTGGACGGTTGGAGGATCGCCAGGGCGAAGCTTGCGGTAGATGTCCTTCAGCGCCTCGTCCTCGTCGTGCGCGGGATCCTTCTTGAGGGATTTGATGATCGTGTCGTCGCTCTTCGTGTCGACGACCTTCACCGACTTGTGCCCGAGGCCGAGCAGCTGGCGCACGGTCGCGGCGTTGAGCGGCTCAAACGCGCGGGCGACGGTGATCTCGCCATCCCGGATGTCGGCGATCAATACCTTCGTGCTGATCTCGTCCTCCTCGAGGCGGTCGCTCAGCTTCAGGTCTTCGACCTTGTAAAACAACTTGATGATGTCCTCGTCCGACGGATGGCCGAGAGCACGCAGGAATGTGGTCGCCAGGAACTTGCGGCGGCGCTTGCGGCGGTCCAGGTAAACGTAGAGGAGGTCGCTCGTGTCAAACTGGACCTCGATCCAGGACCCGCGGTCCGGGATGATCCGGAAGCCGTGAAGGATTTTTCCGTTCGTGTGCACCGAGGTCTCGAAGCAGATGCCCGGAGAGCGGTGGAGCTGGGAGACGACGACGCGCTCGGCGCCGTTGATCACAAACGTGCCCTGCGGGGTCATGAGCGGGAGCTCGCCCATGTAAACTTTTTCCTCCTTCGTGCACCGCTCGTCTTTATAGCGGAAGGTCACGTAAAGGGGCGCGCTGAAGGTCTGCCCTTCGCGCTGGGATTCCAGGGCCGAAAGCTTCGGCTCACCCAGATCGTAGCTCACAAAATCGAGCGACGACTTTTCTTCAAACCCGAAAATCGGGAAAAATTCGCGGAAGACCGCCTGAAGTCCGACGTTCCGGCGCTTCGCCACCGGCGTGTCTTTTTGGAAGAACTCGTTGTACGAGTTAATCTGGAGCTCGATGAGATTGGGGGGCTCGATGGCCTCCTGCAATTTACCAAAGTGGATACGTTCAGACATGGTGGATTCGAAGTGCTGTTTCCGCGGCGTTGGATGTTCCCAACCGGAGGCTTGGACTCCCTTCAGCCGCCCACCATCCCGAAACGCAAAACATCCGTGCAGGCAGGACGGAGATTAACCCCGCCCGTCTGGTGACGGATTGATTTATGCTCGGACAGAAGTGGACAGATGAATAAAGCCTTGGCTTCCAGCGGAAGTGAGAAGGTAAAGGGATCCGCAGAGAGATCAAGAAATTTCTTTCGTGACCTCTCTGCGGGGTAGGAGATTACTTGATTTCGACTTTGGCGCCGGCGGCTTCGATCTTTTTCTTGATCTCTTCCGCTTCTTCCTTGGTCACGCCCTCTTTGAGGGACTTGGGAGCGCTTTCGACGAGGGTCTTCGCCTCGGCGAGGCCGAGTCCGGCGACCGCCGCGCGCACTTCCTTAATGACAGCGATCTTGTTGCCGCCGGCTTCGGTGAGAATGACGTCAAACGAGGTCTTCTCCTCTGCCGGAGCGGCTGCCGCGCCTGCTGCGGGGCCTGCTGCTGCGACCGCCACCGGTGCTGCGGCGCTGACGCCCCATTTTTCTTCGAGTTGTTTAACTAGGTCTGCGATCTCCAGAACGGTGAGTCCGCTGAGCTGGTCTACGAGTGCTTGTGTATCTGCCATAGTATTATTATTTTTTTGGTATCGTCGCGCCCCGAAGCCTCAGGGCATTTGAGCCGGACAGCCGCCCGGCCGACAAGGAACCGATTGTTTGGTTTTTGTGATATCGCGCAGCGCGGCTTCGAACGCTTTGCGAAAGTGTTGAAATGGTTAGGCGTCCCCTCCGGCCGCGTCGGCCTTGGCTTGAAGGACGCGGGCCAGGCTGGCGCCGGGCTCGTTGAGGAGGCGGACAAACTGGCTGGCCGGCGTCTGGAGAAGTCCAAGGAGCTTGGCCTGGAGGACTTCCTTGCTCGGGAGGTCTGCCAGTTCGGTGACCTGATCGGCGGTGAGAGCCGCGTTGTCGAGAACCCCGGCGCGAACCGTGGGCTTCTTAAATTCGGCCGTGAAGACCTTGAGGATCTTGGCGGCGCCGCAGATGTCGGACTCGCCGGTGACCATCGCGGTCTGGCCGGTGAGCGAGCCGTCGAGCTCGGGCATCTTCAGCTCCTGGGCCGCAATCTTCAGGAAGGTATTGCGGACGACGCTCAGGCGGCCGCCAACACCGGCGAGGCGGGTGCGGAGCTCTTCGAAGTGCGGCACCTTCATCCCGGTGTAGTCAATCACCAGCAGATAAGGCGAGGCTTGGAGTTTTTCGCGGACGTCCGCGACGATCAAAGTTTTCTCGGGTCTCATGTCAGTATTTCAGGTAGGAGGCGGCGTCCACCGGGATCCCGGGGGTCATCGTCGCGCTGAGGGTGATGGATTCCACGAACGCGCCCTTGGCGGTTGCGGGGCGGGCCTTGACCACGGCGTCGATCACGGCGGTGCCGTTCTCGACCAGCGCGGCTTCGTCAAAAGAGAATTTCCCGACCGGGACCGCGATGTTCGCGTTTTTATCGAGCTTGAACTCGACGCGTCCCGCCTTCACTTCCTTCACCGCCTTGGCGGTGTCGTCGGTGACGGTTCCGGTTTTCGGGTTCGGCATGAGACCGCGGGGCCCGAGAACCTTGCCGAGCTTGCGGACTTCGGCCATGGCGGCCGGGGTGGCGACGGCGACGTCGAAGTCGGAGAATCCGCCGGTCACCTTTTTGATGAGATCTTCAAACCCGACGAACTCGGCGCCGGCTTCCTGGGCGGCTTCGGCGGCCTGGCCGGTGGCGAAGACGAGGACCCGGACATTTTTTCCGCTGCCGTTCGGGAGCGGGCAGGTTCCGCGGACCATCTGGTCGCTCTGCTTCGGGTCGACACCCATCTTAAACGAGAGGGTGACGGTCTGATCAAACTTTGTCGCCGGAAGGGTCTTCAGCGTCTTGATCGCCTCGGCGAGGTGGTACTTTTTCCCGCCTTCGACCAGCTCGGTCGCGGCGCGGTAGCGTTTGCTTCGTTTTTTTTGCATGGTATTTTTGCAGTGCGAGCGACCGGAAGCCAGTCTCCTGCGGTTGGGTTGGTCCCGACGTTGTGTCGGGAGCCGCGTAGAATAACCCGCACAGGGGGCATGTCAAAGAAAATCTTAAAATAAATTTGACAGGCGGACGGGCCGTCGTAGGATGTCATCCCCGTCAGGCGTGAGGCACAAGGTCTCCCTGCGGAGAATGAATTTCATGAACGCACTACTTCTCGAAGAAGCCACCAAGATTATCCCGGAGCCTCAGGTGCTCATCAACATGGTTTCCCGCCGCGTGCGGCAGCTGACGGCCGGGAGTCGGCCGATGGTCGAGGCGGAGTTCCGGATGGGGCTCGCCGACATCGCGCTCATGGAGATTGCGAAAGGCAAGTTGGGGGTCGCTCCCAAGCTCGCCCTTTAAAGTTAAAGGGGGAGGTTTTTCCCCATGGCTTCTGAAATCACAATAAACCGGAAGGCCCTTCGGGACTTCCATATCCTCGAGCGTTTCGAGGCGGGCGTCGAGCTCCTCGGCACCGAGGTCAAGTCGATCCGTGCCGGCCTGGTCACTTTGCAGGGGGCTTTTGCCCGGATGGACGGCGGCAACCTCTGCCTCTACGACTCCAGCATCCAGCCCTACGAGCGGGCGAGCCACGAGCAGCACGAGACGAAGCGCGTGCGGAGGCTCCTCCTCCACCGCGCGGAAATCGACCGGCTGGTCGGAGAAATCGAAGTGTCCGGACGGACCGTCGTCGCCCTGCGGATGTATTGGAAAAAGGGGCGCGTGAAGGTCGAGCTTGGCCTGGGCAAAGGCAAAGATGCCGGCGACAAGCGGGCGGACCTCAAAAAGCGCGCCTCCGACCGCGAGACCGACCGCGAGATCGCAGACTTCCAAAGGCGGAAATGACGCGCTGAAAGCGCCGCTACGTGAGGATCTTGATGTAGGCCTTGGCGCGCAGGGTATCCAGCCAGCGCTGCTGGACTTTCATCCGCTCCTGCTGGATCAGGTTGCGCTCGATCTCATCGCGCACCTCGCCCATAGGCTTGACAGCGGCGTTCTTTTTCGCCTCGACGAGCATGATGTAGTACGAGTCGCCGATCTTGACGACCGGGCCGACCTCGCCGGGACGCAGGTTAAATGCAACTTTCGAAAGTTCCTCATTGAGCGTGCCGCGCTCGATCCATCCCCAGTCGCCGCCGCTGTCGCGCGTGCTCTCGTCCTCGGAATACATCTCGGCCATCCGGTCAAACTCGGCGCCGCCCACCAGCTTCTGCCGGATCTCCTCCGCCGTCTGCGCCTTGTTCTCGGTGCCCGGCACGTCGCCGGCCACGCCCTCGCGCAGGATGATCATCCGCAGCTTGATCTGCTCGGGGATCGCATAGGAACCTTTGTTTTTATTGTAAAAATTCTGGATCTGGGTCGGCGAGATGACGAAGTCGTCGTTCACCTTCGACTGGCGCATCGCCTGGACGACGATCTTTTCTTTTTCGATCTCCTTGAACCGTGTGACCGTGTACCCCTGGGCCTGGAGGGTGCGCACGAACGCCGAACGGTCGCCGCCGAATTCTTCCCGGATGATCTGCTGCACGCGGTCGTCGACAACGTAGTCGGGGATGTTGGCCCCTTTTTCCTGCATCTTTTTGAATTCCTGGACGACGAGCTGCCGGTCGATCAGGTCCTTGAGAGCGGCGAGGCGCATCTCCTTAACTTTGTTGGCGAGGTCGGGCCCGGAGTAAACGTCGCGCAGGCTGCGCTCGCGGGCACCGATGAGCTCGCGGACTTGTGAGATCGTAATGACGTCCTTGTTGACGATCGCGGCGACCCCGTCGATGACCTCAGCCTGCTGGGCCGCCAGCGGGAGGCGGACCATTAAAAGGCTGACAGTTATGGTAAAAATCAAAAATCTCATCGGCTGGGCATCTTTTCCAAGAGGGACAGAACCTCGCGCAACCTAGATTCCGGCTCGGATGCCGTCAAGCGGGGAAACCGACCGCCGACCAGGATGTAGCTTCCGCCCCGCGTGAGCATGAGCTTTTCGTCCTTTACCTCCACGACCGGAATCCGCCTTCGCGTCGCCTCCAGGCGGATCGCGGCAAGGACGAGCGCGTTTGCTGCTGCGGG
>JBGTAT010000350.1:0-4382 GCA_041749755.1 Terrimicrobiaceae bacterium | reverse complement strand
TCCGCACCGGGGCCGCCTTCACCTTGTTCGTGGTGAACGTGGCGGCGGCTGTTGCCGGGCCCTCGGAGCAGACGATGGCCAGATCGTCGCGCAGCACCTTGCCCGTCTTGATCCCGCACCCGGTCGCCCCGGCGACGAATCCCTCCGCCGCACAGACCCCGCCCTTGATCTTTCGCATTTTGTTCATAAAAGAAGCCCGGCAGTCTCCTCGAGTCCCGCCATGAGATTAAAATTTTGCACCGCCTGCCCCGCGGCTCCCTTGACCAGATTGTCCTCTGCGGAGAGCAGGATCACCCGCTTGGCGCGTTCATCAAAGCGGGCGGAAATATCGCAGAAGTTCGTGCCGACGACATTCTTTGTATCCGGCAGGGCGGGCGAGACCCGCACGAACGGCTCGTTGGCATAGGCCCGTTCCAAGGCGGGCAGGATCGCCTGCGCGGCGACCCCGGGGGCCAGGCGGGCAAAAATCGTCGTGTGGATCCCGCGTGTCATCGGGGCCAGGTGGGGGACAAACGTGATCAGCACCGGCTGCTTCGCCGCACCCGAGAGCTCCTGTTCGATCTCTGAGAGGTGGCGGTGCTTCGGCAGCCCGTAAGCGCGCAGGCTCTCGTTGCACTCGCCGTAAAGCAGCGACACGTCCGCCTTGCGGCCGGCTCCGCTCACCCCGCTGGCGCTCGACACCGAAATATCCCCGGGATCAAGAAGACCTTCTTTCAGCAGCGGGATGAGCGGCAGCAGGATGCTCGTCGGATAGCACCCGGCCGAGGCAACCAGCGAGGCCCCCCGGATTTTTTCGCGGTGCACCTCCGGAAGCCCGTAAACAGCGTTCTCCAGTAAATGCCCGGCCCCGTGCGCCTCCCCGTAAAATTCCTGGTAGGTCGCGGCGTCGCGGAGCCGGAAGTCCGCGCTGAGGTCGACCACCCGCCGCCCAGCCTCGCAGAGCGGAGCCGCAAACTCGGACGCCAGACCGTGGGGCAGCGCCAGGAAAAAAAATTGCGCCCCGCACGCGAGGAGTGTCTCGATCCTCGGCTCGCAGAAGACGAGCGAGGAAAACGCCCCTCGTCCGGCCAGGCGGGGCAGGACATCCCCAACCTTCTTCCCGGCATGCTGGCGCGACGTGACGGCAACGACCTCGACCGAAGGATGCCGCGCCAGAATCGCGCAGAGCTCCTCGCCCGAGTACCCGTTTGCCCCAACAATCGCCACTTTGACCATGATGGGTGGGATTGTTTCCGCGCCCGGGTCCCATCGACAAGAAAGAACGTCAAAAAATCTGAGGAAAAACCATCTTTGGATCAGAGGGGCACTTTGAGGCCGGCGTAGAGGGCGAGCTGGCGCTGGCGTGCATCGAAAGTGAGGAATGCTTTGGCGCCGAGGTGGATGGCGGTTGCCACATGCAGGATATCAAGCGTGCGGTGACTTCCTTTGGCCGTGCGCTGGAGGGAGTAGACGCGGGCCAACCGGAGCACGGTATCGGTGTCTGCCGGCACCAGCACATTCAGCCCGGCGGCGATGTCCGCCTCCCAGTCCGCAACCATCTGGTCTGCCTCGCCTTCGGAATATCCCCTGGTCCGATCCGCATCGTGCAAAAAGATCTGCAGGCGGATCGCCTGGATAAACTCAAATTCCAGTAGCCGCGTGAAGGGGAGCGGCTCGGAAAATTTCCGGCGATAGGCCAGTGCCTGGGGTGTATGAATCTGCCTGCGATAAATCGAGCACAGATAGCTGGTGTCGGGATAAGCGGTCATGGCTCGCCGGTTTCAAACGCCCGCATCTCGTCCACTTCCTCCTGGGTGAACACCCGGCCGCCCCATGTCCGCTGGAGGCGCGCCTCGTAGTCCGGGTGCCGGATGGCACGCTTGGCGGTCGGCGCGGCGGGAGGCAGGATCCGGGCCACCGGCTTCGCATGCTTGGTAATGAGAATTTCGTCTCCTCCCGCAATCCACCCCTCGATCTTGGGAAAATCATACCGCAAATCACGAACGGTGGCTGTTTTCATAACATCACAAATATGTGATGAAGTTCGATTTTGGCAAGCCGCCGATTCCTCTCAGTAGCCCATGAGGCGGATTTCCGGAATGCGCGAAAAATGATCCAGATTCCTTGTGACCAGCGGCCAATCCCGATGAATCGCGGTGGCAGCAATCCACAGGTCGTTGCTCCCGATCAGCCGGCCCTGCTGCCGCAATGTCCGTGCGATCCGGGCATAGGTATCCGCAACCGGGCGAATCACCGGCAGAATCTCAAAGGACTCCACCACGGAAAGGAAAGAGGCATCGCTCCGGTCCTCGAACCCCTCGGCGTATTCCGCATAGGCCACAATGGGCAACCACGCGTACGATTCCCGATGCTGCTGAAGGAATGCATGCGCCGCCCCCGGCCGCAGATTCCTCTCCCTCTGAAAATCAATCAGAAACGTGGTGTCGAAGATCAGCGATTCCATCGGTCGGTCGGCGGTGCGTCCGCCGCCTGGGCAGCTTCCAAATCATCCAGAATTCCATCCGGCACATGGCCGGATACGCGAGCCAGCAGCCCACCGCAGCGCCGGGGTCCATCGTTCCAAGTGGCACGCTTGATGACTTTCGAAAAGGAATCCCGCCGGTCCCGCCTCGCCCGAACCAAGCACAGATACGCCTCCTCATCGATAGAAAGGGTTTTTGTCGCCATACACGCATACATACACGAAATGCGAAGTTGTGCAATTCAAATGGGCCTCGCATAAAGCTCACACTTCGTGAGCTCTCCGCTATTCGGGGGCGTCTTCAGCCCGTTCTTGACGCTTGGGGCCGGCGAAGGTCGTGCGCCAGGCATAGGCGGCGATGGCAAGCGGGACGAGGGCGACGAGCGGCCACCATGTGCCCAGCGGCGGGGCAGGGGGGGGCGACGTCGAGCGGAAAGACGAAGCGCGTAACCGCCCCGCCGCGCCGGATCGAAACCGTAATCTCCCAGCGTCCGGGTGCGGTGAGCGGGAGGTAGGCACCGAGCAGGAGTTTGTTTGCGGAGTGGTTGGAGGTTGCGGGGACCTCGGACCCCGGGTCGCGGGATGAGCACCAGGCGGGCATCCGCACCGGTCGGCCGGGTGCCGGGCTGGTATTCCGTGCTGAGAGCGTGACCGATGCGTCGGCGACGGGACGGTTGGAAGGGATCTCCTGGATCAGGACCCCGGCATCGAAGGCTCCGGCCCGCACGGGAAGGGAGGCGGAGAAGAGGGTCACGCGAAGCCCGTTGGCATCCGCCTGCCCGACCGGGCGCCCGCCATCGGCGTGCAGCCAGGAGGCCGCGAGGAAAAAGATCAGTGTGGTGGCTCTCATGGCATCAGCATCGTTCCGCGCATATCCATCGGCTGAAACAGCAGCCAGAGGCCGAGGGCGTAAAGCGTGCAGGCCAGAGCAGCCCACGGCCAAAAGACGGCGAGGTGGCGCGGGGAAAGGGCGAGGGATTTTCGCCAGAGGATCCAGAGCGAGGCGAGCACGCCAGCATTGAGGAAAAGGATCTGAAGCCCGAGCAGGCCCTCAAACGCAAATCCCGTCACATTCCATCCGGGAACGCCGGCCGCCCAGCCGGCATCGTGGGCGATCCGCTGGATCACCGGCCAGGGCGTCCAGGCACCGGAAACCAGGTGAAAGATGAAGTGTGCAATCCACATCGAAAACCCGAGCGGGGCGAGCGCCACAGAAAACGCGCTGGCCAAGAGGATTAGTTTTTTTCCGCCGCCTGAGAGGAAAGCGCAACCCAGCGCTAGAGCAGCCGGGAGCACTACGACGGCGAGCACAAACGCGGCGCTCCAGGCGAGCGCACCCGCACGAGCGCCGGCGGCCTGGCGGATCATCTCCTCCCATTCCCGCACGGGGGCGATCATCCCCGCCGCGTTGGCGAACGCGGCGAAAACAAAGACCAGCACAAGCGCGGCGATGTCCGCGCGCCCGGAGAAGCTCCCGATCGAAGACCTCCTCGGGTCGTCGATCAGATCCCTTCCCGGGGACGCAATCAGGATCCCCACGTTGTCATGCGGGCACGCCTGGACACAATCCATGCAGAACGTGCAATCCATGTTGCCCGACTTGCGCGGCTGGAAGAGGTCGAGCTCGCAGCCTCGCTGGCCGGCATTTCCCCGGATGCAGTCGTGCGTCCGGCACTCCCCGCAGATCCCGGGTTCGCGGATGCGGACCTCCAGCGGCGACGTGAGCGAGGAGACAAAGTGGAACTGGCCGATCGGGCAGACGTACTTGCAGAAGCTCGCCTTGCGAAAGATCCCGTCCACAGCGACGGCGGCGGCAAAATAAAAGACGATGATCCAGGCCGTCCACCACGGGCTGTCCCAGAGATCAAAATATTCGTATGCCCAAAAAAATCCGGCGAGCAGGCCGACGGCGAGCCACTTC
>JBGTAT010000349.1:0-3102 GCA_041749755.1 Terrimicrobiaceae bacterium | reverse complement strand
GCGCCGCTCGCGGCACCCTCCGCAGCTCCCGCGCAGCCAGTGATGACCGCCCGGGCCGAGGGCCTGAGCACCTCCGGCGCCGATTTCCTGTTTAACAACGACGCCGGAGGGATCGAACAGGTCACCCTCCTCGTGCATTACGGGGAAAATAAGGAAGGCGTCTCGCTGAACCGCGACCGCGGGATGCCGATCGGCGCCATGGGCTTCCAGCCCGGCGAGGTGCTCGGAGGCTTTGAGATGACGACCGACAAGGCGAAGGGCGAGGCCTCCTTCCACAAGGCGATGCCGGAGGGACTGGAGATCACGAAGCGGTTCGTGCTGCCCAAGGCCGATGACAAACTTCGCGTGTACACGGTCGGACTGGAGGTCACGTTCCGGAACCCCGGGGCAGCGGAAATCCAGGTCCCGGGATTTTTTGTGGGGACCGGCGGGGCCGCTCCGATCCACGTGAGCGACATGCCGATGTACACCCGCTTCGACTGGTCGCATGACCAGAAGATGGAGACGATCGACGTCAACTGGTTTTCGCCGAGCTCGGTCCCGCTGCTTGGCATCCCGCTGCGCGGCGAACGTCCGCTGTACCAGGAAACCAAGAAGGACATCCAATGGGCGGCGGTGACGAGCCAGTATTTTGCGACGATCGTCTCCTCCACCGAGCCGGGGTCGTCGGTCTGGGCCAGGCGGTTCGACACCAAAAAGCAGAACAACACGCCGGTCTTCGGAGTGCAGGGCGCGATCGGGCTCGACGGGTTTTCCCTCGCCCCCGGGGCCTCGGTCACCAAGACATTTGAGATCTATTCCGGGCCTAAGGAACTCTCCCGGCTTCGCACGCTCGGGGGCAACCGGGATGCCGTGCTGAACTTCGGGATGTTCGGGTTCATCAGCGAGATCCTCCTCTGGGGGATGAACAGCCTGCAGGGGCTCCTCGGTAGCTACGCAGCGGCGATCATCGTCCTGACGCTCATCATCAAGTCCGGCCTCTGGCCGATCCAGAACAAGGCGACCAACGAGATGCGCAAGATGGCCGCGCTCGCGCCGATGATGACCGAGCTCAAAGAGAAGTACAAAGACGACCCGCAGAAGATGAACGAGGAAGTCATGAAGCTCTACCGCGAGTACGGGGTCAACCCGCTCAGCGGGTGCTTCCCGATGCTCATCCAGATCCCGATCTTCTTCGGGTTTTATGCGATGCTCGGCTCGGCGATCGAGCTCCGGAACAGCTCGTTTTTCTGGATCCATGACCTCTCGCAGCCGGACACGGTCGGCCACATCCTCGGGTTTCCGATCAACCTGCTGCCGATCATCATGTCGTTTACCATGATCTGGCAGATGGTGATCACGCCGAAGACCGGGGACGCCACCCAGCAGCGGATCCTCTACTTCATGCCGGTCATCTTCCTGGTGTTCTGCTACAATTACGCCAGCGGGCTCGCACTTTATTGGACAACCCAGAATATCTTTTCTATCGTTCAGCTTTACCTGACGCGGAATCGCCCGCTGCCCACGCTCGAAAAGAAGAGCGTGGTCGCCAAGCGCACGGCCGCCGAAGCTAAAAAGCAAAAGAAGAAACGCCCATGAACCAGACGCCCACGGAAGTCCTCGACACGATCCTCGGCTACCTCGGCTTTGTCGTCGAGATCCAGGAGCAGGAGCGCGATGACCACCCGGTGCTCCAGATTCTCACGCATGAGCCGGAACGCCTGATCGGGCACCGCGATGCCGTTATCGACGACCTCCAGTACCTGGTGAACCGCATCCTGGCCGCCCAGGAACCTCCCGGTCCGCGCGTCGTCGTCGACGTCGAGCACCACCGGGCGATGCGCGACGATGCCCTCATGGAAAAAGTCCGTCACCTCGCGCTCGCCGTCCGCTCGACCGGCCGTTCGATCCAGACCGACCCGCTGAATTCCTACGACCGCCGGATCGTGCACAACGCCTTCAAGGACGACCCGGAAATCGCGACGTGGAGCCCGCAGGATGATGCCCGACTCAAGCGAATCACGATCCGCCTTCGCTCCCGCGCGTAGCTCAGCCTGCCGACCGGTCGTCTCAGGTCGAGGCGGGCCTCCGGACCGACCGCTGGGAATAAGGCACAGGTGACCGCCGAGTCCGCCGTCCTCTCGTGGTCGTTTGATCCGTTTCCGACTTTTGGGATCGTCCTCACCGCGCTGATCTACGTGCGCGGGTGGCTCCGGCTGAGCCGCCAGGTTCCCGAACGGTTTCCGACGGAGCGGCTGATTTCGTTTTTGGCCGGCCTGGGGGCGGTTTTCGTGGCGCTCTGTTCGCCGCTCGACGCGTTTGCCGGCTGGCTGCTGATCGTGCACATGGTCCAGCACCTGCTGCTGACGATGGTTGCCCCGCCGCTCCTCCTGCTGGGGTTTCCGATGCTGCCGATGCTGCTCGGGCTGCCGCGAGCGTTCGTGAGGGATGGGATCGCACCATTTCTCTCGCATCCCCCGCTGCACCGGCTCGGCCGGTTTCTGGTGCATCCGTTTTTTGCGGGGCCGCTGTTCATGATCTCGAACCTGGCCTGGCACGCGCCCGGCCTTTACGAGATGGCGCTGAGCTCGCCCGCCTGGCACCGGTTCGAACACCTCTGCTTTTTGGGCACGGCCCTGCTTTTCTGGTGGCCGGTCGTCCAGCCCTGGCCGTCGCGCCCGGCGCTCCCGCGATGGGTCATGATCCCCTACCTTCTCGCGGCAGACCTCCAAAATACCGCGCTCGCGGCATTCCTCTCGTTTTACGAAGGCGTCCTCTACCCGACCTATGCAGCAGCCCCGAGGATCTCCGAACTAACCGCCCTCGAGGACCAGGCGGGGGCCGGCGCGATCATGTGGGTTCCGGGCTCGGTCGCTTTTCTCGTTCCGGTAGGGGTTATCGCGATCCGCTACCTGTCCCCGCAGCGAGGCCGCCGGCCAGGCCCGAGGACCGCAAGCCAGCCGGCCCAGCCCCGCATGCCCTTCGATCTCCTCCGCACGCCGATCCTCGGAGCGATCCTTCGCAGCCGGATGTTCCGACCCGCGCTGCAGGGGCTGATGTTTTTTTTTGGCGGCGCTCGTCGTTTTGGACGGCCTCTTCGGCCCGCAGGTCAGCGCGATGAAC
>JBGTAT010000348.1:0-4476 GCA_041749755.1 Terrimicrobiaceae bacterium | reverse complement strand
GTGCATGCGGGCGGCGTCGGGCGGGCGCAGGTCGTCATACCCGGCGAGGTGGAGCATCCCGTGGATGCAGTAGAGCGCGAGCTCCTCGGTGACGGTGTGGCCAAATTCGCCGCACCGCGCGGCGGCGACCGACGAGCACACGACGACCTCCCCGTACGGAAAGGTGATTACATCGGTCGGTCCGGGAATCCCGAGAAATTCGCCGTGGACCCGAGCCATCCCGCGAGCCCCAACCACCGAAAACTCGATGCGTGGGAGCCCGGCAAGCGGTCCCCCGAGCCGGCGGGCGGCAGAAAGGCAGTCCGGGAGGGCGGATCGCACGATCTGGCAGAGCCGGACATGGTCGTAGCGGACCGTACGCTGCCGATCGCCAAAGACGAGCTCGGGCACCTCGGATACCACCGGATCAGGCAACCGATTTCTCCTCGCGCTTTTCAGCGGCCTGCTCCTCCCGCTTGGGATAGGCGATCCGGGCGTGGAGCATGTTCACAAGGGTGAAGCGGAAGCTCTCGGCAGCCCGGTAAATCTCTGCGAGCGTGAGCGGCGCCTCGTCGAGCTGGTGCTCGGAGATCCGGTTTTCGACGATGCCGTTGACCAGATCCTCGATCCGCTGCGGTGTCGGGCGCTCGAGGCTCCGCGAAGCGCTCTCGATCGAATCCGCCAGGTTGATGATCGCCGCCTCCTTCGTCTGTGGGCGCGGGCCCGGATAGCGGAAGCTTTCGTCCCGGACGGTCGGGATGTCGTCCTCCCGCATGTTCATGATCTTCCCGCCGAGCCGGGCATCGTCCTGCTGCTGGAGGGCGCGCTTGTGAAAGTACGAGACGAGCGAGATGCCGTGGTGCTGCTGGATGATGTCGACGATCTGGCCGTTGAGCTTGTGCTTGAGCGCGAGGTCCACCCCCTCTTTGACGTGGGCGATGATGATGAGCGCGCTCATCGTGGGCGTGAGATCGTCGTGCGGGTTCTGGCCGTGCGGGATGTTTTCGGTGAAATAGTCCGGCTTCACCAGCTTCCCAATATCGTGAAAATACGAACAGACCCGGCAGATCGTCGGGTTGGCGCCAACTTTTTCCGCGGCAGCTTCCGCGAGGTTTGCGACGGCGAGGCTGTGGTGGTACGTCCCGGGGGCCTCCATGCTCATCCGCTTAAGCAGCGGGTGGTTGAGGTCGCTCATCTCGAGCCACGAGATGTCGGTGGTGATCTTGAAGAGCGGCTCCAGGATCGGGAGGATCCCGCTCACGATCACTGCGGTTCCGATCCCGGTCCCGATCGCCGCCACGCTCTGCAGCACGATCATCCGCCAGTCGGTCTGCCCGGGCGCCTCCCAGATCACCGGGCCGATCTGCCCGAAGGCCGCCGCCAGGACCCAGGTCGCGATGCCGACATAGACGCCGGCCCGGATCAGGCGGCTCCGCCGGCGAACCTGCAGCGTGACGTACACCGCGATGAAGCCGGTGATCAGCGAGATGACGAGAAAGACCGGATCGATCCTCCCGACCAGCATGGATCCCCAGAGGCTTGCAAAGACGGCCGCATAGAGGCCGTGGTTGCGCCCGAGTAGCACCGAGAGCACAAGCGGAGCAAACGCGTAGGGAACCAGCAGCGGAGCGAGCTGGAGGTCGATATTTCCTGCCGCCGCCTGGACCAGGGTGATCTTGATTGCCGCAAGCTGGACGAGAAGGACCCCCAGAAGCATGCAGAGCCGGGAGTTCTCGGCCAGCGTCTGCGGGTGGTTGATCCACAGCTGGGCGACCGCGGTGACAAAGATCAAGAGGCAGAGGAGAAACTTCTTTGCCGGCTCATCCTGGTGCCCGGTGAAGATGAGGATAGCAAGCCCGACGACAAACCCGCCGAGCAGGATCGAGCGCGCGAGCCACCCCGATTGAAGAGAGTCTGCAAAATCGTTCTCCTCGACCGTCCGGCGGCGCTTCCCGCAATCGAGTCCTTTGCCAACCAGGCGGCGGCGTTTGATAAAATCCCACATATTAGATCCGGCTTTCTGCGGCCCCGCGATGTTTTTGGTAGGCCAGGACGATCGCCTGCACGAGCGGGTGCCGGACGACATCCTGCTCGGTGAAAAAGTGCATCCCGATGCCGGGCAAGTCGCGGAGTGCCCCGACGGCCTCGATAAGCCCGCTCAGCTTGTTCCGGGGCAGGTCGATCTGTGTGCGGTCGCCGGTGACGATGCACCGCGAACCGGCCCCGATGCGGGTGAGAAACATGAACATCTGCTCGGCCGTCGTGTTCTGGGCCTCGTCGAGGATGACGTACGAATTGCTCAGCGTCCGGCCGCGCATGTAGGCGAGCGGCGCGATCTCGATGATCCCCCGGTCCATGAATTTCTGGATCTCCTCGACCTCGAGCATGTCGTAGAGCGCGTCGTAGAGCGGGCGAAGGTAGGGGAGGATCTTCTCTTGGAGGTCGCCGGGAAGAAACCCGAGCGCCTCGCCAGCCTCGACGGCGGGGCGCGTCAGGATGATCCGGCTCACCTTCTCCTGCTTGAGCGCCGCTACCGCCACCGCGACGGCCAAATAGGTTTTTCCGGTGCCGGCCGGGCCAACGCCAAACGTGATGTCGTTTGCCTGGATCGTCTGGAGGTACGCCTTCTGGCCAGGGGTCTTGGGAACGACCGCGGGCTTGCGCGGCGAGCAGACCAGGCGGGTGTCGAGCAGCTTTCCAAGCCCCCCCGCCTCGCCGCCCTCAACCGCATTCAGGGCGTAGAGGAACTCGTGCCGGTGGATCGCTGTCCCGCGCTTCACCGCCTCGCGGAGTTGGTCGAGGACCCCCCTCGTCCGATCGAGATCCTCGGCGGCCCCCTCGATTTTCATCCAGCCGTCCCGCGTCGTCACGCGGACCCGAAGGCGAGCCTCCATCTCCCGCAGCAGCTTCTCATCCCCGCCGTAGAGCGCGTGCAGCGCCCGGGCGTTTTCGAATTCCAAAGTGATGTTCTCCATGAGGAGCGAATTACTTGTAGGCGTAGACGACCGCCCATCCCGTCCGCTCCTGCGGCGACTTCTCGACCGTGATGATCGCGTAGTAGGTGCCGGTCTTTTGGGGAGCGATGCGCGCGCCGGCGAACCGGCCCTTCTGCCAGGCCTCGGACTCCGCGAGCTTGCCTTTGGAATCGTAGATATGGAGCGTCACGACGGCGCCTTTGACCTCTGTGCCAAGCGCAAACCAATACTCGTTGCCCTTGAAGAGCTGGGCCGTAACGGCCTGCTGCTCCTTAACCCCAAGGTCCCCGCCCCAGGCATCTTCCCGGACCGAAAAACCTTTCTTTACATACGGCACTGCCGCCTCGTGGGCAAACGACAGCGCGTCGTTGACGTAGGCGTACACCGGGACCGCCAGCAGGATCAGGAGGGCTGCAAATCGCTTTTTCATCAGGCCTCCTTCGACTGGGTGATCGCGGCCACCATCTCGCCGGTCATCTTATTGATTTTTTCAACCGAATCGGCAGAAATTTTCGTGCCGTCATCCTTGCCGATGAGCGGGCGGATGGCGGTGAGGGTTTTCCGGATCTGGGCGACGAGCTGGTCTTTCCCGAGGCGCGTGCTCTTCAGGCTGTCGAGCTTGTTTGTAAAGTAGGTGAGGAGTTCGGGCTGGAAGAGGAGCTCGGCCCCGTCGGGCGAGTAGTCCTTGGAAACGATCGAGGTCAGAACCTGCGTCCCGCGGAGCCATCCGCCGATGCTGACAAGTTGGGCGAGCTCGTCGTCGCCAAGCTCCTGCATCGCGCCCCGCACATCCTGGAGCGCGCCGTCAAACTCCCTCCGGACCGACTTCCAATCCTTCGCATCCGCCTTCTCCGTAATGCTCTTGCTGCGCGCGATCACCGCCTTGCGCACGTTGATCGCCTCTGCCAGCACAAGAACCTCCCGGCCGATCTCCTGCACCTTCGTCGGATCCTCGGCCTCAACCGCAATAAATCCCTCCGCGATCACGGTCCCCAAAAGCAGCGCCACCTGCGCCCGGTTCCCCGTGTTTTTTCCCAGCGATTCCCTGAGCTCGCCCCGCCAGTTCGGGCTCCCGAGCTTGTCAAGGACAGCAAAAATCTCGCTGGGCACCGGAACAACAACATCCTCGACCTCGGCCGCAGGGAATTTTGAGAGGTCGATGGTCTCGGGAACCGCTTGGGCGCTGCACGGCGCCAGCCCGGCCGCAATCGCCAGGGCGAAAATCAATCGGATATTCTTGATCATGTGAAAATTTGGGCTTTGAGGACGGGCCGGAACCCAACTACAAAGGTTGGCTATCCTGCGATGAATCCTTCCAGATTACAACATCTTCTTGAGTCCGCCCGCACCCGCCGAATCCTCGTGATTGGCGACGTCATGCTGGACGAATTCGTTTGGGGGCGCGTCTCCCGCATCTCCCCGGAGGCCCCGGTCCCGATCGTCGAGGTCCAGGAGGAGTCGTCGTATCCCGGCGGGGCCGCGAACGTGGCCCGCAACCTGCGCCCGTTTTGTGCCGGCGTCT
>JBGTAT010000347.1:0-11569 GCA_041749755.1 Terrimicrobiaceae bacterium | reverse complement strand
TGATTCAACTGTTCGATCCACCCTTCGACAAATCCCCCCTCAATCCGGGCTACATCAAGGCCTACATTCCCGGCGTGCGCGAGAACGGCGGGCAATACACCCATGGGGCGATCTGGACCGCGATGGCCTTCGCAAAGATGGATGATGGCGAACGTGCCTGGGAACTCTTCTCGCTTCTAAATCCCGTCCATCACGGCGGGACACCGGAGGAAATCGCCACCTACAAGGTTGAACCCTACGTCGTCGCGGCGGACGTCTACGCGGTCGCTCCGCACACCGGGCGGGGAGGCTGGACGTGGTACACGGGATCGGCCGCCTGGATGTACCGATTGCTCGTTGATACCTTGCTGGGCATGAATCTGGAGGGCGAACACCTACGTCTGACGCCCCATCTCCCGAAAGCGTGGGATTCCTTCAAAGTCCACTACCGCTATCGCCAAACCGTCTATCACATCACAATCCGTCGCGTTTCGGGAACTTCGGCCGCAACGAGTTTCCTGACCCTTGACGGGAAAGAAATCCCAGGGAAATCCCTGCCCCTATGCGACGATCAACGCGAGCATTTCGCCGAGTTGCGGGTGCTGTAGGGTTTAGCGCCATCGCAAACGAGCGCCGCCGGTGTATCCTCCGCGAGCTTGGCAACGGCGTGTCCCTGCGGGATTGCCAATTTTGGAGGGCCAACAGGGTATTTGACAGGAAACCAGAAAACCAGCAAGTTTCCTCTATGAAAGCCACCTTCGATCTTCCTCCCGAGCTAGTGCGGGCTGTGAAACTCCGGGCCGTGCATGAGGGGCGTAAGCTCAAGGATGTTGCGTCTGATCTTTTGAAACGCGGACTCACGGACCATGGAACGAATGCAATGTCACAGACCGCAAAACCCCGGATCGAGATCCAAGCTGATGGTCTGCCCGTGGTGCAATGCAGAGCGAACGCTCCGGCCAACCGGATGACGGTCGACGAATTGCTTGCCCTTGAGCAGGAAACCCTTCACCGGGAGGACCTTCAGCGCCTTGGACTCGCTCTTTGATTCCAACGTGTGGTTGGCACTCACGTTCTCGGCCCACCCGCATCACTCCCCCGCGAAGCAGGTCTTCGACGCGGCGACCGATGAAAACCCAGCCTGCTTCTGTCGGGCGACCCAACAAAGCTTCCTCCGGCTTTCCACCACCCCGGCCCTGCTCCGTGCCTACGGCGCGGAGGGCTTCACCAATCAAGACGCGGTGAGACTGATCGCCGCGCTCGCGAAACTGCCGAAGATCCGCCTGCTTCCCGAAGCTGCGGACTTGGAACCCCTCTGGCTCCGCCTCGCCGGGCTGCCATCCTCTTCTCCCAAAGTCTGGATGGACGCCTACCTCGCCGCCTTCGCCATCCTTCACGACGCGGAGTTCGTCACGCTTGACCGGGACTTCCGGAACTTCGAAAAGGACGGACTGAAATTGAGACTTCTGACTTCATGAGCACCAAGAAACAACCGAACTCCAGCCAGAAGAAAGTGGCCGCAAAGAAGTCGGCGGCGAAAAAAGCTACTGCCAAACCCAAAGCGAAATCAACAAAAGCTGAGGGCGTGAAACCTGAGCCCGATGGCTATGATGAAAAGTGGTCCCTCCATCCCGGCGAGGCGCAGCGCAGGAAGCGGGGTGTTTCGGCCAAGGAACAACAGGCACGTGCGAAACATCCCCTGGCCATTTCACAGGATGTTTTTGAATCCCCGGCTCTGCGGAAAAGGGCGTTCCATGCGGACAAGGACTGCATGATATTCTGCGGCGATGTCCGCGAGGTGCTCGGCTGGCTCAAGGAGGCGGGGGTGTATGCGGATTGCGTCGTTACATCGCCGCCGTTCTACGGCCAGCGGGATTATGGCGTGGCCGGTCAGATCGGATTGGAACAGACACCCTACGAATTCCTTTCAAAGCTGGTGGACGTCTTTGGCGACGTCCGGGAGGTGTTGCAGACCTCCGGCAGCTTGTGGGTCAACCTCGGCGACACCTATTGGAACGGCCGGGGCGAGCATCGCGGCAAAGACCACAAACAGGGCGCGCGCCGTTTCGGCCTACGCCCTCAGGACCGGAGAGGGGACGGGAAACTTTGCAAGAACAAACAACTTCTCCTGTTACCTCACCGTTTCGCGATCGCTATGCAGGACGAAGAATGGATTGTTCGTAACGACAACGTCTGGGTTAAGCCAAATCCGATTCCAGACCAAGTGGCGGATAGGAGCTGCATGTCTCATGAATACGTATTTCATTTCGTGACGCAGAGATTCTACTACTACAACCGGGTCTCGGTAGGAAGGAAGACGACTCGCGGCACCTACATGCCGCCGACTGATACGTGGGAGGTTCCCCTATCGAAAGGCGGCACATCCCACAAGGCATCCTTTTCGCAAGAACTGGTTCGTATTCCGATTCTTGCGACAACGCCGCCGAGAGGAATAGTGCTCGATCCATTTGCGGGAAGTGGCACATCTCTTCTGTTCGCTAAGAGTCACGGTTTTCGAGCAATTGGAATCGACATCAAAAAGGAATACTGCGAAGTGATGCGCCAATCTCTTCGTTCTACACTGAGTTAACATTATGCCAAGTTTCATTACTTCGAAGATCCTAGCGGAATCAAGCGCCAGACTCACCAATTCCAAGGCTAAATCGGGATTCGCTGATTTCCTTGTATTGAAACGAGCTATTCAGCGTAGCGGTTCAGACGAGGTCCCGTTTTCCAGTGTGGACTCAAGCTTTACAGGGGCAATGAAGGATTTGACATCAACATTCCCTCTCCTTGATATCGCCGGAATCCCTGCAAACTTTAGGCCCTTCGTGAAGGTTTGGGGGACGGCCGGAGCTGAAAAATATCTCACTCGGAAGTATCTCACAAATGGTGCAGCTGATACTCTTTCAGGCACGAACTGGTCTTCAGTAGTTCAAATCACGGGACGGAAACCAAGACGAGGATCCTTAAAGGGAAATCATTTTGCTAGCCTTCCCGGGATTATCCTTAAGGCTAACGGCCATCTTCCAAGCCTGCTCGATTCCGCGATCTGGTATTTTCGTGCAGCCGATCTGGAAGCCAAATTCGGCGAAATCCCGGACGTTGCCTCCCTGTGCCAACAGTTGCGCAATGGATTTGTGAACGAGTTGGGTCTTACAAATGAGGAAGTGGTGGCTCTATTCGATCAGGATGCAAATGCGTTGGAAGGACTGGAGCTGGACGTTATCCTTCAAGATGCCGTGGCGGCACCGCAGGACTATCTCCCGGACCTGACCACGGGATCCGGAAATCTTCCCGAGCTGGTGTCCGCCTTTATCCGCCTCACGGATCAGGAAGGCGCGGGCCTACGAGTTTCCAAGTCCCTTTTTCTGCGCTTCACCGCCGCCTTGGGGTCCAAGCGATTTTTGATTCTGAGTGGTCTTGCGGGCTCCGGCAAAACCAAGCTGGCGCAGGCGTTCGCCCGCTGGCTCACCCCTGTATCTGACGATGGCGAGCAGGACGCCTGCGTGGTGGTTCCCGTGGCCGCGGACTGGACCGGGACCGACGCGGTTCTCGGCTACCCGGATGGACTGGATGCGAAGCGCTATGTCACCCGCCCGGCTTTGGAGCTCATCCAGCGGGCGATGGTCGCTGAAGGCGACGGAACTCCCCACTTCCTGATTCTCGATGAAATGAACCTGTCCCATGTGGAGCGCTACTTTGCGGATTTGCTCTCGCTGATCGAGTCGGGAGACAAGACACACCTCTACCAGCCGGAAAAAGATAAAGATGGAAACATATGCTTTCGATCGGATGTCGATCCAGTTCTCCGCCTGCCATCGAATCTGTTCATCATCGGCACGGTGAATGTGGACGAAACGACCTACATGTTTTCGCCCAAGGTGCTGGACCGGGCGAACGTCATTGAATTCCGGGTGGACCGGGACGACTTGAAGGGATTTCTAAAGAAACCGCGCACACCAGACCTCGACGCATTCACCGAGCAAGGTAAGATCTTCGGCCCGGCGTTTGTCGCGGAATCAGCTGGGCAATTGACCGTTCCGGGCGGAGTGGCCGACGATTTCGAAACCGAGATGATGCTGTTCTTCGACTTGCTGGCGGAACACAACGCCGAGTTCGGCTTCCGGGTTGGAAATGAAGCCGCCCGTTTCATGCACTTCTATCGAGTTCTGGCCGGCAAGGAGAAGGACAGCACGGATTGGTTCGATGATGCGATGGATGCGGTGATCGTGCAGAAGCTGTTGCCGAAGTTGCATGGCTCTCGTACGAAGCTCGAAGGCTTGTTGTGGGCGCTGGCATACGCCTGTGGTGCGGAGCGCGGCGAAGATGCGGAGGCGTTTCTCGCGGAATGCCGGAAGGCAGGCAAAGCGGAGGATGAGAAGACACATTCGCCGGAGAGCGTTTTTACGGCATTGCAGGCGAGGAATGCCGACAAGCCGCTGGAAGCTGCCAAATACAGCCTGAGCTTCGACAAGATCCTGAGGATGCATCGGAAGCTGATCCGGGACCAATTTGTCACATTTGCCGAGGCCTGAGGTGGCAGCCGAAGTCCAAGTGTCATTTGCAGTCCCTTGTCGGGACTCGCAGGGCCGGGTGGTGGCGCAGGTGAGAATTTGGAACGCGCGCAAGGCGACGGGAACGAATGGCGAGGTGGCCGACCTGATCCGCTGGACGGACGCTGAGGCGGAGGGCATGGGTGAAGAACCTGTGCAACTGCGCGAGCGGGGACGCTATCTTTACAAAATCGAGGAGGGAGATGCGGACCTGGTGCTTGATGAGTCTCCCGCGATCACCCGCAGTCCGGTTTCGCCCGGCGAGGGCTTCATCGAGCCCGCCGACCATTGCGGCGTGCTGCCGCTGGTGCTTGTGCGGGATGGCGATCCGGCACCCGTCGCCCGAGGAGCGGTGGAGGTGCGTTCAGTGAAACTGCATTACCGGGAACACTATCAGGGAATGCTCAATCACATCGCCGGGAAGTGCGCGGGCCTGCTGCTAGACAGTCGGGCCGCCACCCGGCTCCGTCTTTCCGCAGCGTGGAAGAAGAATCCAGAGGTGCTGGAGCAGCAGTTGGAGTTTCTGCGGCACACGATGGAGTCCCCCGCTTTCCGCGGAGCGGTGGACGAGGTGCTGCGGAATCCCCACCGTCTGTTGGAAGACCAGTTCCGGGAGCAAGCGATCTCCCAACCCTTCAAGGCCGAAAAGAATTTTGCCCGTCAGGTTTCCAAGACCGGAGACCGGGTTTCATTGCCTGTGGACCATCCTCTGCGAGGCATTCATCCGCATTTGAAATCCCTGCCAGCCCGCATCGAGGTGGCGAGACGCACGGACTTTCTCGATACGGCTGAGAATCGGTTTGTCAGGATGGTGCTGGTCGACTTCCGGGATTTTCTCGCGGAAGTGACGGTGATGCTGAGTCGCGACCCAGTGGCAGCGGCAAAACCTAACAATGCAAGATTGCTGCTCGATGTGGTGCGCTTGCGCGGTAGGCTCGATGGCTTGTTAGGGCGGGGCTTCCTGCCAGACGTATCGCTTCCGGACATCCTGCCGCTCGGCAGCCCGGTGCTGCAACGGAAAGCCGGGTATCGGGAATTGCTTCACATCTGGCTGCAATTCCATGTGGGGGCGCAGCTCGCCTGGGATGGCGGCCGCGAAGTCTGGCAGGGCGGAGCAAGAAACGTGGCGACGCTGTATGAATACTGGCTGTTCTTCCAACTGGAGGCGTTGTTTCGCTCGAAATTCAAGTGTGACGAAGCGCTGCATACGATCCTCGTGGAGAAGGATGCCGGCCTGCCTCGTCTCAAGCTGGAGCGCGGCATCGAGTTGCGGACACCCGTCGGCGGAGTGTGGTCGGAAGCGGCACGTCGGCCGCTCAAGGCGGAGTTTCATTTCAACAGGAAGTTCAACCGGAACCCGGATCACCAGCACGTTGGCAGTTGGACTCGTGGCGTACAACCGGACTACACGATCAGCATCTGGCCAGCTGAGTTTGCCAAAGACGAGGCGGAAGCGTGCGACGCGATGGTGCACGTTCATTTCGACGCGAAATATCGCGTGGAAAACCTGAAGGAACTGCTCGGCAGTGATGATGACGAGGAGTTGATCCAGGACCGGGCGGAAGCAAGTAATGGGAAACCGACCTCCGCGAAGTATTCCGATCTTCTCAAGATGCATGCCTATCGCGACGCCATCCGCCGCACGGCGGGTGCTTACGTTCTCTATCCGGGCGACGCGGGTGATGTGCGGCGCTATGAGGAGTTTACGGGATTCCATGAAGTGCTGCCCGGTCTTGGGGCCTTTGCCGTCCGGCCAAAAAAAGACGGAAGTGCCGATGGTCTGAGCGATCTGAAATCGTTTCTCGATAAGATTGTGGAACACCTTTCGAACCGCACGACGGCTCGTGAACGAGCCAGTTTTCACACGGCGGAATCGTACTCGGTAAAAGAGGGTCCCGTGCCCTATGGACGACTCAACATCGGTGAGAAAGACATCGTGAGTGAAACGAGTCGGGCACTTCCGCCTGCGGAGCATCATGTGGTCGTGGCGTGGCACAAGACCCCGGCGCATCGGGCGTGGTTCCTGAAAAAGCATCTGGCTGTCGTCCGACTCGGTCAACGGAGGGGCTCGTTCCGCGTGCCTCCCGAGTTGGCAAACGTGCGCCACGTGGTATTCAGAGCGGACGCCAATTTCGTGGAACCGGGGCTCTTTCGCCTCAAAGAACCGGGCTACAAGGTGTTCACCTCAGAGGAACTGATGAAGAATGGATATCCAGGACCGAAGGGGGATGTTTATGCGGTCTTTGAAGTGGAAGAGGATCCGGCCTTCAGCGGGCAAGATTGGGACGGGGCTAAACTGCAAGAGGTGTTGAAGGATTTTGAATCGCGGAGAAGATATCGGAATGTGAGTTCCTTGGGCAGGGGTTCGGCTATTCCGAGAGTTCTGAGTTTGAGGGAGCTCCTTAAAGCGGTGACGGATTGATTGCCTGTAGTTTTTCTGACCGCCTCAGAAGGCGAGAGAAGAATGCAGGACTGGTGATGGTGGCGAGGAGGGCGGTGCCTGTAGCGTCGCTTCATTCCTACGCCGAGCAATGATCCGGCAGGGTTTAACCCCGTAACCCGTGCTCGCAACCGGAGGGTTGGCGCCATGGCCCGTGAAGAGAGGTAGGAATACACCCCATGGCAAGTCTGAGGATTTCGACCACATTGATGCAACCCATGAAAGACAGCCCATGCGAGCCCGCCCACTGTGTCATTGCCATCGCCGCATCGGCGGGCGGATTGAATGCCCTGTCGGTCATTTTAGGTGCCTTGCCGGTCGATTTCCCGGCAGCGATTGCCATCGTCATGCATCTCTCGCCGGATCATAAGAGCCTTCTGGCCGAGATCCTGACGTGCCGCACGCCGTTGGAGGTCAGGCAGGCCGAGACCGGCGACGTGTTATGCCATTCCAGCGTGTTTGTGGCCGTGCCAAACCATCACATGTTCGTCCTGCCGGGCGGCATCATCGAGATCTCTTCGCCAACGGCGGAGAAAGTCCATTTTGCGCGCCCATCGGCCGAACCGCTGTTTGCTTCGGTGGCGACGCTTTACAAAAGGAATGCGATCGCCGTTGTGCTCACGGGGGGCGATGGGGACGGGTCGATCGGGGTGAGCATCATCAAGGACAATGGCGGGACGGTCATCGCACAGGATTTTTCGACATCGCAGAATTTCAGCATGCCGCAAACCGCGATCGAGACCGGCGACGTTGATTTCATCCTTCCATTGGAGGAGATCGCCCCCAGGTTGGTTCAACTTGTCGGCACAGGCGAAGTCGTGCACGCCACATAATCGCAATTTTTTGCGAGCTGATGACTTCGTCGGAAGAAAAAATGTATTGCGGGCCGTATTCCGAGCGAACACGGTGTTAATTGCTGGCAACGCTGCATGCCGTTGCGTTTTCAACCAACCACTTAGCAAAGGCCAGCAGGCATCCGTAGTATGAAAAAGAAGACCCAGCCATCCCGTCGGACCAAGACGCCTGCTCCTGCGGTTCCTGAGGAAAGCCCGACTCCTCCGCCTGGTGTCCCATTCCCGATCGTGGGGATCGGTGCGTCCGCCGGGGGCTTCGAGGCGCTCGACCAATTCCTGGCTCACCTTCCCATGGGGAGCGGGATGGCGGTTGTGATCATCCAACATCTGGATCCGACCCGCAAGGGTCTCATGGCGGAGCTCCTCCAGCGCAGCACCCGGATGAAGGTGGTGCAGGTCAGGGATCGCACGCGGGTACAGCCGGACCACGTCTATGTGATTCCGCCGAACAAGGACATGTCCATCCTTCACGGAGTGTTGCACCTCTTCGAGCCGACAGTGAAACGCGGACAGCGGCTGCCCATCGATTTTTTCCTCCGTTCACTGGCGCTGGATCAGCAGGAGCGGAGCATCGGCGTGATTCTTTCGGGCATGTGTTCCGATGGGACGCTCGGCCTGCGGGACATCAAGGAAAAGGGCGGGCTGGTGCTCGTGCAGGAGCCGGCATCCGCAAAGTTCGACAGCATGCCGCGCAGCGCGATCGACGCCGGTCTGGCCGACATCGTCGCCCCGGTGGAGGAGCTGCCGGGGAAAATCCTGGCCTACCTGGAGCACAAGCCCGCCGCCACCATACCCGAGGACGTGATCGAAGAGAAAATGCGGAGCGCGATTGACAAGATCCTCATCCTCCTGCGCACCCGGACCGGCCATGACTTCACCTTCTACAAGCGAAACACCCTCCACCGCCGGATCGAGCGGCGCATGGGCATCCACCAGATCGACAAGATCGCCAGCTACGTGCGCTTCCTGCAGGAGAACCCGCAGGAGTCGGATTTGCTTTTTAAGGAATTCCTCATCGGGGTGACTTCCTTTTTCCGTGATCCGCTTGTCTGGAAAACGTTGGGCGAGGAGACCCTGCCGGCCTTGCTGGCAAACCGGCCGGAAGGCCCGCTGAGGGCATGGGTGGCGGGCTGTTCGACAGGAGAGGAGGCCTATTCCCTCGCGATGGTGTTCCGGGAAGTGGTGGAGAAACTCGAGCCGAAGAAAAATTTCAAGCTTCAGATCTTCGCCACCGATCTCGACCGCAATGCCATCGACAAGGCGCGCCAAGGGGTGTTTCCCCACAACATCTCTGCGGATGTGGCGCCGGAGCGATTGCGCCGCTTCTTCAGCAAGGAGGAAAGCGGTTACCGGGTGCGGGCGGAGATCCGTGAAATGGTCATCTTTTCGCCCCACAGCCTGATCCTGGATCCGCCGTTCACCAAGTTGGATTTCCTGAGTTGCCGGAACTTACTGATCTATCTCACACCGGAGTTGCAGAAGAAAATCCTGCCACTTTTCCACTACAGCCTGAATCCGGGTGGCATCCTATTGTTGGGAAACGCGGAGACCATCGGCCATTTCACCGATCTGTTTGCGACCGCCAATGTGAAGGCGCGGATCTTCCGGCGGACGGAGTCCACGGTGCAGCCGGATCCCATCGAGTTCCCGTCCTCCTTTGCCCCGGCCATGATCGGCGAGAAGGGGAGCGGCCCTGCGCAGAAGCCGTATCTCAATTTCCAGACGCAGGCGGAGCAATTGATCCAGCGGCGCTACGCGCCGCCCACGGTGATCGTGAACGAACAGGGAAACGTCCTCTACATCAGCAGCCAGACCGGCAAATATCTCGAACCCGCCGTGGGCAAGGCAAACCTGAACATCTTCGCCATGGCCCGCGAGGGCCTGCGCTACGAACTGGGCAGCGCGTTCCAGAAAGCCTTGCGGCAGGACGGCCCGGTGACCTTGCACGGCTTGAAGATCGGAACCAACGGCGGACCGCAGTTCGCCGACGTGACCGTGGAGCGAATGGAGGAGGCCGAGCCCCTTGCCGGATTGGTGACGATCGTGTTCAGGGATATCGTGGCTCCTGCGGAAACCAAGGCCCCGACCGCGAAAGGCAAGCGGCCGGTGTCCAGCCTCCGCCTGGCGGAATCCGAAAGGGAGCTGCAACAGACCCATGCGGAACTGGTCAACACGCGGGAGGAAATGCTGACCTCGCAGGAGGAACTCAAATCCGCCAACGAGGAGATGCAGTCCACCAACGAGGAGATGCAGTCCACCAACGAGGAGCTCACCACCTCCAAGGAGGAGATGCAGTCATTGAACGAGGAACTCCAGACGGTGAACTCCGAGCTCCAGGGGAAACTCGACGAGTTGTCCCGCACGAACAACGACATGAAGAACCTGCTCAACAGCACGGACATCGCCACCCTGTTTCTCGACAACGACCTGAAAGTCCGCCGCTTCACCACACAGGCCACCAAGATCATCAAGCTCATTTCGGGCGATGTGGGCCGGCCCATCACCGATCTCGCATCCGACCTGCTTTACCCTGAGTTGAGCGATGACGCCACCGAAGTCTTGCGCAAACTCGGAGTCGCCGAGAAACCAATCAGCACGCGGGACGGGCGCTGGTTCACGGTGCGCATCAGCCCCTACCGCACGCTGGACGATCGCATTGATGGCGTGGTGATCACATTCTGGGACATCAGCATTGCGAAGACGCTGGAGGAAAAATTGCAGGGCATTCAGGTAACTCTCGAAAAGCGCTTGGTCGGCCAGTCAAGCAAGCTGGACAAGGCCATGGTGGAGCTGAAGGAGGAACGAAAACGAACGCGGAAAGGCGATGGCAAGCCGCCGGGATCCGCCAGCACCTGATCCGCCACGCCATGCCGAAGAAACCGACCAACGAGGATCCGGTCGCCGCCCTGCGCCGCCTCGCCGAACGGCGTGCCAAGGACCACCCTGCGAAACCCGCCCCCCCCAGTTCCGAGACCGACATCCGGCGCATGCTCCACGAGCTGGAGGTCCACCAGATCGAGCTGGAGATGCAGAACGCGGAACTCCGTCGCGCCCGCGACGACGCGGAGACGCAGCGGGATCTCTACACCGACCTCTATGATTTCGCGCCGGTCGGCTATTTCACCCTCGACCCCGATGGGATCATCCGGCTTGCCAACCTGACCGGCTCCCTGCTGGCCGGCGTCGATCGCTCGAAACTGGCAGGCAGTTCCTTTTCCCTATTGCTTCCCTCCGACTTGCGTGCGGCTTTCAAAGCCTTCCTCAAACAGGCTTTTGCGGCAATGGCCAAGCAGTCCATCGATACCGTGATCACCAGCGGAAGCGCCCCGCCCCGCATCGTGAACATCAAGGTGCTGAGCTCGGCCAACGGGGAGGAATGCAGCGCCGTGGTGACGGATATTACCGAGCGGACCCAGGCGGAGGAAAAAGTGCTGGCCTCAGAAATCCGCTACCGCCGCCTCTTCGAAGCGTCACACGACGGAGTCCTGCTCATCGATCCCGAAACCTGCAAGATCACCGACGCGAATCCGTTCATGACGAAGCTACTGGGCTATCCGCACGAGCAACTGATCGGCAATGAGCTTTTCGAAATCGGCCTGCTCAAGGATGAGGCGGCGAGCCGCGAAATGTTCCGCAATCTGAAAAGAAACCATGAAGTCCGCTACGAGGACCTGCCGCTGGAAAGCCAGGACGGGCGGCATCAGGAGGTGGAGGTGGTGGCGAATCTCTATCAGGAGGGA
>JBGTAT010000346.1:0-1918 GCA_041749755.1 Terrimicrobiaceae bacterium | reverse complement strand
CGTGCCTTCGGCGATTTGCAGCCACGCACCCCGGCCGGCGGTCAGGTCGTGCGTGACGGTTTGGCCGGGCTTGAGGCGGATGCGATAGATGTCGGCGTCCTGGTGAATCGTCGCCGAGCCGTCGCGGCCGTCGGCTGAGATGACAAGAACCTTGGGCTCGTCGGCCTGTTCGGGTTTCGGGAGCCATTCGGTGTAACCCGGCGTGAGCCCCCGGGCGCTGGGCTGAATCCAGATTTGAAGAAAATGCAGCGCCTCGGCGGGTGAGGGGTTGAACTCGCTGTGCGTCACTCCCAAGCCTGCGCTCATGAGCTGGATCTGGCCGGGCTTAAGCACGCGGCCATTGCCGAGGCTGTCCTTGTGTTCGAGCGCGCCTTCCAGCACATAGCTGAAAATCTCCATGTCGCGGTGCGGGTGGGTGCCGAACCCCATGCCGGACGCGACGCGATCGTCATTGATCACGCGCAGCGAGCGAAAGCCAGCGTGCGCCGGATCGTAGTAGTCGCCAAAAGAAAACGTATGGCACGACTTCAGCCAGCCGTGATCAGCGTGGCCGCGATCGCCTGCCCGTCGGATGGTCAGCTCTGTCGACTTCGTTTTCATGGAAACAGATTTCACTCTCTTCCCAACTTGGGAAAATGCCAGGCTCTTTTCTACTCTAAATTATGGAGCTTCAGGCCATGCGGCCTGAAGGGTTCAAAGTCCCCCACGTTGACTGTGGCCAGTTCCGCCCCGGCATGGATGGCTATGGCGGCGATGATGGCGTCGAGCCGGGTGCGGCGATTCGAACCGGTGCGGTGATAAATCTCACCGGCCAGAGAAGCACTGGCTTCGTCAAGGGGAGAAATGCCGGCATTCAAGAGGGTTTTCAGTGCGGCGGTGTCCCTTGGATGGACAGGCTTGGAATGAAGTTCCATCCATGCGATGGAGGAACACCCGAACGGGCCAGGACCCGCAATGATCCGACCGGCCGTGGGATGGTGAGGATCGGAAATTTTGATGATTGCGATCAGAAGGTTGGCATCAAGGTGAATCATGATTTGTTGCCGGTGGCGTCCCCCGCGACCCTTGTGCCCGGTCTTGCAAGCTCCCGGTCCTCCTCGATCACTGCATCCAACTCGCGCAGTTCGCGGAGCTCCTGGTGCGGGTCATCGCTCCAGCCTCCCGGAACGCGCGGCGACGGGTTTCCATCGAGCCACTGAAGAATCTGCAATGGAGCCATTCCCTGAAAATCGGGCTCTCGAAAATTCGCATTGGCGGCTTCCCTCTCCGCGTCTTCCAATGCCCGCCGCAGAGTTTCCGATTTCGACACACCCCATCGCATCGCAAGCCGCTCAAGCCTTGCGGCACTCGCCGGATCAAAGGCAACAGTCGTGCGGACGGTCATGGTGGCCATAACGTAATTACGTTATGCGCGTAACAGGCATTGGTCAAGCGACAGATCGATTCAACGCGAGGGTCGCCTCAGCCCACTGCGGCAAGTTCTGGCCAGAGGTGGGCGGCCATCTTCATGCCCGCCATGTAGGCGTCGAGCGAAAACTTCTCGTCGGGCGAGTGCGCGTTGTCGTCGGGCAGCGCGAGGCCGAGCATGAGGGAATCCGCTTTGAGGTGCTCCTTGAACGCCGCGATGATCGGGATGCTTCCCCCGCCCCGGGCGAGAAGGCACTCGTGGCCGAACCCGAGCTTTGCGGCGCGCATGCAGGCCTGCGCGAGCGGGCCGGTGGGGTCGACCATATAGGGTCCGCCGCCCTGGCCCTCGGTGACCGTGAGCTTCACGGTCGGCGGGCAAATCGCTTTGAGATGCTTCTTAACGAGCGCGAGGATTTTTTTCGGATCCTGGTCGGCGACGAGGCGCATCGTGACCTTGGCGCTCGCCCACGACGGGACGATCGTCTTGCCGCCCTCGCCCTGGTAGCCGCTG
>JBGTAT010000345.1:0-1513 GCA_041749755.1 Terrimicrobiaceae bacterium | reverse complement strand
CGCTCAGGTTGCGGCACTCCGCGAGGAAAAAGTCCGCTCGCTGGTTCTGATCACCCCGTTTGATTCCATGACGAATGCAGCCTGGCACCACTACCCCTACCTGCCCGTCCCCCTGCTGCTTACCGATCGTTACGACTCGGTTCGCGCGCTGGCCCGGTTTTCAAAACCTGTGGCCATCGTGATCGGGGGGCAGGACCAGACGACCCCGCCCTCGGGAGCGCATCGGCTACTTGAATCCCTCAAAGGCCCGAAGCGGCTCTGGTCCGTGAGTGAGGCCGGCCACAACGATGCCGCCTTCGCCCTATCAAACTCAGAGTGGAAGGCCCTCTGGAGCTTCGCCACGCCGCGCTGATCCGGGCCGCGCTGATCCGGGCCGCGTTACGGCTCCCTACCAGCCAGCATCTGGAACGTCTCCTCGGCGGAGACCATGTGGTAAAAATGCCCCTGCCCTTCGATCATGTGCAGCGTGGCATCTTTCAGGGTCCGCTCCAGATATTTGCTGAATGACGGGGGCACCCAGCGATCCTCCGAGCCGTGCCGGATATCGACATGGCACCGGATGTCCCGGAGATCAAAGCCCCAAGGATAGTAGACCAGCTGCGCGTCGAGCGCCGCTCCCTGCGATCCCCGCTTGAAGAGCTCCTGCCAGTCCCGGATGAACATCTCTTGAAAGGACTTGTTTTCAAACGCTTCGCGGTCGGTCGGGCACATGCTCGAGGCGAACATTTTGGCAAACGAAGCCGGTTTTTTGCTCTGATATCTCAGGAGCACAAAGGGAAGTTGAAAGAGGGGTCGTGGCAGCCATCTTCCGAGCCGGGCATACATCCGATCGGCTCGCCCGAGTTCCCTGGACGCCACGGGATCGCAATAGAGCGGCGCGGCGCAGGCCAGGGCGACCACAAATTTCAGACGTTCCGGGAATGCGGAGGCGCACGCAAAAAGTGTTGGGCCTCCGCCCGAAATCCCGATCACACCAAAGCGGTCGAGCCCGAGCTGATCGGCCAGGCGCGCGATGTCATCCGCCCCGTCCAGCACCGCCCGCTGGCGAGCAAAATCCGAGAGCCCGATGCCGGGGCGATCCGGCGCGATGATCCGGTAGCCAAACTTCTCCGCCGCTCGGTGAAATGTCATCGCGTGGACATGAGAACCGGTGCCGTGACAGAAGAACGTCGGGATCCCATCCGGGACGCCGAATTGATAATACGCGACCCTGCGCCCGTCCTTCATATCCGCCCAGGACGGCCGCGAGCTCAGCCGCTCGATGTCCTCAAGAGAAATGACGTCGGGAATCATCGTGTGCGAGTGGTGCGCGTGCTATTTCGGCAGAAGGTATCCCTTGGCGAGCTTGACGAACTCGCGCACTTGGCTCTCTGCCCAGGCGGCGTCCTGATTCAGCTCGCGGGCGAGGAGGCTGGCGACGGCCGGGGCGGCTTCGATCGCGGCTTGGGCGTCGAGGATGAGTGCGCGCGTGCGGCGGGAGAGGACATCTTCCAACGTGCGCGCCTGCTCGTGC
>JBGTAT010000344.1:0-5043 GCA_041749755.1 Terrimicrobiaceae bacterium | reverse complement strand
GGCCAGAGCGGAGAGTCCGACCCCGACGGCCACCGAGGCGAAGCCGGCCAGCGGCGGCAGAAACAGGTTGGCCGGGCGCACGAGCGCCTCGTTTCCGATGATCACGTCCAGCGCGAGGCAGGGGATGAAGAGGTTGATCATGACGCCGAGAAGGGACTGGTCGGCCTCAGCGGTCAGGATTTTTCCCCGCCGCATCGCGTACCCGGCCCCGATGATCAGGAAGACGGGGAGAACGATCTGCAGGAGCCGCCAGTTTTCCGACATCTCAGCGGCCGAACATCACATTGCAGATGGCGACCGAGGCCACGACGCCGGCGAGGTCGGCGCAGAGGCCGGCGGGGACGGCATGCCGGGTTCGCTTCACGGCCACCGACCCGAAATAGACGGCGAGCACATAGAACGTAGTCTCCGTGCTGCCCATGATGCTCGCGCCCATGCGGGCGATCAGGCTATCCGGTCCATGGGTCTGCACGAGCTCCGCAAAAAGCCCGTTCGCGCCGCTTCCGCTGAGCGGGCGCATGAGCACGAGCGGGAGGAGGTCGGGGGGGAATGAAACCGCCGCCAAGGCGGGCTCAAGCGCCTTCGTGATAAGGGCTATCCCGCCGGCCGCCCGGAACATCGCCACCGCCGCCATGATCGCCACAAGGTAAGGAATGATCCGGATCGCCACCTGGAAGCCTTCCTTCGCGCCCTCCACAAATTCCTCATACACCGGCACCCGGCAGAGCGCGGCATAGAGCGGGAAAAACCCGATGAGGAACGGGATCGCCAGGTACGAGATGGCATCGACGGCTGCCAGCAGCCCGCCGCGGGCGGCCTGCGCGGGCGACCCCGCGAACTGGATCGCAAACCACACAAAACATGCCAGGAATGCGGCCAGGAGAACGGTCCCCCACACGGTGGGCCGCACCGCGCGTTCGCCCTCGGCCTCCACCTCGCCATCCCAGGCGGGCCGGGCAGGCATGTCGGCAGCCGGCAGCGCAAACATCGGAAGCCGCTCGAAAAATTTGACGGCGGCGATGCCGGCGATCGTCGAGCAGCATGTCGCAAAAAAGGCGGTTCCGATAATCTGGGTGGGAGCTTTTGATCCCGCCGCGGCGAGGATCGCGATCGTGGTGGCCGGGATGAGCTGGACCGAGCTGGTATTGATCGCGAGGAACGTGCACATCGCATTCGTCGCGGTCCCGGGCCTCGGGTTCAGCGTCTCGAGCGCCTGCATCGCCCGCAGGCCGAGCGGGGTGGCCGCATTGCTCAGCCCGAGCATGTTGGCCGCCGTGTTCATCACGATCGCCCCCATCGCCGGGTGCGCAGCCGGCACATCGGGGAAGAGCCACTTTAAAACCGGGCGGAGCGCGAGCGCCAGGATCGTGACCAGCCCGGACTTCTCGGCGAGCTTCATGAGCCCGAGCCACAGCGCCATGATCCCGGCCAACGGAAGCGCGATCACCATGACCGCGGTCTTGCACGCCTCGAACGCGGCGACGGAAACCTCCCCGAGCTGCCCGGTAAACCCGCCCATGAGCACCGCCAGCACGACGAGCCCGAGCCAGATGTAATTTAACATCCGCCCACCATGCGGAGGAATTCGCGGAAAATCAATCGCCTGCGGGAGTAGGGTCCGGATTTTTTCCGATCTCGCGAAGCGAGCGCAGCCGCTTTATGGCCGATGAGTCAGCATCCGGCGGAGGGCGATGCCTGCGACGGAGGCGAGCAGGAGGAGGAGGGCCGTCGCCGGCTCGGGTACGGCCGAGTAGTTGAGGACGGTCGTGTTGCCAGCATGCTCATACCAGAAGTTGCCGGCAGGAAAACTTTGCGAGGGAAAGTCCATGAACGTGCGGTTGGCGGCGGAGGCGCGGCCGGAGTAGGTGAAGAGCGTCCACTGGTGGTTCGAGTCCCAGAAGGTATTTCCGCTATTTGGATCGAGTCCGGATTGGAAGTCAAAGAACAGGGAGACCGTGTCGATGGAGCTGCCGAAGGTGGCGTCGGCATTTGAAAAAATCAGGCTGTTCCAGTCGGTGCCGGCCGTGCCGTTGGAATTATCCACAAGCGACCCGAGCGACCATATGAACGCGGCCCCGGCATCGGCGGAAATGATCCCGTCGAACGTGAGGGTGCCTGCGCCGAAGTTGGGGTCGGAAGCGATATATCCGTTGAGCGTGACGTTGCCGCTGACCGTGCCATGCCCGCGGAGCGTTGCCCCCTGAACCGGGCCCGACGGGCCGTTGTTGCTCTGGATCTCGACAGCGGCCAGCGTCCCGCCATCCAAGTGGATCGTCGAGGAGGCGGAAGCGGTGACGTTTCCGCTTACGGACCCGGTCGAGCGGACGCGCAGGTTCGCCCCCGTGAGCACCGAGACGTCGGATGTTCCAACCGCTCCGGCCGCATCGAGGACGAGGGAGCCCGCGTTGACGTAGGTGGTTCCGGCAAGCCCGGGCGAGGCCGCCCCGAGCGTCAGATCGCCGGGCCCAAACTTGACCAGCCCCCCGGTTCCGGTGATCGCGGAGCCGATCGTCCCGCCCGCCGCGCCGGTGAAAATCGCAGCCTGCGATGAGCCGAAGGCGAGCGTCTGGGCGGAAATCGTGCCGCCGTTGAAGATCACTCCGGCCGGGGCGGAGCCACCCCCGACGCCCAGCGTCCCGTTTCCCGCGATAGTGACGTTTTCGATCGCGAGGCCGGAGACGCTCGCCGGGGCTGTCATCGTCTGGTTGCTGGTGGCGCGGTAGAGGTCGGTAGGGTTTGCCGCATTGATATCCCCGCTGACGGTCGTGGCGGCCCGGAACCCATCCGCCACATCGTACGTCAGGAAATGCCCGCTGCCGCCCGACATGCCGACGATATTTCCGCCGACGGTTCCGTTTGTGACGGTTGGGCGGTTTGCCCCCGATCCGCGGACGAGCAGCTTTTCGGTGCCTCCGAGATCGTCCGCTTCGATGATGAGCGTCGGGGCATTGCCGAGCTGCACAAGATTCGCCAGCCCGTTGCCGGAGTTGCCGCCGATCGTCACCGTCAGCGTCGGGTTTGCTCCCCGGCGAAGCGAGATGACGTTGCTCCCGGAAAACGAGACGACGGCTCCGGGGTCGGGACCATCGTTTGCACGCGAGGCCAGAGCGAGGGCAACAGCGGTCGGTGTGGAATCATCCGGATGGAGGTGCATCTGCCCGGTTCCTGAAAGCGCGATCGAGCCGATTCCCAAGGCGTCGCCCGAACCCGCCCGGGCGACGACCGCGCCGGCTTTGATCTCATGGTTGCCGGTCAACGTGACCTCATTGCGAAAAATCAACCGGCCTTCGTCTGTTTTCTGGATCCCCCCGGCTCCGGTCACCCGGGCGTCAACGCTCAGGTCCCCTCCCCCGGTATTGAGAGCCGTCGCGGACGAGATCACCCAGTCCGCCGGAGTGAATCCGTTCGTGGGCAGCTGGCTGGCATCGAGGCGGATCTTGAACACCTGCTCCAGGATCCCCTGGGTCGCACTCGTCGGACCAACCTCCGGAGTGTCGAACTGAAGATACGTCGCATTCCCGAGGCTCGGGTTCGTGTTCGCCGGGGTCGCCACAAAATCGACCATCGTCAGCGTCTGCTCGACATTGGCCGGAAGGTTCGGAACGTCGAGCAGGGCGTTGGGAAAAGGATTGTGGACCGTCAGCGTATCCGTCGCACCTTCGGACTGCCCGGTAATGACGACAAAATGCCCGCCGTTCCGCGTGTAAACACCTCCGCTTTCGTTATACCAGCCGATCATGCCGATCAGGATGTTCTGCTCGACGTTCTCCGCCGCGATCTCGGAAACCGTCCGATGATTGCCGTCGTTTGACGAGGTGATCGTCCGGTCCGCCATCCCGATCCCCTTGGCCAGCAGATAAGTCGAAACCCCATCGAGCACCCCGGACGAGTACGAACCGCCGGAGTCGCTCGTGCCCGCCAGTCCGGAGAGCACCTTCACAAGGTTCAGGTAGTCGGGGGTCGGCTCGAGCAACTGCGTGAATCCCGCCGCGTTCAGATACCCGATCGCCATCGCTGCCGATGTCGGCCCGCAGTACGATGATCCGTCAAACGGAAGCGCAGCCCCGTTTGGACCAAAATCCGTCTGAACCAGATCGGGGGTCGCCAAATTTTTATCCGGCCAAACTTGGGATTGCAGGCCCCCCAGCCCGAAAAAAAGCATGACGCAGGTCAATATTTTACCCCTCATGCTGCCGCTTTACTCCACGTGTTGCGGAATGTCACGGGCATTCGTGGATTCTCGTGTAGGCCGCCCAACAGACTGCATATTCTGATGGGCGGCCTACACGAGATGAGAACAAGGCATCCTGGCCAGGGAGAAAAATGCAGTGGAAAAATATCCTTTGCGGTCGGGGTTGGGGCAAATAGGTTGGAGTCATGGCGGCAAGCGACTCCCAGTCCCCTCTCACTGCCAGCTCGTTGTATCAAGGATTGCGTGCGATCTGGGATACGGAGTTTCCGAAGACGTGTCCGAAGTGCAAGCGGGTCTACGGATCCTTTGAGGAGTACCTGGTGGATACCCTGCCACTGGAGCACAGCAGCGGGCTCATGGGGTACTCGATCCGGGATCCGGAGCAGCAGGTCGGGCTATTCAGGAACTGCGAATGCGGGACGACGATCATGGCGTTCTGCCATGATCGGCGCGATATTTCCGAGGCGGGGAACAAGCGCCGCGAGCTTTTTGGAGAGCTGATGAACCGTCTCATCGACCACGGGGCCTCGGCGGAGGAGGCCAGGAGGAGGCTGCTGGAGGAGCTGCGCAAAACCCCCGATATCGAGGCGTTCCTCAAGGCGGTCCAGTCACCCTCCGAGTAGGCGGACCCCGGCCCGCCGGAGCGACTCGCTCCACTTCTCGCAAAACGCAGCATTTTCAGCGAGTTCGGCGAGCGTGGCGGCAGGGACGTCCGGCCACCCGGCGTCGAGCGCGCGGATTTTTTCTGACAGGTCGCGCTGCCTGGCGGCGAGCGTCTCCGCGGCCGCCTGGAGCGAGGTTTGGAGGGCGATCGTTTCCTTCTGGAGGAGTGCGGCGGCGATCGACGAGGT
>JBGTAT010000343.1:0-1659 GCA_041749755.1 Terrimicrobiaceae bacterium | reverse complement strand
GTCGGCAGGAAGCCCCACGATCGCCTGCGCGGTCTCGGCAGGCGCCACCGGGATCTGCGACGCGGCGAGCGCCGGACCGCCAAACTTTTTGGTGTAGCGGATCAGGGCAGCATCGCCCTTGGACTGGACCTCGCTGAGGATCTTGGCGACGACCGCACGGACTTTCGGATCCGGGACCGACTGGCGGTTCAGCTGGGCGGCGAGCGCCTTTTTATAACCTTTATCTTCGGGACGGAGAACTTTCATGCGTTTATCGGACGTACGCCACAATAAACGCAGTGATGAAGATATTCACCAGCGCAAGTTCAAAAAAGAAATACCACCCCAGCTTCATGAGCTGGTCGTAGCGGAACCGCGGGAGCGTCCAGCGCACCCAGATGAAGACAAACAGGAGCGCGCAGATCTTGGCGAAAAACACGCCGATGTTGACGAGTCCAAAAACGATGCTCGGCAGCCACTGCGCGACATTCGCAAGCCCGATCGCGGCCCCCTGCAGGTCGGGCAGCGTGCCGGAGGGGATGAGCGGCAGCGACCATCCGCCGAGGAAGAGGGTCACGATCACGCCGGACCCCGCGATCATCGCCGCGTACTCGCCGAGGAAAAAGAGCGCGAACCCCATCGAGGAATATTCGGTGTGGTATCCGCCCACGAGCTCCTGCTCGGCTTCGGGGAGGTCGAACGGGAGACGGTTCGTCTCCGCAAACATCGCGATCAGAAAGATCACAAACGAGATGAGCATCGGGATCCAGACGAGGATCCGCTGGAGCGAAAACCCGGCGACAAACGTGCCCCAGATCGCATGGACGTCGCCCGACAGGATCATTGTCCAGTCAAGGCCTTTCGGCCACCAGGGGGCCACGAGCCAGCCGTTCTGCACCTGCCAGTTCACGATCTCCGGCAGGTTCAGCGTCCCGCAAATCATGAAGACAGGGATCACCGAAAGCCCGAGGGCGAGCTCGTACGAGATCATCTGCGAGCTCGAGCGGATGCCGCCTAGAAACGGGTACTTCGAATTCGAGGCCCAGCCGGCCAGCACGATCCCGTACACGCCGAGCGAGGAAACGGCAAAGACGTAGAGGACGCCGATATTCACATCGGCAATCACCATTGGCACCCCGAGAAGGGACGACCCGAACGGCAGGACCGCCAGCACCAGGATCGGCGGGATCATCGAGAGCTTCGGCGCGATGTAGTAGTAAAACTTGTTGACGCTTCCCGGCATGAAGTTCTCCTTGAGCAGGAGCTTGAGCGCGTCGGCCACCGGCTGCCCGAGGCCGAGAAACGGGATGTCCTTTTTCAGGCCCAGAAGGGTGAGTGGAATGCCTGTCCGGTTCGGACCCACGCGGTCCTGGATCAGCGCGCAGACCTTGCGCTCCGCGTACACTGTGTAGGAAACCAGAAACAGGATCACTCCCAGCAGGCCGATCGTCTTGGCCAGCGACGTCCATACCAGAAAGACCTCCGGCATTAAAAGCACACTCAAAATGTCCATAAATTCTGCTTATTGCCCGCTCCCCCGACTGTCGAGAATCAAAAGCGGATGGCCCGCTCGGAATAGTGGGGCGCAGGAGCCGAAACCGTGCCAGAATGTCCGGCGATGAAAAGCATCCTCATTCTGGGGGCGCGGGGACGCCTGGCAGCCGCGCTGGCGCGCCGGTG
>JBGTAT010000342.1:0-2060 GCA_041749755.1 Terrimicrobiaceae bacterium | reverse complement strand
CCCGGCAGGAGCGGGCGCAGGCGGGCAAGCTGGCGGTACTCGGGGCGGAAGTCGTGCCCCCACTCGGAGATGCAGTGGGCCTCGTCGATCGCCACGGCCGCAATGTTCCAGCTCTTCAGGTTCTCCTGCCAGTTTTCGAGCATGAGCCGCTCCGGGGCCGCATAGAGAAGCCGGTACCGGCCCTCATGCAGCCCTCGCATCCGCGACTTCGCCTCGGAGGCCTTGAGCGAGGAGTTCAAAAATGTCGCGGCGACCCCGGCGGCCTCGAGCTGGTCCACCTGGTCCTTCATGAGGGCGATCAGCGGAGAGACGACGAGCGTGAGCCCGTCGCGCAGCAGGGCGGGAAGCTGGAAACAAAGCGACTTCCCTCCCCCGGTCGGCAGCAGCGCAAACGTATCCTGGCCGGCCAGCGTGGCCTCGATGATCTCGCGCTGAAGCGGCCGGAACTCGCCGTATCCGAATGTCTTCTTCAGGGTTTTGAGCAGAGGATCGCTTTCCATGCGTTGCCAGGATAGTTCATGAAATGTCCTGCCAATGACAGAACTTACTATTTCCCTACTCCGGATGTCTGAAGTGACCCCCGGATGAGCCAGACGACCTGATCGATGCCGTTTATGAGAGCGCAGAGGTGCTTGGCTTGCATTCGGAGGCTTGCGCGCTAGGCTGATGGTCAGTGAATGTACCTTTGGGCACCCCATTTCCAAAAAAGCGCCGGAGTTCCAGCGCGGACGCTTCGCGGGCTGCGGAAGTCGCGCGCTTGCGCGGAATGTCGGTGGGACAACGGATCAAGGAAGCCCTTTCACTGAACCGGCGGTTCCGAGGCTTCATCCCGGCACGCAAGGATCACGCAGGTGGAACAGGAATCTGAGCTTATTTTCCACGCGGAAGCTGTGGTCAGGCTGGCCCACAGCCTTGGGCACGATTTGGTGGTGATCGGTGCGGCAGCCCTCGCCGGCCACCACTATGTGCGCCTCACCAACGACCTCGACCTGGGCGGAATCCTCTCTCTGGATCAACTGCGCGGTCTTGCCGACGCACTGAAACAATCGGGATACCTGGTCGAATTGCGGGAACCGGATGCTGACGACCCCCTCGGAGGCGTGCTCGACGTCGAAGGCCGCTTTGGTCAAATCCAGATTGTCAGTTTTCATGACCGCTTTCCTGCGGTCATCCGCGATGCCTTGCAGGAAGCGACCCTGCGTGTCGCGGAGAACAGCCCCCTGCGGATCATTCCCCTGCCTCACTTGGTGGTATTAAAACTCTATGCCGGCGGCCTCAAGTCGATGACCGACATTGTGGAAGTCCTGTCCTTGAACGAAGACGCGGACCTGGATGGCATTGATGCGCTCTGCAACCGATACCGAATCCGAGGCTTCGCGAGAATCCGCGAAGAACTTGAGAACCGGTAGGGAATTGTTCGGACAGGCCTGCGGCAACGTTTTTTTAAAAAGCCGCTTTCATTCCTCCAGCGAGAGAATGGACACCACCCCGTCCTCCAGGCCAACGGCGATCCAGTCCCGGGTCGCGTGCCAGCAGAGGGTCGTGATGCCGGAGTCCAGGCGCATGCGCTTGCGCAGCACGCGGTCTCCATCAAAGGTTAGGATCAGGACCGCCCCGGTGCCATCGCCGCTCGCAAGCTTTCCCAGGGAGGCGGAAAATGCGAGTGCGGAGACGTCGGCATCGTGGCCGTCGAGCTGGATCGGGGTTGCTCCCTCCGGGCCTTTTTCCCCCACGCACGGCCAGACAGTGACGACCGGCGAGCCCCCCGTGGCCAGCCGCTTCCCATCTCCGGAAAATGCCATCGCGCGCACCTTCGTCTCAAACCCCTGGATGTGGAGCGGGTAGTCGCGCGTGAAATCGTAGATGTGCACGCTGGCGGTCTGGTCGGCGGTGGCGAGCCAGCGCCCGCACGGGCTCCATTCGACCAGCAGGCTCGCGCCGCCCCAGTCAAATCGCGCGTACGGCTCGGCCGCCCCGAACTCCCACATCCGGGCCCCTCCGGCCCCGACAATCGCCACCTGCCGGGGAGCCTTTGGGTTCCAGGCAAAATCCGAGATCGC
>JBGTAT010000341.1:0-10650 GCA_041749755.1 Terrimicrobiaceae bacterium | reverse complement strand
CGGCGAGGTCGGTCAGGTCGCAGATCCGGATCGCCTCCGCGACAGCCTCGCGATCGGCGGCGCCAAACCGGCCCCACATCCCGACGGAAGGGAACCTCCCCATCTCGACGAGCCCGCGGACGGTGATCGGAAAATCCCAATCCACGCTCTCGCGCTGAGGGACGTAAGCGATTGCGCTGCGGGCGGCCCCGCGCTCCCGGAAAATCCGTCCGGTCTCGATCGGGAGGAGCCCGGCGATCGCCTTCAGCAATGTCGTCTTTCCCGCCCCGTTCGGGCCGAGGAGGGCAACGCACGAGCAGGCGCAAAATCCCACGCTGAGGTGGTGCACAGCCGGGATCCGGTTGTAGCTGACCGTGAGGTCCTCGAGTTCAAGAACAGGCTTCATGGCACGACGTCCTCAACCGATCCGGCGCCCCAGAACGTGGCATCCCGCGTGACCCGGCCATCCTCGCGAAGCACGACGCGAAGCGCATGCGGGACGTCCCCGTTCGGCCAGGTTGCCGAGGCGACGAGGTCCGCCTCCCGCCCGATCCAAACCCGTTCCCGAGCCGAGGTGGCACCTGCGGAAGTGGCAAGAAGGACCTTTCCCAGCGCGGAGAGCGAGAGGGTGCCCGGGGCGGAGGAGGTCATTTCAACCTCGACCCAGCGGGAGGAGGATTCCGGCGCGGCAGCCAGCTGCGCGACAACCTCCTGGGTGGGCCGGGTCAGGAGCCAGACCGGAATCCCCGCCAGCGCCAGCGCGATGGCCATCAGGACCAGCCGGAGAATGGGAGAGCCCCGCATGTCCTACTGGAGCGACTTCACGATCGCGGAGACGTTGTGGCGCATCATGCCTTCGTAGCTGTCAGCGGGGCCGGTTCCGAGGCCATCGGCGTAGAGGATTCCGCCCGGCTTGGCCCCGGTTTCCTTCGTGATCTGCTCGAGGACCTTCGGGTTCTCGATGTTCTCTGCGAAGATGGCTTTCACCCCCTGGCCCTTGATGTCCTCGATGAGGGCGCGCACCTTTTGGGAGGACGGCTGGTCGGACGTGCTGATCCCCTGGACGGGATGGATCTCAAATCCGTAATCGCGCGCAAAGTAGCCGAGCGCATCGTGCGAGGTCACCAGCACGCGGCGGTCTTTCGGCACGGCGGCAACCTGGAGGCGAACCCACTTGGCCAGCGCGGCCAGCTTTTCGTCGAAGGCTCTGGCGTTCTGGTCGTAGGTCGTCCGGCCATCCGGGTCGGCCGCCACAAGCGCATCCCGAACCTGCCTCGTCACTGCCTGAACGTTTTTGATGCTGTGCCACCAATGTGGGTCGGGATACTTCCCGCCGGCACCATGGCTGTGCCCGTGGTCGTTCCCGTCCCCGGTATCATGGGCGTCCTGCTCGTTGACCATCAGCGGACTGATCGCCTCGCCGGCCACGAGGAAGGTCGGGCCTTTTCCCACGCTGGATTTCAGCTTGTCCAGATAACCTTCAAAACCCAGCCCGCTTGCCAGGACCAGCGACGCGCCGGAGATCCTCTTGATGTCGCCGGGAGTCGGCTCGTAAAGATGCGGGTCGGTGCCCGGCTTCACGATCTCCACGACCGCCACCCGGTCGCCGCCGACCTCGCGCACCACATCGGCCAGCACCGTGCTCAAGGAGGCGACCTCCACCGGGCCGCCCCGAACGGAAGAAATCGCCAGAGCCGCCAGCGGGGCAAGAGCAAAAACGGAAAGCTTCATGCCAAAAAAGCCTGCCAGCTTTTTTATGCAAGTCAATTGCATATAATGGGAATCGATTGCATCGCGGCGTGAATCGGTCCACAGTCGCGCTTCGCAATTTCTAAAATATATGGCTGATTACGATTTGATTGTTGTGGGCGGGGGTCCTGCGGGTTACGTGGGGGCAATTCGGGCGGGGCAGCTCGGCAAGAAGGTGGCCTGCGTGGAGATGGACCGTGCGGGCGGGACCTGCCTGAACTGGGGGTGCATCCCGACGAAGTCGCTGCTGAAAAATGCGGAGGTTTACCAGCAGATAAGCCACCATGCGGCGGACTTCGGCATCAAGGTCGAGGGGCTCTCGTTCGAATGGGAAAAGATTATCGGCCGAAGCCGGAAGGTTGCGGACAAGCTGGCGGGCGGCATCGAGATGCTGTTCAAGAAAAACAAGGTCGACTACATCCGGGGCGAGGCGTCGATCCCGAAGGCCGGGGTGGTCGAGATCACCGACAAGGACGGCAAGAAGTCGGAGATCAAAGGCTCGAAGATCCTGGTGGCGACCGGTGTTGTGACGCGCGAGATGCCGGGGTTTCCGTTTAACGGAAAGAGCGTGATCGGGAGCAAGCAGGCGATGGTCCTGGCCGAGCAGCCGAAGGATATCATCATCGTCGGTGCCGGGGCGATCGGGATCGAGTTTGCGTACTTTTTCAACGCGTTCGGAACGAACGTGACGGTTGTCGAGATGATGCCGAACATCCTACCGGTCGAGGACACGGAGGTGAGCGTCGCCCTCGAGAAGTCGCTGGCGAAGCAGGGGATGAAGATCCTCACCGGCACGAAGGTCGAGAAGGCGGAGACGACGAATAAGGGCGTCCGCCTGACCTTGAGCGGGAAGGCGAACGAGACGATCGAGGCCGCGATTGCGCTGGTCGCGATCGGCGTGAGCCCGCTGATGCCGCACGGCGGGATCAAGCTCGAGACCGACGCGAAGGGCTGGCTGAAGACCGACGAAAACTACGAGACGAGCGTGAAGGGAATCTATGGGGCGGGCGACATCATCGGGCCGCCGTGGCTGGCGCACGTCGCAAGCTTCGAGGCCATGCAGGCGGTCGAGGGGATGTTTGCCGGGAAGAAGCCGCGCAAGGTGAACGTCTTCCCCGGCTGCACGTACTGCCAGCCGCAGGTCGCGAGCGTCGGGCTCACCGAGCGCGCCGCGAAGGAAAAGGGCCTCAAATACAAAATTGGAAAATTCCCGTTCATGGCGAGCGGCAAGGCGCTGGCCGTCGGCGAGAGCGAGGGTTTTGTGAAGCTGATCATCGGGGAGAAGCACGGCGAGGTCCTCGGCGCGCACATCATCGGTGCGGATGCCACCGAGATGATCGCCGAGCTCGGCCTGGCGATCACGCTCGAGGCGACTTACGACGAGCTCATCGCGACGATCCACGCGCACCCGACGCTCAGCGAGGCCGTCCACGAGGCGGCCCACGCCTCGCACGGCCAGGCGATCCATTTCTAGTATTACTACGCTAAGTTAATCTGAGGCGTCGCGTAGAGCGCGTCGACCAAGGCTTTTGCCCGCTCGCCGGGCAGCACGCCCTGCTCCATCTGGTTCATGACGTAGGCGAAGCCGATCCCGGTCCCGGGGTCGGCGAATCCCAGGCTCCCCCCGGCACCCGGATGGCCAAACGCACATGGCGAAGGACCGAGGAGTGCGCGGAGCTTGGTGCCGTCGGGGAGCAGCGGGTCCATCATAAACCCGGCGGAAAATGCGGTCTCGACGCGGAGGACCTGATCCAGCCCCTGAGACAGGCGGGTCGACATCCACGCGCAGGCTCCCGGGCCAAAATACGAGGCTCCCTGCCATCGGCCGCCGCCGGCGAGGACCGAGTAAAATTTGGCGAGGGCGGACGCGGAGCCGATCCCTCCCATCGAGGGGATCGAGGCTGAGCGGGCCGAGGGCGAGTTCATGGCGGAGGCCGCGATCAGGCCCCCCGGCGAGGCAAATGCCTTCCGGGTGTAGGAGTCCGACTGGCCCATGGCCTCCATAAATGCCGGGCTGGGGCCGCTGCCGCCTGGACGCGCCGGCAGCATTGTCGCCGCGCGCGCATGGTTTTCTTCAGGAAGGCCGATCCAAAGGTCGAGGCCGAGCGGATCGCCAAACTCGCGGCGCCAGTAGCGGCCGAGCGGGGTGCCCCCGTCCAGGCGCCGAACGATCTCGTCCACAAGAAACCCAAACGTTCGCGGCCCATATCCCGGCCCGCCGACGGCTTCGGAGAACGGGGCTTGATCCTCAATCGCGCGGACGACCTCCTCGTGATCAAGGACGGAGAGGTCCGTGCGGTCAAGCGCCCCGAGCCCGGCGCGATGCGAGAGCACATCGGCAAACGTGAGCGCGCCCTTCCCCTGCCGCGCAAATTCCGGCCAAACCCTCGAAATCGGAGAATCCAGATCGACCTGATTGTTTTCCAGCGCGTGGAGCGCGCAGGCCGAGGCCATACCCTTTGTCGCCGACCAGATGAGGACGATGGTGGACGGCTCCCAGGCCGACTGGCGGGCGGCATCGCGGAACCCACCGCAGAGCCCGACCACCTCGCGGCCGTCCTGCCAGACCGACACTGCCGCACCGACCTCGCGGCCGCGCGCAAAATTTTCTGCAAACGCCCCGCTCACCCGGTGCGCGATGTGGTCCGGCGAATCCAGCACCCGGGGGCTCAAAGCAACCCGCTCACCGACCTGAGGTCGGGGTCGTACTTCGCGATCTCGCGAAACTTTTTGTCCATCTCGAAGCTCGTGCGGAGCGCGGCCGCGGCCTCGTCGATATTTCCAAGCACCGCATCGTAGCAGCCGAGGTTGTAAAAAAACGTCGCCTCCTGCGCGAGGCTGGACGGCCCGCTCAGGAGGAGGCTCTTGGCTTCGGCCGTGCGGCCGAGCTCATGCAGGCAGAACGCGCCGTGGATATATCCCGTCGAGGCATCGGGGAAAAGCTCGCGGAGCCGTGCGCAGACGCTGGATCCGGTCTCCCATCCGCGCCCGCGCATGAGGATGAAGAGCCGCAGCTGGAGGACCTCCTCGCGGTCCTGGTCCCCGGACGTCAGGCGGTCGAGCTCGGCAACCGCCTCCTCCGGCATCTCCAGTTCAATGTACCCCTGCGCTGCGAGCAGGGTGCGTTCAATTCCCATGCCGGCGACCTTACCGGGGAACCCGGGATTTTCAATGCGGTTTCTCGCCGGCCGCTTGGAGCGTCCTGCTTCCAAGCTTTTGCGCGACCTCGACACCGACGAGGCACACGTCATCGGCCGGCCGCTCTTGGCCGGAAAACGCGGCGGCGGCGGAAACCAGCGAGTCGACCATCCGGGTCAGGTCGGATTCGCGGTGTTCCCCGACCATCCGGATCAACCGCTCCCGGCCGAATTCCTGGCCGCGGGCGTTCCGGCACTCGAAGAGCCCGTCGGTGAAAAGGAGGAAGAGATCGTTTTCGCGAATCGGGCGCTGGGCGACATCGTAGGAACAATCCTCAAAGAGCCCGAGCGCCGGGTTGTTGATCAGGTGCGGGGTGAGCTCGATCACCCGGCCGGTCGCACGGTCGAGGAGGAGCGGAGACGGATGCCCGGCCGACGCATACGTCGCCGTCATGGCCGCCACATCCAGAACGAGATAGAAGGCCGAGACGAAGACGACATCGCCGGTGTTGCGCAGGACCTCGTAGAAGTGGCGGTTCAGCGAGCTCAGGACATCGGCCGGATTGCCGGCCTGCTTGTCGGCATCCTGAAGCAGGGTGGCAATGATCGCGGTGACCAGCGCGGAGCGCGCCCCGTGGCCCATCACGTCGGCGATGAAGACCCCGGCCTGAGAATCGCCCAGCTTCAGCACATTAAAAAAGTCTCCCCCCATCGTGCTCGCAGGCCGGTAGACGTGGTGGAAGTTGAGCCCGGGTCCGGGCCGCCGGCTGGCCGACGGAACCTCGGGGTACTTTCGCGGCATGAGGTTGGTCTGGAACTGCCTGGCAAAGTCGAGATCGCGCCGGATCTCGCCGGTCTTCTCCGCGATCTCGGCCTCCATTTTTTCCTGCCAGCTCAGGACCCTCCGGCCCATGAAGGAAAATTCGCTGGCGAGGTCTTCGATCTCATCGCCGGTTTTGATCCTGTCCACATCTTGGAGCAGGGCGATCGGCTCTCGGGAGGAGCGGAGGTTCGCCGGGGGGAAGGAACGTTCCTCCCCGAGCCTGACGGATTGAGAGATCGCGCGCGCCGCGCGCTCCAGGCTGTTGATCGGCGCGATGATATGCTGGGAGGCGATGTAGTATCCCAGCAGCACGAAGACCCCGGCCAGCCCCAGCCCCATGAGCGAGAGACTTCTCATGCTGGCACGGAGCGGTCCCAGCGCCGCCCGCTCATCCCGGATAGCGACCGCCCACATCGGTTTCATTCCCTGGATCCGCAGGTCATCGCCCGGCTCCCTGGCAAGTCCGATCGGCGCAAACCCCACAATGACCGCCCCCTTGCCGGGAAGGCGGTCGAGAACCCATCCGGGCTCGTGCGAGAGGAACGGCTTCGTGATCGATGGAGGCAGCGAGGCCCCGAGCGGCACGAGGCCCGGATCCTCCAAACGGAACAGCGTCTCGCCGGTGCCCAAGACCACCTCGTGAACCGTCTTCATATCACCGGCCAGCGGCTGGATCGCCTGAAAAAACGGCATGATGTTCAGGACGCCCTTCAGCACTCCCACCGGCGCGGCGCCGGGATCGCGGAGGTCGAACAGCGGCAGGGAAATCTCGATCGCATGCGAGCGGGCACTCTCATCAAATGTGAGCCCCTCAACATAGGCGGTATCGGCTTTTGACTGTGACGCCTCCTGCCACCAGTGCTCATCTGCCTGCCCGTAGTCGCTGGTTTTGTTCGTGGCGGCCACGAGCCGGCCCAGGCGGTCGGTCACCAGGATCTCCGAGAAGCTGGGGTTGCGCTTCTGAAAATCGCGGAGCTGGCGGGCGAGATCATTTTGCAGGCACTCCGCGACCTCGGGCGCATCCGCGGCGAGTCCGGGCCAACGGGCGTCCAGCGCATCGGTCGTTTCCTGGTCCCCACCGCCCGGCAGAAGTCCCTTCTCAAGCGCCTGGACCTGCAATCCAAGCCCTGCAAAATCGATCCACTTTTGGAGCGACTCGATCTCATGCCGCAGGGAGTAGGTGATCGAAAGAGCGAGCTGCGACGCCGTGGCTTGGCAAACGGCCCCCTGGGAATTTTGAAAGGTACGCTCGCCAAACCAGTTGAATGTCAGGACCGCAATCGCCAGCGGGAGCAGGACCGCAACTGCCAAAATACCGATAAATTTGGATCGTATGCTGAGCTTCACGGGGGGAAACCTCCTCGGCAGAGAGTAGCGGCATTCTTCAAAATGGCCACCTTTCTTATGCGGCGGCAGCGCGGGCGGCACGCGACGTCGCGGGCAGATGCTTCCCTTAGATTGTCCGAAGCTGGCCGGCAATCCATGTGGGATCACGGCGCAGATCCAACACCCGCCAAACGAAAATCACATCGTCTCCCCTTTTGTAGTAAATGGCATACGGAAACCTTCTGCATAGCTGCCGATGGTAGCCAAAGACCGTCTTGTGAATCCCGGCATAGAGAAAAAGGGAGTCAATTTCTGAAGAGATCGAATCGAGAAAATATTCCCCGACTCCGGTTTGCTGAGCCTCATAAAAATAGAAGCCTGCCTCCATGTCCCGTTCCGCGAGATCGAGAATTCTAATTTTCACCCAGCGGACACACCCTCACGAATCCGCTTCTTGGCCTGGCTCCAATCGGAAAAAGCTGCCTTTCCTTCGGCGTGCAGCCGCTCGGCTTCATGAAGCGCGTCCTGATGCCACTGCGGTGAGACGATACCTGCATCTTCAGCCGATAAATCAGCCCAGAGGGCTTCGATCAGTCGAAGTTTTTCGACTTTCGACAAAGTCTTCACGTCAAGTTCCGCAATCACGGAATCACTATATCCTGACCCACCTCCAAAGCAAGGTGCAGCGCTCGAAAAATAGCGAAAAAGCGGACGGACCCAGAGGGGAAACTGCGAGTCAAAGGGGGCCGTGCAGGAATGCATTTGCTCGTACGCACGGACTGATGCTTTTTGCCGGGTTCATTTACCCTTCGGCCGTTCCCTCTCCAATTTCTCGTTAAGTAACTCCAGAAGCACTTTTGCGCCGAGCCGAACATCAGGATTTCCATCTTTTAACATGGTCTTTACCAGGGGCAGAAAAGCAGTGACTACACCAACGTTAGACATTCCTTCAATAGCTTCCAAGGCAGCCATTCGAACACTTGCGACGGGGTCTTTAGCAAGAACGGGAATTACCTTTTCGGCCGTCTCAACACTTATGTACCAAGGGGCAGTTGCGATGACGCCAGCTGCATGAATTCTATCTTCTGTCTTTGCTGACTGGTAGAGCGAAATTGCCGCTCGGTCTGGAGTTTCCTTGCTAATCTGCTTCTGCTCAGATTCGCCTCCAACGGAATTGAGTGCAACGCACAATGTTAAAAATAGAAGTGCCAGATATCGCATACGGACTTTAATCAAAGGTGGCCGTTCTGAAAGGCGCTGACTTAAGGACGTTTGCAGGCGGAATGGCTGGCACCTATGCGAACGCTTCAACAGAGAGCCCCGGCCTGAGACCGAAGCCCTCGATTGCCCGCGCGTTTGTCTGGCCTGCGGCGGGGCGCAGGATCAGCTGCGCATCTTGCCGCCGTAGACCGCGTCGTCGCCGAGCTCCTCCTCGATGCGGAGGAGTTGGTTGTATTTGGCGACCCGGTCGGTGCGGCAGAGCGAGCCGGTCTTGATCTGCCCGGCATTCGTGGCCACCGCGATGTCGGAGATCGTGGTGTCCTCGGTCTCGCCCGAGCGGTGGCTGATCACCGCCGTGTATTTATTTTCTTTGGCGAGCTCGATCGCGTCGAACGTCTCGGTGAGCGATCCGATCTGGTTGACCTTGACGAGGATCGAGTTGCCGACTCCGAGGTCGATCCCCTTGCGGAGAAACTCGACGTTGGTGACGAAGAGGTCGTCGCCCACGAGCTGGACTTTGTCGCCGAGGGCATCGGTGAGCTTCTTCCAGCCGGCCCAGTCGTTCTCGGAGCAGCCGTCCTCGATCGAGATGATCGGGTACTTCGCGCAGAGCTGCTGGTAGTAGGCGACCAGCTGGTCGGCCGACATCTTCGAGCCGTCGGACTTCTTGAAGATATAGGATTTTTTCGCGGCGTCGTAGAACTCGCTGGAGGCGGCGTCGAGCGCGATGAAGACGTTGCTGCCGAACTTGTAGCCGGCCGCCTTGACCGCCTTGGCGATCGTGTCGAGCGCGTCCTCGGCCGAGGTGAACGCCGGCGCAAACCCGCCCTCATCGCCGATCGCGGTCGAGAGGCCGCGCTTCTTGAGCTCGCCCTTCAGCGCGTGGAAAATTTCTGTGCCGGCGCGGAGGGCCTCCGAGAACGTCGGGAAGTCCTTCGGGACGATCATGAATTCCTGGAAGTCGATCGGGGCGTCGCTGTGGGCTCCGCCGTTGACGATGTTCATCATCGGGACCGGGAGGACCTTTGCGTTCGGCCCGCCGAGGTATTTGTAGAGCGGGACGCCGACCTGCGCGGCGGCGGCTTTTGCCGCTGCCATCGAAACTGCAAGGATCGCATTCGCGCCAACCTTCTTTTTGGTCGGGGTTCCGTCGACCGCGAGCATCGTCTTGTCGAGGCCGATCTGGTCGAGCGCGTCGAGCCCCACGATCGCCGGAGCGAGAAGCTTGCCCACGTTTGCGACCGCCTTCGTCACCCCTTTGCCGAGGTAGGATGTCTTGATGCCGTCGCGCAGCTCAACCGCCTCGTGCTCGCCGGTGCTCGCTCCGCTCGGGACCGCCGCGCGGCCCATCACCCCCCCGGCCAGTTCGACGTCGGCTTCGACGGTTGGGTTTCCACGGGAATCAAGAATTTGGCGGGCTCGGACGGATGTGATCGTTGTTGCGGACATAGGATTTTTTATTGGTTTTGTTGATGAAAGAATCGCGCGTTAGAATCTCCTGCGCGCTAGAAGTGACAAGAAGAATTGCTGCCGGGATTTGATCGCAGTCAATTTGCCGCGCTCAATTTTGGACCCGCACCGGGGTTCCCATCGCGACATTGGCAAAGTAGATCTTCACCATTTTTTCGGGCATGCGGATGCAGCCGTGGCTATCGGGGACGCCGGGTAGGAACCCCTGGTGCATCCCGACCCCCGCATTGGAAAGCCGCATGAAGAATGGCATCGGAGCTCCCGCAAATTTCCCGCCCGGCGGCACGGGATCTTTTTTCGCGCTCACATTCCTCACCAGCACCGTGCCGGCGTCGTCGACATAGTCGCCGTAAAGATTCGAGACGTGGTCGGGATTTTTTTGAAGGATTTTATAGTTTCCGACCGGCGTGCCGAACCCCTCGCGCCCGCTGGAAATCGCCGAGACCCCGACCAGCTTCGACCCCTTGTAAAACGAGGCGCTCTGGTCGGAAAGGTCGATCACAATCGAGGGCGCCCCGGAAACCCCGTCCCCATCCCAATAGGAATTTTTGTCCGCGAGCGTCGATTCGCTCGAGCGGGCGATGATCGATCCGTCCTGGCCGAGGTACTTCGTGGCCCCGTTTGTGAGACGCGTATCATACGAGGCGCATCCCCCGAGGACGACGAGACCGGTTGCGAGAAGGATGGAGTGCAGGCGATTCATGGCTGGAATTTGCGGTTAATAAGCCCGCGGGAGGGCATGCCGTCAAGCGTGGATCAGCGGAAAACGAACCGGATGACCTCGCCGTTGTCGCTCGAGCTCACGCTGAGTTCCCGGATGGTGCCGGATTCCTTCCAGACGGCGGCCCGGTAGCTGGCGGTGTGGACCTCCTGGCGTCCGTCCTTCGCCGCCTGGGAGCCGCGCCAGGCGGCGGCAAGGGCGGTCCAGAGGGCAAAGCGGTTCGG
>JBGTAT010000340.1:0-2294 GCA_041749755.1 Terrimicrobiaceae bacterium | reverse complement strand
GGTTGGCCGCCGGGCGACTTGTTTGTGAGGACTTCGCCAACGGCCTGCGCATATTCGTTTTCAGCAGCGGCGATTTCCTGCGAGCTGCTCGAGGCGGCGGAGAAAACCGCCTGCGCCGAACGGATCGCGGCAGCCGGGTCTTTTGCCGCCGGCCGAGGCGACTGGCATGCGGAAATCGTGAGGACGGCGGCCGCCCCGAGGAAGTAGGGCACGCATCTTCGCTTCGCGCACATGGCATCCCTGAGGCTATGACTTCTGCGGATATGGTGATTCATTCCTGTGCCCGGCACCCTGTCCGATCCCGGCGGGCAGATCAAGCTTTGGCCGGACCAAGAGATTCCTGCAACACGGCAGTTGCAATTTGGGAAAAAATGGAAAGGATGCCCCGCAGGGTGAAGACGACTGGGGAATATATCGCTTCGGGGTTTGAGAAAATCGGCAACGATCTCGATTTTCTGATGGGCTGTCTGCGCGAGGTTCTTTTAGAGCTTGGCGAGAACGACGTGGCCGACCGGCTGCCGTGGATCGGGACTGGCGAGGGGCGCGTGGAGGGGCTCGAGCAGGCCTGCTCGATGGCGTTCCAGCTTCTGAACATGGTCGAGGAGGGAGCCTCTGCGCGCACGCGGCGGTTCCGCGAGATCGAAAACGGTCCGGCCGACGAGCCCGGGCTTTGGGCTCAGGAGCTGCGGCGCCTGACGAAGGCGGGGCTCTCCGCCGAGGAGATTGCGGACTCCCTGCACCAGGTCCGGATCGAGCCGGTGCTGACCGCGCATCCGACCGAGGCCAAGCGGGCCGCAGTGCTGGAGCAGCACCGGCGGATCTACCAGCTCCTGACCTCGCGGGATGATTCGCAGATGACGCCGATGGAGGAGGCCGCCCTGCGCGATGAGATGAAGGTCGTGCTCGAACGCCTCTGGCGGACCGGCGAAATTCTTCTGGAAAAGCCCGACGTGGCCAGCGAGCGGCGGGGCGTCCTCTTTTATCTTCGCGAGGTTTTTCCTTCTGCGCTGGCGCAGCTCGACAAGCGGCTCAACCAGGCCTGGCAGGCGAGCGGACTAAATCCTGCACTCCTCGAAGACCCGCATGTCTGGCCCAAGCTGAGGTTCGGGACCTGGGTGGGCGGGGACCGCGACGGCCATCCGCTCGTGACCGCCGACGTGACGGCCGGCACGCTCGAGGAACTCCGGCTCAACGCGCTGGTCGTCCTCCGCCGCCAGCTCGAAGATCTTGCGGCCAAGCTTCCGCTCTCAAGCAATTTCCAGGAGCCGCCCGCCGCGCTCGACAAGATTCTGGTCGAGCTTTGGTCCGAGAATCCGGCGCTGGCCGAGGTCCTCTCGCGTCAGCATTCCGACGAGCCGTGGCGCCAGTATGTGCTTCTCCTCATCGCGAAGCTCCCGCTCGGCACGAGCGCAGGCGACGATTTTTCGCTGGAGGATGAGGGCCTCCACTACCGGAGCCCGCTGGATCTGGACGACCATCTGGCCAGGCTGTCGGAATCGCTCTACGCGGTCGGGGCCGGGCGGCTCGCCGACACCGCCGTCCTGCCGGTCCGCCGGGCGCTGGATGTCTTCGGGTTTCATCTCGCGGCGCTCGACATCCGGCAGAACAGCCGGTTTCACGATCTGGCGATGGACGAACTGCTCGCTGCGAGCGGTCTGCCCGACACCGGGTTTTCCGAGTGGCCGGAGGACCGGCGGCTGGAATTTCTGCGGCAGGAGCTGCAGTCGCCGAGGCCGTTCCTTGGGGTTGGGGCGAAATGCGGCGAGCATGCTGATGCCGTGCTCTCCTGCTACGCGGTGCTGCGCGGGCACATCACCCGGTACGGGCGCGAGGGGGTTGGGTCACTGATTGTGAGCATGACGAAGCGACTCTCCGATCTGCTGGTCGTCTATGTCCTGGCGCGCGAGGCCGGGCTGGCCCGGTGGACTCCGGAGGGAATTCTCTGCGAGCTGCCGGTGGTCCCGCTCTTCGAGACCTTGGACGATTTGGAGCGGGGGCCGGGAATCATCAGCCAGTTCCTTGCCGAGCCGATCACCGTCCGCAGCCTCGCCTTCCACCAGAACGAGCGGCTCCAGGTCCTCTCGCTCCGGCAGGATCGACCGGTCCAGCAGGTCATGATCGGGTACAGTGACAGCAACAAGGACTGCGGGATATTTGCGAGCCAGTGGGGGCTTCACCAGTCGCAGTCGGCGCTCACGGCAGCCGGCGAGCGGGCGGGGACGAAGATCCGGTTTTTCCACGGTCGGGGCGGGACGATCAGCCGCGGCGCGGGCCCGACCCACCGGTTTCTTGAT
>JBGTAT010000339.1:0-1811 GCA_041749755.1 Terrimicrobiaceae bacterium | reverse complement strand
CGCCGGCCGACTGGGCCAGGTTGCGCGCCTGCGTGACGGCCTCGAGGGTTTCCCGCTCGTGCTTGATGTACCCCTTTGCGGTTTCGACCAGGTTCGGGATCAGGTCGTAGCGGCGCTTGAGCTGCACATCGATCTGCGAGAACGCGTTTTTGAACCGGTTCCGGAGCGCGACGAGCCCGTTGTACTGGCCGATTGCAAAGAGCGCTGCCAAGACGGCCACGGCGAAAATTGCGAGGACGAATCCGAGGAGTATGGTTGCCATAGCCGATATTTTGCTCCGCCCCAGCGGCTGGCGCAATAGAGAAAATCGCGCAATTGCATCCGGTCCGATGCGCGGTCCGATTGCGTGTTGCGAAGCGGGGCGCAAGATAGTATGGATGGCACCTGCATGGCATCTTCATCAACGTCCAATCTCCCCCGCTGGTTCGGGGCCGTCCTCTGGGGCAATTCCGTCGCGCTCTCCTGGATGTGGGGGCTGGGACTGTTTTTCTCCGTCCAGTTCACCACCCAATTTGGGATTTTCGGGCTGCTCACGTTTGCGATCCCGAACTTTCTCGGGCTTCTTGTCTTCGGCCTGGTCACCCACCACCTCGCCCGCCGGCAGCCGGGGTCCGAGTCGCTCGCGCAGTTTTTTACGAGCTGGTCCCGGCCGTTCCGCCTGGTATTTTTTCTGTACCAGGTCCTTGCGATCACGCTGACGATCTTCGCATTTTTGAGGTATGTCTGGCAGCCCCTCGGACTCGAGCCATGGCTCCTCTATATGCCGCTGACCCTGCTCGTGGTCCTGGCGGCCGGGATTCTCTTCGGCGAGGAGTTTGACATCAAGCGGATCAAGTTCAGCCACGGGGTGCTCTTTCTCCTCCTGGCCCCCTCGGTGGTTTTCCTGATCATCCATGCGGGGATGCGGGGGACCGGTCCGATCTCGTTTCCGAAGCTCCCGACGAATGACTGGAACTACTGGGGGTACGCGATCCCGATCATCATCGGATTCCTGGTCGGCCCCTGGCTCGACCTCCAGCAGTGGCAGCGCGCGATCCAGATGCACCGCGAGCAGGTCTCGATCGCGGCCAGCTACTGGGTCGGCTCGATCCTGTTTTTCCTCCTGCTCATGTTTCACGGCCTCATGACCGTCTGGGCGCTCAACTGGGAGGCGGCCCAGTTTATCCGGGTCGGAATCACCGGTCACAATTACGGCCAGGAGGTCCTGATGAAGCTGTTCTCCACCGCCGGTCCGTGGACGTTTGCGGCTTACGGAATTTTCGTCTGCGTCTGCGTGCTCACGACGCTCGACAGCGGGTACATCGCGCTGCGGTGGTTTTTCCAGTCGAATGCCAGCCAGAGCAACCACCCGATCTTTTCGCTGGTCTCAAACCGGCTGCTCACCTCGCCGATCCCGGCGTTCGTGATCTGCGGGTTTGTCGCGCTCATCGGCGCGGTGCTCCGGTTCGAGCTGGAATTTTTCATGATCTTCTACGCCACGTTTTTTGTCGGGTACTCGACGTTGGCGATCGTGCGGTGCTTCCTGGTGAGCCGTGCGAACGCGATCCCGCAGGTGAAGATGTTCTGCATCGGAAGCCTGGCGGTCGTCATCTTTTCCTACGGCTATTTCCTGCGCTCCCCTCTCTTCCAGATCATCGGCTCCCTGCTCCCGCTCGGCTACGTCTTTTGGCTGCTGATCAAGCCCAGCTCGTCCGACGAGTTTGTGAGCGACAAGGAGGAGCTCGACGCGACCGTCTCGGAGAGCGCCCCGAGCGCGGGCGCGGTGATGGGGCCGGCCCGCGAGGCCCCGGTGCTGCCGTCCGGCCCGCGCG
>JBGTAT010000338.1:0-8073 GCA_041749755.1 Terrimicrobiaceae bacterium | reverse complement strand
CGCTTCGGACACCGCGAAGAGCCCGGGGCGCCCGTCCCGGGCTTCGGCTTTTCGACATTCCGCGCGTTCCGCGACCATGCCGTCGATGACGCCTTCCGTGATTTCGTCCGCTCGGTGGCGCCGCTTGGCATGAAATACGTGCGCCTGGCGCTCTCCTGGGAGGATCTCGAGCCCCGGCCGGGATCCTACCATTGGAGCCTGCCTGATCAGCTGCTCGAGCTGGCAGCATCGGAGGACCTTCCCGCGATCCTCTGGGTTTTTCCCACGGCCAGAGGTTCCGGCCTTGGCGATGGCGGAGTGCCGGAATGGGCGCTCGAGGAGCCAGCGATCGACCGTGATGGCCGGCCCGGCAATTTCCCCAGCATCTGGAGCCCGTTCTACCGGGAGCATTACTTCGCATTCCTTGCCCGCCTTGCGAAGCGCTATGCCGATGACCCCCGCCTCATGCGGTTCGTCTTCGACTTTGGAAACTCGGACTTTCCCTACACCTACCACTACTACGGCGACCGGGGCGATCTCTTTGATTACTCGCCGCACGAGGCAGGTGCCTTCCGCGCGTGGCTGCATGCCCGGCAATATTCCCTGGCGGACCTCGGAGCCAGGTGGGGCCGGTCCTTTTCCTGCTTCGAGGAGGTTCCCGTTCCTTTCTCCGAACAACACAAGGCCTGGGTACTCTACGACGAGTTCCGCACCTGGGGGCTGCACCAGGGCATCAAGGACGCCGCAGCCATCGTCCGTAAATTTGCGCCCCTCAAAGTGCCTCCCGATTTTCCGGGGCACGGTCTTGGGGCGATTTCGGATATCTCGGCTTACGCCCACCATGCCCAGTCGGTCCATTGGGAGGAGGTCTGCCGCAAGCCACCGGAACTCACCGAGGCCCACAACATGGGGCCAGAGTGGGGTGGGGAGGCCTGGCAAGTGGGGGGCCGTTTCGCGGACTACGACGAGGGGCTTTTCCAATCGGTGCGCCTGGGAGCCCACTACCTGACGATTCCGGGGCCCGACCTAGGCGTTTGGGAGGAGGACATCGGGCGCGTGGCTATGATCCGCCGCACGCTTGCAGGCTTCCGCCGCGCCCGCCCCCGCGTGGCCATCATCGACGGCATGGTGTGGAGCGACCGGAGGAGTCTTGCCCAGATCGGCGCGCGGCTCGACCAGCCTGTTGACCTGCTCACCCGCACCTGCCGCTATGACTTCTCCTGCTACGACCTGCTCGTCCTGCCCCCCGATGAGATCGTGCATTCCCCGCGGGGAACATCGTCCCTCCTGCCGCTCGATGAGGCATACTACCAGGACATTTTGGATGCGGTGCGCCGCGGGCTGAAAGTCCTGATTTTTCCGCGCACCGGCATGGGCGACCCTCAAAACCCGCTGAGGCGCATCCTTGGGATCGCCGGGATCTCGTTTGGCACGCGGCGACTGGGAACCGTCCATTTTCCCGCCTCCTGGGGTGGGGGAGCAGCGTCCGGCATGGTTGCTGCGGTATCCGGCGATCCGGACGACGTCCCTCTGCTTTCGGATGAATCCGGCGGGACGGTCGCGCTTTTCCGCCCGGAGGGATCGGGCGGCTTCATTCTTGCAGGCTTCGACGCGGAGGCGGATTCCCTTGACGGATATCTGGCCATTGACACCTCGCCCGATTTCCTCGGGCACTCCCTTGTCCGCTTACTGGCTCACTTGGGCATCGGGGCCAGCGGGCTCTCAACCGGCCAAGCCAACCTCCAAAAAGAGCTTCTCTTCGGCACCCGGCACACCTGCCTCGCGATTTTCAACAACCTGAACCGCAGCATCCCCCTGCACGCCGAAATCCGCTGCGGGTCCTCCCCGGCCAAGGCCCTCGAACTGGCAGCAGGAGGTTTTGTTCACCTGCGCCCCGGGAGGGAGCCCGGATTCCAGATCCTCACAACCGATATCCCGCCCGCGCTCGGCCGTTACTTTCTCATCGAAGCCGCAGGGTAGCCGGCGACAGCCTGCCCGGCTTCACCATCCCGCCCGCGCTGCCGCGTCCGGGATGGGAGAACCTTCAGCGGGCGGCTTCGGCCGGCAGCGCCTCGAGCGCAAAGAGGAACTCGTAGAGCATGGCCGAGGCGCCGATGGTCTCGGTGATCGTGAACTCGCTGGAGGATTCGGAGGCGCTGCCCTGGTCAACAAAATGGCGCCCCGGGGGAATCTTCGAGGAGGGATACCATTTCAAGTTGTTGACGCCTCCGTCCTTCGGCTGTCCGGCGAGCCCGTAAACCGTGATGCCGGGCGCGGTCTTGCCGGTCTTTTCTGGGCCGGAATACAGGAGCGGGTTGAGCTGGGGCTGGATGGGGTGCCTTGCCCCCAGGCCGGTGATGAACCCCTTCGAGAGCGGGTTGGCCCCCAGCTGGAAGTCGGCGTTGAGGCTCGCTGTGGTCAGGTATTTTGGATCTTTCGTGAGGAGGTAGGCGAGGATGCTTCCGAACGCCTGGTGGCCGCCTCCGTTGAACGAGCCCCATCCGTGGGCAATGCCCGCGCGGCTGCCAGTGCGGTATGGTGCGGCGCCCGTGTTCTTGGCGGCGTTGTCGGCATCGAGCTTGATCGATGCGATCATCTTCTGTCGGATCGCCTCATCCACGCCGGGCTGCTTCGTGTTCACATAGGCCCAGCGCACGAGGTTGGGCAGCCAGGCAAACGACCAGTGGGCGTTCAGGGCGTTGTCATTGTAAAGATTGATGAAGTCCTGGTTGTATGCCGCGTCGCCGGTGGTATGAAAAAGCTCCGCCGCGGCGTAGGCCATGAGGAGCCTGTTGCCCGCCCGCTTCTCCTCCTCGGCGCTCATCCCCTGGTCCGGGTTGGCCTTCGCCCATGCATAGGCAGCCTTTGCGGAGGCGACGAGCTTGTCGGCTTTCGCGGCGTCGAACGGGCGGAGCAGGCGGGCGGTCTGCGCAGCGACCGCCGCATACTCTGTCGCCGAGTTGTTCCGCGGATCGAGAAGGCCGAAGGCCGGACGCTTGCCCTTCTTGCGCTCCACCTCCCGGATGTAGTCCTGGTCGTTGCCCTGGCCGAGGAAGATCGCGCCGTCGGGCCGCTGGTTGTCGAGGTAGAACGAAAGCCCCCACAGCGCTTCGTCGAGCACGTCGGGGATTTTGTTTCCGCTCTCCGGCAGGTTGAGGTCCTTGTCCCGGAAGGCCCCGGGAAACGCTTCGTAGATGAGCAGCGACTGGCCGGTCGCGCGCAGGTGGTAGGTGAAGGTGTCGTCGTCGCCGGCATCATAGTAGCCGCCCGAAAACGAACGCGACTTTTCACCAGGCGCCGGGACGTAGCCCGGGTTTTCCACCCCGAACCCGGACTCGTAGATCGCAGCATGCTTCTGCGGCCTGGGGAAGCCGGTGTGCTCCGGCTTGAGTTCGGTGCCTGCGCGCTGGTGGAAAAACGCGCGCATCGTGTGGTAGTAGAGGTCCTGGATTCCATTCGCGAGGCCGACGCCAAAAGAGTCCGAGCGCGCGAAGCCGGGGATGCGGATATGGTACTTGCCGGGCCTGAGCTCCGAGATGTTCATCTCCGACACATTTTCGCCGCTGGTCGGGTCGGCTGCGGCTCTCGCCACGATATCGCCCGACATCGCGACCTTGCCGGTCGCCTCGTCGATGACCTCAAACCGGGTCATCTCCGGAAAATCCACCGCCCCGAGATCCCCGGCCCACCATCCGAGGTAGGCATAGCGCTCCGATGCCAGCGCGCTGTAGGCGACCTGGTTGACTTTGATCGCAGGGGTGATCGAGCGGTCCGGGGCGTAGGCCAGATCCATCGTCCGCGTGAAGCGTTCGGGAATCGCGGGGACCGTGACCGCGACCGTCCCGCCGGGCTTCAAGGGCTGGGCCAGCTTCAGGTAGAACGTGTGGCTGTAGAGCACCACCTCGGGAAAGCTTGCGACATTCCCCTTCCAGAGCTCGACCGACTGGCGACCGACGCTCTCCGGATGAAACCCCTTGCCCTCCCCGGACTGCAGCAGGAAGGCCTCCGGCTTTTGAAGCGCCAGCATCGTGTCGTTGTTCAGCCCCGGGCCGCTCTCCGCCATCGCGCCATCCACCGTCACCGCCAGCAGGTCCGGGCGGATCGGCACCACCGAGCGGATGCCCTGAAAATGACCGGCCTTTTCCGCCGCCTCGAAAATGCCGGCCCTTTCCTGCTTGAGCTTGGCATCGAAGAACCCATCCGGCGCCGGATCAACGCGGGTGAAGTGCTCTTTGATCTTCGCCTCGTCGGCGCGAAAATCCCTGTCCGAGAGCGTGACGGCAAAGATTGCCGGGACGGCGGTCCCGGCCGAGCGCAGCACGATCTTGTCGATCAACTTGTCCGGCCACGGGTTCTTCCACTGCATCGCCCAGACGCCAATGAGCTTTTTCCACTTCATGCTGTAAACATTCGTTCCCATGAAAATCGGCCAGCTTGCGGCTCCCGAGTTGTCCCACCACGCGCCGGCAAACCACTGGCGGATCTCGATCTCGTCGCGGATCGGAATCGCCTCGCGCGTGCCATCCTGGAAAACCACCTCGTAGCTGGCGACCGCGTAATTCTTCTCCGCCTTGTCGGGCGCGCCGGCCGCCGACTGCAGGAAGTAGAGGAACGGCGCCGCCCTCCCCCCGACCGGGATTTCCACGCTCTCCGGCTTGTCCTGCCCGCGCTTCGCCCCGCGCAGCAGAATCACCGCATTCCCGCCGTTCGCCGCCGGCTCGATGAGCTCGAACTGGTAGCCGTTCCGCTCCACCTTTCCCGACGGGATCGGCGGGTAAATCCCCATGTCGTTGATCCCCTCGTCGGTCCACCCCCCCTTCGCGTTGTTGGCAATTCCGTCGTCCTCCAGCGGGGTGTTCGCGGCGGACTTCAGGTCCAGAAAAACCGTTTCTCCGGGAAGCGGAAGCGTCGTTGTGGCAAGGAGGGTGGCAAGAAGGAGAGGCTTCATGATGGTGTATCGATATCTATTTCTCTCGGCTAAGGCAACTCTTATTGCCCGCAGGCAGAGAATCGGTGCAGGATTCCCTACCACCATCGAAAAATTTCCCAATCTCCCCGCCCGATTATTTCCTTGAATTTGCCTTTCTTCTATATATAGACATATTGATCCCAATGAAACCTCATCATCGATTCCTCCTCGCCAACATCTCGCTACTTTCCATAGTTTTTTGCCCGGGCCTTTTGGCTCGTCCTTTTGGGGGAAACCCGGGGGTGGAGCTCTCCGGGCTGCCGGCCGAGAGCATCGGGAAGTTTCCGATCCAGCAGCCGGAGTATCGCGGGGAGGTGCAGCAGCTGCTGGTGCTCAACGACCGCTGGCTGGTCCTCGGGCTCTACGACCTTCCCCATGTGGTCGGGAAGATGGATGAGTATTCGGGCGGGGAGTTGTCCCGGGCGGTTGCGAATTGGGAGCAGGGGCTGAAAGAGGGGCGAAAGGATTGGGGGGCCTATAAAAAGCCAGGCGAGATCCATAAGGCCTACCTGGTTGCGGCCCGCGAGGCCTTGGGGGAGCGCCAGCTGGATTCCCCCGAAGCGTTTCAGGTCACCAGCACGGAGGATGCCGACTATTCGACGGCCGTTGCTCCCGCGCGGGCGACGCGGACGCTGGTCTCTCTAGGCGGCAGTCGCGTGCCCGGCGGCCACGAAGTGAACTACGGACAGTATTGCATCCTTGAGCTCCCGAAGCCGCTCAAGTCGGGAAAAAAATACACGGTGAGCGTGCGGGACCGCGGCGAGGTGACCTTCACCTTCGACGAGATGAGCCTCGTTTCGCGTTCCATCAAAGTGAACCAAGCCGGGTATGCGTCTGGAGCGGGGAAGAAGTTTGCGTATCTCGGGGCCTTCGGCTGCGAGCTGGGCCCGGTCCCTTTTGACCAAGCCCGCGAGTTCCGCGTCATCGACGCCCAGACCGGCGAGGCCGTTTTAACCGGTCCTGTCCGGCTGGTGGAGAAGGACCCGCATTTTGCGCCCAAGGCGAATGACCCCCCGGAGACTCCGCGGCCCTCGATGTATGGCGAGGACGTGTACGAGATGGATCTGAGCGGGCTGAAGGGCGAGGGGACGTTTTTCATCACGATCCCCGGGGTCGGTCGCTCGTGGCCCTTCCGTCACGGGCCGAATGCTCACGGGGAGACATTCTATACCGCCGCGCGCGGATTCTTTCACCAGAGGGCTGCGACGGCGCTGGAGCAGCCCCACACGGCCTGGACCCGCCCCAAGTCAACGATGCACGACCAGATATACGAGGGGCGGTATGTCGCCTTCCCCCAGCAGACCGGCAGCCCGAAAGACTTTCCGATTTTCGACGCGGTGGGCGGCACCGTGGACCTGACGCGGCACACTGGAAATGTGACCGGCGGATGGTACGACGCGGCGGACTGGGATCGGAACCAGGCGCACTATGTCGCGATCTTCGACATGCTGCGCGCGTTCGAGGCCGCTCCGCAAAATTTCCCGGACGGCCAGTTGAACCTGCCGGAGTCCGGGGACGGGACCCCCGACCTGCTGAACGAGGTGGCCTGGGGGCTGGAATGCTGGCGCCGCAGCCAGAACGAACAGGGGGGTGTCTCCGGATTTATCGAGACCAATACGCACCCTGAGTACAATGACGAGAAGTACCCGTATTCGTTTTCCCTGCGAACGCGTTGGTCGTCGCTGATCTATGCCGCAGCAGCCGCGCAGTATGCCAGGCTCGTGCAGCCCTTCAACCCCGCCCAGGCAAAGCTCTACGCCGAGAGCGCGAAGCGGGCGTGGGAGTTCGGGATCCGCCCCGAGAACTCCCTCGGGAAAATCACTCTGGAGGCCAAGACAAAGCGCGGCGCCGGCGATCCCTACACGCGTGAGTGGGAGGAGACCGATGCGATGGTGGCCCCGTACCGCGTGCACGCCGCGCTTCAGTTGAACCGGCTCACCGGAGACCCGGCCTACCTGGAAAATATCGGTGAGCTCGCGGGGCAAGGCACCGGCCCCTTCCAGTGGAGCTTCTCGCACAAGGATTTTTCCGCATGGATCTATGCGGACCTGGCCCTGGACCCGGACAAGCGGCTTCCGGCCGACGTGGTGGAGAAATGGCGCCAGCGCTACATCGATTCCGCCGATGCCCTGCTCGCCGAAATGGCGTCCATGCCCTACCGGCAGACCTGGTCGCGCAGCAAGGATTACTGGGCCGGATGGGGGGCCTCCACGGTGACCAACTTCAATCGCAATCTGTTCATCGCCTGGAAGCTGACCGGAGACCAGAAATACCGCGACGCCATCGCTCTGAACACCGACTACATGCTCGGGGCCAACCCGCTGGGAATGTCGTGGACCACCGGGATCGGCTACGTTTACCCGATCGACATCCAGCACTCGAACAGCGAGAACGACGGCATCATGGACCCCGTTCCGGGGCTGACGCTCTACGGGATCAACGGGGGGCCTGCCATGCACTATCGCGGGCGCGAGCTCGTCTGGGAAAGCCCCGGTCCCGACGGGCAGAAGGTCTCGTTCATGAACGAGGCAAACAAGCGCGTGCCGTTCTTTCGCAGCTGGTCAGCCCACCCGCACGTCAACGTCGGCCAGTGCGAATTCACCGTGCATGAGACAAATGCCTCAACGCTGTTCTCCACCGCCGTCCTGCTGGACGGGGGCTGGATGCCGGGCGACGAGCTGAAGAAGCGCGGGCCGCGGCGCGAGGAGCTGCTTTTCGGCCTCTGGCCGATGCCCTGACCGGAGAAGGATGAGCAACGAGCCTGCAACTACCGAGCGCCGCCCGCTGCGCTGGGCCGGCCACAGCCATGTGTTCCGCAAGTCGCCCGATGCGCAGCCGATCGAGGCCCATTGCCGGATGCTTCGGGATCTGGGGCTCAACTACTTCGGCTTCGGACATCCCTGGAGCGCTTGGGACCTTGCGCTCATCCGCGAATGGGAGGGCAGCGAGGAAAATAAGAGCCTCTACCACCACGAGCAGGTCTGGCGGTCGACCGACCCCGCCTATTGGACCGACCCCCGGCGGTTTGATGAATGGCGCGCGAAACACTCGACGCCCGACTTCCTTTTCGAGATCGACTGCGAGACGCCGAAGACCCGTTTTGGCCACCTGTGGTGGCTCGGCTG
>JBGTAT010000337.1:0-4329 GCA_041749755.1 Terrimicrobiaceae bacterium | reverse complement strand
AGCGATCCCATGCGAGCCTCGACCCGCGAGATCCCGGCCCCGGCCTCCTGGATCTCCCGCTCGATCGCGGCACGATCCTCGCGGGCCGCACGAACTTTTTCGTTGTGCTCGCTGAGCGCCGACTCATGCCCGCGCAGGGTCTCGATCATCTGCGTGAGCAGCGAGTCGGTCTGCTCGATCTGCTCCTGCTGGGAGCGGATTTTTTCCTCCGCCTGCGCGATGTCCGACCGGTGGCGCTCGATCAGGGCGGCCGCCTCGTCGCTGCGCTCCCGGTTTGTCTGGATCCGGTTTTCTGCCGAGAAGATCCGGTTCCTCAGCGTCTGGAGTCCCTCGCGGGCCTCCGAGGCCTCGCGGTCGAGCTCGTCGAGGCGTTCGCGAAAGCCCGCCAGCGACGTCTCCTGGTGGGCCATCTCCTGCTCGTGAACCTCGCGGGCCGCATCGCCTTGCACGAGTTGCGCCTGATACGCCTCGAGGTCGTCCGAAATCGCGCGGTAGTTCCGGTGCGAAAGATGCGTGTCAAACGTGCGCAAGTCCTGCATCAGGGCCTGGAACCGGCGGGCCTTGCCGGCCTGGCGCTGGAGCGAGCCGATCTGGCGCTTGACCTCCTTGATGATGTCCTGCACGCGGACAAGGTTCGCCTCGGTATATTCGAGCTTGCGGAGGGCCTCCTTCTTTTGGGCCTTATACTTCGTGATCCCCGCGGCCTCCTCAAAGATCGCGCGGCGGTCCTCCGGGCGGCTGCTCAGGATCTGGTCGATCTTCCCCTGTTCCATGATCGAGTAGGCGCTGCGCCCGACTCCGGTATCCATGAACAGCTGGTGGATATCCTTCAGCCGGCAGGGCGTCTTGTTCAGAAAATATTCACTCTTCCCGTCGCGGAACACCCGGCGGGTGATCCGGACCTCGTTCCACTCGACCCCCAGTTCCTTTTCGCACTCCGAAAATGTCATCGAGACCTCGGCCATCCCGAGCGCCGGCCGGCTGTCGGTGCCGCTGAAAATCACGTCCGCCATCTCGCCGCCGCGCAGCGCCTTCGCCGACTGCTCGCCAAGAACCCATCGGATCGAGTCCAGGACGTTCGACTTCCCGCAGCCGTTCGGACCCACGATCGCGGTCACCCCACGGTGGAAATTTAAAATCGTCTTTGGGGCAAACGATTTAAAGCCGATGATTTCCAGTGATTGCAGGTACATGTAGACGTCGTTGAGATGAGGATCGCCGAGCGTAAATTGCGCCGATAGGGACGCAAGAGAAAATGGAATCCTCTTATCGGCGCGGGTTCAGCGCCTTTTTGAGTGCCAGCGCCGACCATTGTCCGTGAACATTCGGGCGGTCGATCCACCCGTAGTTGAGGGCCGATCCGCTGGCCGCAAAGAGGAGGCGGGAGGCGTAGCCGAGTGGCCCCATCCCCATCACCGCAAGCGGGAGGGAGGATCGGGAAAAAAGGTTGAGCAGCCGGGCGACATCGCCCGGCTGCGAGGTCAAGGTCGCGATCTTCAGGACGTCCACCCCGGAATCCGAGGCCCTGTCCACAATCTCGCACAGCTTCGCCTCAGAAGGGGTCTTGCTAAAATCGTGGAACGACCCGATGACCCGGACCCCGGCGGCCGCGGCCTCCTGGCGGACGCTCCTCATTGCCGGCAGCGACCGGAGCTCGATGTCAATCAGCGCCGCATTTTCCATGAGGCGAAGGAATGCCTCGCGCCGCGCCGGGACGGTCAAATTGCCCGCCCCCCCCTCGCGCGGGTGCCTCACGGTCAGGATCCAGGGAACCCGCACCTTGGGGAGCGGCGCGATGCCGGGAAGACAGTCCGCCCGCCACTCCAGAAAGTCCACCTCCCTGCGTCCAAGCCCCTCCGCCAGGCGGATGGCCCGGGCGGAATCGACAATCCCGACGACGGGGAAAACTTTATTTTTTTGACCCATGGACGTATTGTGTTATCTCTCCACCCCCGCGCGCGCAAGCCGGATGCGGCCACGCATATCCATGAGCACCCGCCGACAAGAAATCAACCTTCAGCTGAACCAATTCATCGACGCCCTCCTGCTGGGCCTCGTCTTCTGGATCGCACACTTTGTCCGCTACCACGGGTTTGTCGTCATGGACAACCTCTGGATGATCGATGAGTTCTCGCAATTTGCCTGGATGCTCGCGGTGATTATGCCCTTTGGGCCGTTCATCCTGGAGAGCCAGGGATTCTACAGCTACCCCTTGGAAAAGACGACGTGGAGGTCGCTGAGCCAGATGGCGGCCGGCGCCTTTTGGATGCTGGTGATGCTCAGCTGCGCGGTGATCTTCCTGCGGCTGAGCGTGCCCAGCCGGTCGGTGCTGATCCTTTTTGCGATGTTTGCGCCGATCGTGCTGCTCCTCCGCGAGAGGATTTTTGCCTGGTCCTACATCGGATCGCTGAAGCAGGGACGCGTCGGGGAGAGGATCATTCTTGCGGGCGAGCGCCAGAGCATGCAGGGGATCCTGAATGCCTTCACCGCGACGCAGAAGCTGGAGATCCAGGTTGTGGCCGCGATCGACCTCGAGACCTGCGGCATTGAGGAACTGGTCGAGGCCCTCCACCGCCATGCGGTCGGGCGCGTCGTCCTCGCGTTCCACCGGATCGAAATCGACAAGGTGCAGCGCGCGATCGAGGCGTGCGAAACCGAGGGCGTCGAGGCCTGGCTGAGCGCGGATTTTATCCACACCTCCACCGCCCGCCCATCCTACGACACCTTGGCCAAACGCCCGATGCTCGTCTTCCGGACGACCCCCGAGCTCTCGTGGTCGATCACGATGAAAGCCTTTGTGGACCGGGCCGGAGCCGCCTTCGGGCTCGTCGTCTGCCTCCCGCTGTTCCTCATCGTTTCGGCCATCGTCCTGATCACGACCCCGGGGCCGGTCTTCTTCCGCCAGCGGCGCGCCGGGCTTCACGGGAAGCCGTTCGACATGTGGAAATTCCGCACGATGTGCGTGGACGCCGAATCGCGCCAGGCCGAGCTAGCCACCAGAAACCTGATGAAGGGCCCGGTCTTCAAGGTGGAGGATGACCCGCGGATCACGAAATTCGGGAAGTGGCTGCGCAAGACGAGCATCGACGAGCTCCCCCAGCTTTACAACGTGCTCCGCGGCGAGATGATCCTGGTCGGCCCGCGCCCGCTCCCGCTCTACGAAGTCGAAAAATTTGAGCGTGCGGCCCACCGGCGGCGGCTCAGCATGAAGCCCGGCCTGACGTGCATCTGGCAGATTCGCGGGAGGAACAAGGTCACCGACTTCCACGAATGGGTGAAGATGGATCTCGAATACATCGACAACTGGTCGGTCCTGCTCGACATCTCGATCATCCTCCAGACGATTCCGGTCGTCCTCTTTGGCAAGGGTGCCAAGTAGTAGATTTTTTCCTCATGGCGGTGATTGACTCGTGCGCGGCGGGCGCGATGATGGGAGCATGCAGCCGCGAGCACACAGCACGAGCATTGCCGGTCCATTTTCCCTGGCGGAAGTGGCCGATGCGGCACGTGGAATCCGCCAGGCCCTCGGCCGGCCGGCCGCTCTGGCCGTGGCGTTTGTCAGCCCGGACTACCTCCCGTTCCTGAAAGAATTTGTGGACACCCTCCGGGTCGACGGGCACATCGTCAACGTGATCGGATGCACGGCGGACGGAAGGATCGAGGGGGACTGCGAATCCGAGAGCGGCACCGGCTGCGCGATCCTGGCACTGGCCTGCGAGGGGGTCGAACCGGTCGTGGCGGTCACCCCGGGCCTCCACGCCCCGATCGCCTCGTCAACCCGCCCCCACAGCGCGCTCCTGATCGCGAACCCGCACAGCTTCGACACCGACGCATGGCTCCGGGAGTGGAACCGGGAAAACCCGAACGTTCCCTGCGTCGGCGGCCTCGCCAGCGGCGGGGATGACTCCGCCGTTTTTTTCAACGACCAGGTGGTGGATGCCGTGTGCGTCCCGCTCTCCGGGCGCACTGGCCTCCTTCCGCTGGTCAGCCAAGGCTGCCGCCCGATCGGCGAGCCCCTCACGGTCACCCGCGCGGAGGACAATATCGTTTACAGCCTCGGCGGTCAGCCGGCATACAAGGCGCTGGAGTCGGCCTTCGAAGCGCTCACCGACTCCGAAAAATCTGTCGCCAAGGGGAACCTCTTCGCCGGGATCGCCGGCACCGAGTACCTTGACGACTTCAAGCCGGGGGATTTTTTGATCCGCAGCATCATCGGTGCGGATCCCGGTTCAGGGGCGGTCGTGATCGGGGCGATCCCGCGCACCGGGCAGACGCTCCAGTACCAGCTCCGCGACCGCGCCATCGCTCGCGCGGATCTGGCAAGGGTCC
>JBGTAT010000336.1:0-3015 GCA_041749755.1 Terrimicrobiaceae bacterium | reverse complement strand
ATCACCTCGTCGCAGGCATCGACGCAGGCCGCGCACGAGATGCATTCCATCTGGAGGCCCTGGCGAATATCGATCCCGGTCGGGCAGACCTGCACGCACCGGCGGCAGTCGATGCAGGCCCCCTCGGTGGTGCCCGCCTTCCCTCGCGGTTCGCCGCGGCGCTCGTCGTAGCCGACGACGATCGAGTTGTCGTCGATCAGCGCCGACTGGAGGCGGCCGTACGGGCACAGCACGATGCAGAACTGCTCGCGGAACCACGCAAAATTGAAGTAGAGCGCGGCGGTGAGGGCGGCGACAAAGACAAACACGCTCCAGTTTTCCACCGGCGACCGGTGGGTCATCGCGTAGAGCGTCGGGATGGACACAAAATACGACACGAAGAGGTGCGCGATGAGCGCGGCCAGGAGGACGTAAATCCCGTGCTTGAGCAGGCGCCGGATCAGCTTGCCGGCCGACCACCGCTCGTCCTCGATCTGGCGCCGGGACATCGCATCGCCGTCGATGAACCGCTCGATCCGGCGGAAAACATGCTCCAAAAAGACCGTCTGCGGGCACGCCCACCCGCACCAGATCCGGCCGAGGATCGCGGTGACAAGGAACAGGCTGAACCCAAGCCCCGTGATGAGAAAAAACAGGAGCCAGAGGTCCTGGAACATCAGGGTGATCCCGAAGAGGTGGAGCTTCCGGTGCAGGACGTCCAGGAACACGGCCGGCTCGCCGTTGATCTTCACAAACGGCAGCGCGACGTAGATGGCGATGAGCAGCACGGCCGAGGTCCGCCGCAGCAGCGTGAACCGGCCCCTCACGTCGGCCGGATGCACAAAATACCGCGAGCCATCCTCGTTGATGGTCGTCACCGAATCGATGCTCGGGGCTTTGGGCTTCATCGAAAAACGGTTGGCTGGAGAGCAGCGGGCTTGCGCTGCAAGCGCTGCGCATTCGACCCGCTTTTCCGGTCTCCGCTCACGGGGTGGGCTTCTCGATCGTCGGATTTTTGCTGATCACAAATGCGACGACATCCGCGACGCGCGCGGGCCCGAGCACGGGCCCCCACGTTGGCATCCCCTTCACGGCGACGCCCTTCATGATGACATCGTAGAGGTTGATCGGCAGGCCGCCGTGGATCCATGTGGCATCGGCCAGGTTCTGCCCGATCCCGCCCTTGAGCTCCGGCCCGTGGCAGGCGACACAGTTCGTCTTGTAGATTTTTTCGCCCGAGGCGACGACCGCCGGATCCTGGCTCAGGTTCCAGAGCTGGACGTCTGTCGGGGCGGCCCCGCTGTTCAGCGCATTTTTTTGGAGCTCCTCGATCCGGCGCTCGACCCGCACGTAGCCGGCCACCATGTGGTCGGTCCAGTGGTAGTACGCCCAGTATCCGGCCGCAAAAACGATCGCGCCGTAGAGCGTGAACAGCCACCAGTTCGGCAGCCGCTTGTCGTATTCCTGGATCCCATCGTACGTGTGGTGACGGAGGTCGTCCTCATCGTGGCGGTTCGTGTTCATGATCTTTTTTCCTCCTCGAGCGGCATCTCCGCGAGATGGCGGACCTTTTCGCTCGAGCAGCGCAGGGCGCCGATGACGACGGTGGCGAAGACGCAGAAACTCACGGCAAATGCGAGGACCGTGACGATCGCGCTCCAGTTGGCAAATTGGACTTGGTGGAACATCTCAGTGGGAGCTGGCTTGTTTCGGGGCGTCCGCCGGGGCGGCTGGCGCGGGCGGGAGGACTGGTGCCGGCGGCGCGGCAGGTGCGGCCGGCACATCGTACTTTCCGAGCTGCTGGAGGTAGGCGATGACGGCGATGATTTCCTTATCCGGGGCGATCTTGACCCCGCTCTTGGCGAGGTCGTCGGTGATCGTGCGCCCCTGCTCGAGGCAGGCCTCGCGGATCGCATCCGGCGAGCGGGGAGGGAAGGGGACCCCGTATCCGGTGAGCACGCGGATTTTGGCGGTGAGCGCCGGGATGTCGGTGAGCTGCTTGTAGAGCCAAGGGTAGGCGGGCATCGGGCTTCCGATTGAGGTCGAGCGCGGGTCCATCATGTGCTGGAAATGCCACATGTTCGGGTACTTTCCGCCCTCGCGCTGGAGATCGGGCCCGGTTCGCTTCGAGCCCCACTGGAACGGAAAGTCGTAGACCGACTCGCTGAGCCGCCCGCTCTTGCCGTAGCGGAGGACCTCGCCGACAAGCGGGCGGATCATCTGGCTGTGGCAGTTGTAACATCCCTCGCGCACGTAAATGTCGCGTCCGGCCAACTCGAGCGGGGTATAAACCTTCTGCATCGGGGCGTCGGGCCCGGCGCTCTGCTTCACAAAAACCGTCGGCAGGATCTGGATCATGCCGCCGGCCACGACGGCGACAAACGTGAGCACGGTGAACGGCAGCCAGCTCTCGAGCAGGCGCTCGTACCAGTCGTTCCATTTTTTCCCCGAGAGCCCGAGGTGGATCATCGCGACGAGAGCGGTCTCTACGAGCAGGACCAGCGAAACCGTGCTGATCGTCCCCTGGCCGAATCCCCATCCGCACGAAAACAGGACGAGGAGGAACGAGTAGATGACCGGCGGGTTGAGGAAGCCGGCGACGAGCGACATGCCCTCCTTGCGCGGCTCGTCGGGCACCTGCACCTCGATCGTGGCGACCGCCGGGTGCCCGGAGCGGATCGTCCGGAAGAGGTTGTAGGCCATGAGGATCATGCCGAGAAGGAAGAGGGCGCCGCCGAGGATCCGGGTGTGGAGCATCGCGCGGGTCGAGTTCACCACCTCGAGGAAGTTCGGGTACGCGAGGACGCCATCGGGGGTGACCGCGTTGAGCATGAGCCCCTGGGTGATACCCGAGACCCACATCGAGGCGATGTAGAGCAGGATCCCGACCATGCCGATCCAGAAGTGGAGGTCGGCGAGCTTTACGGAGTAGAGCTTCGTGTTCCAGAGCCGGGGGGCCAGCCAGTAGAACATGCCCGCCGCCATGAAGCTGTTCCAGCCGAGCGTCCCGCTGTGCACGTGGCCGATCGTCCAGTC
>JBGTAT010000335.1:0-14842 GCA_041749755.1 Terrimicrobiaceae bacterium | reverse complement strand
TGCGCCGGTCCCGGCGGCCCCGGCGAGGCTCGCGAGCTGGTCGGCGACCATCTCCGACGGGTCGAGCGGCATCATCTGATCGACCGGCAGCTTCGGGAGCTCGGGCAGCGCCAAGGCGGCCGGGCGGATACTCTGCAGCTTGTCGTTGAACGTCGGCTTGGGGGCCATGGCATCGAAGGCCGCCATGTTCATGCGGTGCTCGCGCTGCTTGGCGGGAAGCCGGATGTCACGCTTGACCTCAAATGTCGCCGGGGGCGGAAAAAAATATTTGGCGACGACGATCGCGCCAGCCACAAAGCCAGCGGCGACATGGAGGGCGATCACGCCCAGTAAGATCGCAGACAGGACCTTGCGGCGGCTGTTTGTGGCTGCGTTCTCGGAGAAGATTACATCGGCAGCGGGCATCAGGAATCCTCCGGGGTATCCGCAAACGTGACGCCTGTGATGCGCGCCTGGGCGCAGGCGTTGAGCACGCTCACGATCCGCTGGTGAATCGAGGCGTCCTCGGCATCGATGGTGATGAGCGCCTCGCTCTTGTTGGCGTCGGCGCTCTCCTTGAACCGTTTCAGCGTAGCCAGCAGGGCGGGGAGCGACTCGCTGGCGGACGAATCCATGGGCTGGTCATTCAGGAAGATCTGCCCATCGGATCGAATGAGGATCCGCTGCTCGTCCGGTATGTCCAGCACCTCCTCCTGGGCCACGGTGCCGGGCAGCCCGATATTCACATCGCTCTCTTGGCGGACCGGCTTCGCGGTCACCATAAAAAAGACGAGGAGAAGAAAAACCATGTCGATCATCGGGCCCATCTGCATCTCGACCGTCTGGATGTCGCGGCGCCTCAGTTGCATCGGTTATTCGGGAGCGGGCGGACTGGACCGCGTGGTGAACGGGTGGGGTTAATCATGGTAGGTACCAAAGATGACGTTGATCGCTCCCGCCTCGCTCGCCAGGCGCATCAGTTCCTTCATCTGCTTGCCGGGGGTTCGGGAGTCGGCGCGCACGTAGAGGCGCAGAGGGGGATTGTTTTGGAAGCGCGCCTTGAGGTGGGCAGCCAGCTGCTTTTTGTCCGCCGGCCGCTGGCCGACGAAGTACTGCCCGCGCGCGTCGATGCTGATGATGTCGCGATCGGAAAGGTTCCCCGGAACCAGAGCACTCGAGGCAACCGGAAGCCGGATATCCACCTTCACCTGCTCCTTAGAGATTTTGGTGGTGACCATGAAGAAGACGAGGAGCAAGAATGTCATGTCGATCATCGGGGCGAGCTGGAACCCGACCTCGTCGGCAGGCGGCTTGCTGATTTTCATGGGGAGATGGCTTCCGCGGAACGCTCGTGCTCGGCCGCGGCCCCCTGGATTTTGATTTCGCCCGAGAGGACGTCGAGAAGGAAGGTGATGCGCGTCTGGATGGCGGCGACGTGGATCGTCAGGAGGCTGCGGAAGTAGAAATAGAGGAACATCGCCGGGATCCCGACGAAGAGCCCGCCTGCGGTCGTGATCATCGCCTCGCCGATCCCGCTCGCAAGGTCCGACGGCTCGGACTTTCCAGCGGCGAGCATGTCGAAGCTGGCGATCATGCCGGTGACGGTGCCGAGGAGTCCGAGCATCGGGCCGATGGTGGCAAAGACATTAAGGTAGTTCACCCAGAGGCTCAGCTTCGTCTCCTCGTTCGCCAGGGTCTCGCCGGCGGCCTGCTCCATCGAGGACTTGTTCGCCAGGTCGCGCTCGAAGTTCACTTTCAGCAGGGCAGCCGCCATCGTTTTGGAGAAGACGTTCGGCTGGCTGCTGCAGAGCGAGTAGGCGGAGCCGGCATCGCGGGCCTGGAGGTATTGCCCGACGACTTCTGCCTGGGCGCTGGGCATGAGCGAGCTCCCCCGGATGTGGATGAGGCAGTACGCGGCGACGGCCGCCGTCCCGATCGAGCAGAGCAGGATCGGCCACATCAGGGGCCCGCCAATATAGAACGTGTCGAGCAGGGTCTTGTCCTTGGGCGCTTTGGCGGATTGTTCAGCTGGCGGCGTGGCGGGCTCGCTTGCCGCCTCAGCGATCGGGGCGGCGAGGAGGAATCCTAGCGCGGAGGCGAGCGCGAGGAGGTGGGTTCTATTTGTCATTTTCATGGGTTTTTTTCTTTTTGCTGATTTTTTCAACGGCCGCAGCAGGCCGCCGGGTGCGGGACTCGCGCTCCGGGTCGTTGCAGGTGACCTCTGCGGGGAGCTGGGCAATGTAGTCGCGGGCCTTCGCGCCGAACGGGGTTGCCGGATACCAGGCGACCAGGTCGCGCGCGCATTCGAGGGCGCTGCGCTGATTGCGGTTAAAGTCGTAAACCTGGAGTGCGCCCCAGAGTCCGCGCGCTGCCGGGAAGGACGCGGTTCCAAAAAACAGCGAGGGGAACAGGTATTGGTCGAGCGCCTGCGCCGAAAGGCGGGCATGCTCGGGGATCACATAAACATCGTCCTCCCAGCGCGGATTCTCGGCGACCAGCTGGCGCAGGGCCATGTGATCGGCCTCGGCGAGGAGGAATTTTGCCTCGATGAGGACGGCTGGATTTTCCGTCATTTGGGCGAGCTCGCGCGCCTCTCCGAGTGCATCGGCCGCATTCCCGCACGCCACCATCGCACGGAGTCTCCCCTGCTTGGCCTCCATCCGGTCTTCCTCCCGCCACGCATTTGTCTCGATTTCGTGGAAGAGCTGCCACGCGAGGGCGGATTCCGCCAGCCGGCCGGCTTGAATCAGGTCGGTGGCGTAGGCAATCCCGATCCGGCCGGCCGAAGACTTCGGGAACGAAAGCCAGACTTTATGAGCGGCCCATACGGCGGCCAGATCGTGGAGGCGGTCGGTCCGGCCCGGCCGGAGCAGTTCCTCAAGTTCCGGGCTGTGGGAAAACTCGATGCTGCGGATATCGGAGAGCGGGATCCACACAGAGGCGAATACCTCGCGGGTGCCCGGGGAGGCGGGAAGCGGGATCTGCAGGCGAAGGCGGACCCCGTCCGTCTGGGAAATTTCTCCCGCCCGCCTCTCGCCATTCTTCAGGAAGAGAACGTCCTGAGCCGAAAGGGAGGAGCCCATCAAAACGGCAGCCATGAGAGCGGTTCTCATCCGTTGTCCGGGGTGGAGGGGTCGGCCCCGGAAGCCTGGAGCGCGTGGAGCCGCCGCTTGGCCGCTGCTGATTCTGGAAGATCTGCAAGCTCGTCTTTCGCTGTGATCTCCTCGTAGGTCCGTCTCGCGCTCCCGGTGTCGCGGATTTTTTCGAAGGCCTCGCCGCTGCGCAGGTAGGCCTTCGCGACCCATTCCCTCCAGCGTCCGTGCATGACATAAATCCTTTGGTAGTACGGGATCGCCAGCCGGGGGTTGCCCTCGGCCATGTGGATCTGGCCGATCCGGTAAAGGGCCTCGGCCTTTTCGAGGCCGGTTGAAGATTCGGCCGAGAGGAGGTCCTCCAGAAGCTTTCGTGCGGACGCGCGATGACCGCGATCTTCCTCCAGAGTGGCGGATGCCAGGAGGACGCGCCCGGTGTCCCGCGAGCCGGCGACCTCGCGGCGGAATCGCTCGAAATATTTGCGGGCAAGCCCGGCATCTCCAGATCTGGCGGCCGCCAATCCGAGCTCCGCAAGGGCGCGATCCTTTTGCGGGGCGCGTGGATTCCACCGGAGCAGTTCGCGATAGAGGTCCGAGGCGGCGGCCTGGTTTCCCGCCGCAGCCAGGGCCTCGGCAAAATCGGCCAGAAGAAGAGGATTCGTGGTCTGCACGCACGACAGGGCATGCGCCTGCGCGAGCAGGTCGCGGGACCGCACCGGATCGGATTTGCGGAGGAATATCCCCTGCGCCCACAGCGCCCGCATCGCCAGAACCCGGTCGCCGGAGGAATTTGCGCGCCGGAAAAGCTCGCTCAGAAGGGTGACGTACGCGTCCGGATCGTCGCGCGGGTAGAGCTTCGCAAGGGCGGGAAAGAGGTCGTCCACCGAACGGATTGACGGGTCGGGGCCATATTTTTTGATCGCCTCCCAATAGAGCTCGCGAGCTTGTTCCGTACGGTTTTTCTGGCGGTGGACCCAGCCGGCCTGGAAGACGGCCTCCGCCACCCGGGGGCTCCGTGGAAATTTTTGCGCGAACCCGGACATCAGTGCAAGCAGCCGATCGTATTCCTCGAGGAGCTTGAGCGCCTTTCCCGTCTTGAAGATTCCCTCCTCATAAAATCGCGAATCGTCGGGAGAAATATCCCGGAATACCGCGATCCCGTCCTCAATTTCCCCCTCGTTCAGCAGCGCGTCGCCCAGAAGAAGCTTGGCCTCGCTGGCATGCTCGTGCTCCGGAAAATTTCGCTGGTAGGCGCGGAGTTCCTTGATGCTGACCGCGAAGTTGCCGGCCTGCTGCGCGCAATACGCCCTGCGGAACACCGCACTGCCGGTCAGGGATCCCTCGCGGTAGGCTTTGAGATGAGCCCCCATCGCCTCGCGCGCTTTCTCGTATTGGCCGTCGAACGAGTAGCCCATGCCCCGCCAGTACGAGGCGGCCTCGGCGAGATCATGCTTGGGGAACTTCTTCAAAAATGACTCAAACAGCGCGATGGCCTCAGGATTTTTTTCCTCCAAAAGGCAGGTAAATCCCCTCATGAAATGCGCTCGGGGCGCAAACTCCGAGCCGGCGTGCCGGGAGGAAACCGCGTCAAACGCGATCGCGGCCGCATCAAAATGGCCGGACTTCTGACCGGCCAATCCGACAAGGTAAAGCACGAGCGGACCTGAGGCGGATTCCGGATAGACGTTCTGGAACTGCTCCGCGGCCTCGAGAACCTTCGGCCAGCGCTGTATTTCAAACCAGGTTTGAACGAGGCTGACCGCCGCTTGCTCGCCGAGCGTGCTGGCCGGGAGCCGCGCGAGAATCTCCTCCAAAATCAGGCCGGCCTCCAGGTGCCGCCCCATCTCGCGGTACGCGCTCGCGAGCCGCAGGCGGAGCGCGGTATCGAAGTCGGGAATGCTCCGGAAATGCTCGAGCTCGCGCCGGACTTTTTGGGCGAGCTGGGCGAGGAGAAATTTGCGATAGGGATCCACGCGGGGGTCGGCCTCGGCCGCTTTGAGCCGGCTTTCGAGATCATCGAGCCGGCTTTGCTGGTGCTTTAGGATCCTCGCCGACGGCCAGACCCGCTGGAGGCAGGAAATCGCCCGCCGGAGCTCTCCGGCCTCGAGCCAGCGGCTCCCGAGCTCGAGCGTCAGGCATTGGAACGACGCCAGCTGGGTGAGCTCGGCCAGCCTGGGAAATTCGGCATCGACAAGCGCCATCGCCGCCTCGTTCTGCCGGCCCTGGAGGAGAGCGTAAAGGTGGAGGACGACGGCGCGCGAGCGGTTCTCAGGAACCAGGTCCGGGCCGAGCTTCTCAAAGTGCCCGGCGGCTGCGGAATATTGTTCCTCCAGCAACCACGCCGAGCCAATGAGCAGCGCCGCCTCGGAGATTTTCATGGCCGCAGGGTATTGCGTCACATACGAGGGCGTGCGCTCGGCACCCGCCGGAAAGAGCTTCAGGAAGCTCCCCAGCGCCTCCCTCGCCGCCGCATAGTTTTTTCCCTCCAGCTCCGCGACGCCGAGCCAGAACTGCAACTCCTGGACCTCGGCTGTCGAGAGCGGCGGCCGCTGCCCCAGCGCCGCTTTGAGTGCCGGGATTCCCTCGGAAAATTTCTTCAGGTGAACGAAGCTCATCGCGTGGCGGAACCGGATTGCGCGGATCGCCTCGGCGGCCTCCGGCGACTCCCCGAAGTCGTCGAGGAACCTCTGGTAAAGCGACGCCGCCTCACCGAATTCGCGCTTGCCAAAATGCCTGTCCGCCTGCGCCACGCACTCATACGCCGTCAGCCCGGCCTCCGAGACTCCCTCGGAGAGCGCGGACCGGCCCGTAAGCAGGAGCAGCACGGCCAAGACGACAGGAAACCCGACAGCGCGCAGCAGCGCGGACCGGCAGCATCGACGGCACGGCCCTGAGGGTCCAAGCGGGTGATCTGTGTGGCGCGTGAATGACATGTGCACAAAACCGGATGTTGCTCATCGTACATAACGAACTCAAGAACGCAATACGCCCTCCGTAATTTTTCTGCATCGCGGCAATGGCAATTCCATGAGTGCGAGGTGAACAGGACGACACGGCCTTGTTACGCCGTGGCCTTGGCGAAGGCGAAAGGTCGTCCCGGCAGCGCCGGTGCGCTCGTTCTCCCTGGAGGGCGATGCTCCGTCAGCGCCCACTTATCGCCTTGCGCTCGCTCCACGCCACCGGAAAAATTCGCCGAACGCTACAAAAGTGCGACGCTCGCCGGAGTTGCTCTCCGGAGAAACTTCTGTTACGAAGGGCTTCTCCCATGGCAAAAGACGATTGTGTAACCAGCGAGGGTGTGGTGGTCGATGTGCTTCCCGGCACGATGTTTCGCGTCAAGCTACCAAATGGGCATCTCATGCTGGCCCACATCTCGGGCAAAATGCGCAAAAACTTCATCCGGATCGTCCCGGGCGACCGGGTGACGGTGGAAATTTCCCCCTACGACCTGACGAAAGCGCGGATCACGTTCCGCGATCCGGGTGCGCAGCCGCCGCGCCCGCACGCCCGCTGATCCACGCTACCCGCGCGGATGGAATTTTTTAATCACGGCGCGGAGCCCGCTTTTTTCGACGTGCGTGTAGATTTGGGTCGTGGAGATATCCGAGTGTCCGAGGAGTTCCTGGATAATGCGCAGGTCGGCCCCGCCCGCGAGGAGGTGGGTCGCAAAGCTGTGCCGCAGGAGGTGCGGGTAAACTCCCGTGGAAATTCCGGCGCGGCCGGCATATTCTTTGATGAGCTGCCAGATGCGCTGGGACGTCAGGCGCCTGCCGCGCACCGAGAGAAAAATCTCGGCCCCCGTCCAGCGCCGGACAAGCGGCGGGCGTCCCGCATCGAGATAGCTGCGGATCGCGGCGGCAGCCGGGCCGCCCACCGGGACCAGCCGGGTCTTCATGCCTTTGCCGGTCACCCGGATGAAACCCGCCTCGAGGTCGATGTTTTCCAGGCGGGCGGCGCAGAGCTCGGAAACCCGAAGCCCGCTTGAGTACAGGAGCTCGATCATCGCCCGGTCCCGCAGGCCCTGGGGATCGTCCGGCGAGATGCTCTCGATCAACCTTCGGACCTCCTCCACCCCCAAGGTCTCCGGGAGATGCTTCTCCGGCCTCGGCAGGGTGAGCGTCTCGGCCGGGTTCTCCTTCCATCCGTTGCGGGCTGCCAGAAAACGATAAAAAATCCGGATCGCGACCGCGTCCAGGCGCACCGACGCCGCCTGCAATCCCGATCGCTTCCGGGAGGCGAGGAATTCGGTGATCGTCTGCGGCTGGACCTCCCTCCATCCCTGCCCGCCCGAAGCTTTCGCCCACTCCGCAAAGGCCTCGAGCGTGCGCTGCACATTCAGTTGGTAACTCGTAGAGAGCCCGCGCTCGGTCGCCAAATACATCAAAAATCGCTCGATATCGTCGGACATGTGCCAAGCTGTCTATACCAGCAGGCGAAATTTATTCACGCAGATTCCAGCGGTCGCCGGCGGGCGGGACGGCCCGGGTGGGCGGCCGGCGGGCGGGACGTCGCCGAACCGGGCTCGTTGGCCGAAATTTTTTCTTTTTGACGAGCGGACTATAAAGCGCAATTATCCGCGCACCATGCACCGTATTACCCCATCCCTCGTTTTGCTCGCGCTGCTTGCCTCGGCTTCCGGCGCCTGCGCGATGACCTTTTCCGATTGGCAGTGGGATCATTTTGACGACGACGAGATGGAGGTGCCGCACATCTGTAACGAGGCTGCAGATCCTGATGCGGACGGCTTCTCCAACCTTCTCGAATACGCCTTCGGACAGGACCCTCACCTCGCGGACGCTGCCAGCGTGGCGCTCGACCATGGCCCCGAGGAACTCGCGATTTCCTACCCTGAGTCCATTGCGGCGACGGACGTCGTGTACCGCCTGGAGGAATCCGCCGACCTAACGCTCTGGCATTGGATCACCCCAAATGCCGCGACCCGCCAGATCCTCTCCGATGACGGAACGATCCGCCACGTCTCGCTGCCTCTCCTGGCAGGAGCGGGAAAATCCGGAAGGTGGTTTGCGCGCATCCGGGTCACGCTTTCGTCGGACAACCCCGCCGCGCTTCTCGCTCCGACTGCCCTGACCGGCGCGGCGGGGATTCCGATCGAATTGCGGTGGAACGACAACTCCGGGATCGAGCAGGGGTTTGCCATCGAGCGGCGGGAGGGGGAAGATTGGGTGGAAATCAGCGCGACGCTCGAGGACATCAATGCCTTTACCGATTGGGACGTCGTTGGAAGCACCGGTTACAGCTACCGCGTGCGTGCGTTCAACGAGGAGGCCGGCACCGAACCCTCCAACGAAATCACCCTCATCACGCCTCTGGATACCGACAATGACGGGCTTCCGGATGATAAGGAAGCCGCCTATGGCACCGATCCCCTCGCCTATTCGACGGCAGGCACGGGGATCCCCGATGGCTGGTGGGTGCGCTACGGGCTGAGCCCGTTCACGGACGAATTTTCCGATACCGATGGGGACGGACGACCCGACCGGGACGAGTTTTCTGACGGAACAGACCCGATCGACCTCTTTAACGCCCAGTCCCCGACGATCACGATCGTCAGCGGAAACGAGCAGACCGGATCGCCCGGCGGACTCCTCTCCTCGGCGCTCGTCGTCGCCGTGAGCGGCAGCTGGGGTCCCCTGCCGAACGCCACCGTCACCTTCGCTGTCACCTCGGGCGGCGGAGCCCTCCAGGCCTCGAGCAGCGCGGCCACGGCCAACACCATTTCCGTCCGTACCGACAGCGCCGGCGAGGCGAAGGCGTTCTTCACGCTGCCGGACGCTTGGTATGCCACCTGCGAGATCACGGCTACGAGCGGAACCCCGGCCGCACAAACCGGGTTTTCCGCGGCGAGCGATGATGGCTCCGGCACCCATGTGTCCCCGTTTGCCCCGAGCGATCTGACGGTCGGCTACCACAACGACGGCAGCATGGACGTGACGTGGACGAATACCGCCGACGATGGTGAACCGATCCCGATTTCGATGCGGATGCCCGATGGCTCCTGGCAGGAAATTGCAACCCTCACCGCCCCTGCCAACGCCATCCATATCCCGGCCCAATGAAAAATTTCAAAGTTTTCCTTCTTGCCGCTCTGCTGGGGTCCGTCAGTTCGTCGCGTGCCGAGCTCGACATCAACGGAAAAATCCAAGTCATCCCGATTCCTGAGCGATCCCACGCCGCAATCAACTTTAGCGGCTCGAGCGCGAATGATGTCGACATGGTCGCGCTGGACGATGCCGGAAATGCGGCCTACGCAGCCCCGGAGCCCCACTCAACCCCGGGGAACGTCGTGTCGAACACCCTGCAAAACAGCCTGCGCAACCGGGCCCCGGACAATTTTGTCCCAATGCGCTGGACAACCGTTGAGGGCGAGGAGGTGGTGGAATACTACGCCGCTGCCGGACTCACCACCAACGGCGACTTGTACTTCTCGCTCAGCTCTTACGGGAATGCCGCCGAGCTCTGCGGCATTCGAAGCGCCCGCGTGATAGCGGGCATCCCCGCCTACCTGAGCCTGCCGCCACCATTCGTCAGGGATCTCCGCCACGTCACCCTGGAGCTCGATATTTCCGGAGCCAATGAAAGCGGGTATTGGGGGGGCGGCGGGGGAGCGACCGACAACAGCTATTCGGCCTATGGGGGGTTTTTCTTCCTCCGCGCCGGGGGGCAATTCACGATCTTCGACGGGACGTTCAAATCGCAATACCAGTACCAGCCATGGATCGGCTACCGCATCCCAAGCGCCGGATCCCTCCAGGTCGTCACAGCGAACTTTGCCCCGAATCTCGCGAATGCCAACGGCTGGGCGCTTGGAAATACCGTGGCCGGATACTGGGCTGGACGGGCGGCCTCGCCACTCCTGTGGAACGGACAGGAAGTCATCCCGCTGCCGGGATACGGGGTCGCCCTCAATAACAGCAATGACGTGCTGATCGCCTCCTCCGACCCGGGCAACGACATGGCCGCACTCCTCGACCGCGGGAACATCTTCAACCGAAGACCGCTCCGACAGGCGGGATCAAGCCCCGGACTGATCCCACTCCCCCTTCAGTCGCAGATCCGGAACATCCGCCCCCTGCACCTGAGCAATCGCCGGACGATCGCCGGAACCGAAATCCAACCGGTCCTCCACATCGTCTTCGCTGCAGAAACCCTCCGCGACCCGGGGCGCGATGCCTGGGAGCAGGCCGTGTTCGTCCTGCGGATGCTCTCGAACAATACCACCGACCTCTACGAAATCCCCGGCGCCCGGAACTTGAACGTCCGCTCCATCAATAATACCGGGCTCCTCGCCGCCATCGGAACCCCAGGAGACCAGATCTCCAAACAGGCCCTCCTGCTCGTCCCGGTCGATATCGCCGTCGATGCCAACCGCGACGGGATAATCAAGTTCGCCGGCAACGCCAGCGACAACGCGCTCGCCAGAAAACCCTACGACAAAACCAAGGAGGCGAAGCCGTTCCGGTTCTGGATCAATGATGATAATGATGGCAACTCGGGCGCAGGTGAGGAGAACGTTGATTCCACCCGGAAAGATTTCTCCGACGGCCTGATTAAATCGACACGCGATCTCGAAGACTTCACCAGGCTGCATGTCCATATCGGAAGTCTGCATGATGAGATCGCAAACGGGATCATATCCGTGGGCTTGGAATGGCGGAATGCGACCGGCACCCCATCCATCAAGGTTTATCAAGCCGCCGAGGCAGATGGGGGAGATCAGTATCTCAAAACGGAACGGGACGCCTCGAGCCAAATTCTTGGCGCCACGGCCACGACCTTGGGAACGGTCAGCACAGGAGCATCGTTCAAGCTCCCGGTCTCCTTCTGGCAACCGGATCCCCTCGCGGAAAAGCCTGCCCTCAGCGCAGATCATCCGAACCGATACCTCATCTTTGAGGGTGCCGGGGAGGGGAAAGGCCAGCTTGTGCTCACCTTCTGGAGGGGATCAACCTGGCTTGGCGAAGGGGGCAGCGTGTGGGTGGATCTGGTGGACGTGCGAAAAATGTATCAGCGGCTCAAAGCCACCGGCGTTTCCGATGATGCGCCCGAGCCGTCCCAAGTGTCCAACAGCCAGCCCGCCGACCCGGCCATGGCCTGGGCACCAGTCGAAGGGGAGGAGCCATACGAATTAAACGCAGCAAGGTCTTGGGAGGAGGCCAAACATTACATCGTCTTCGTGCATGGCTGGAATATGAGCGACCAGGAGTCTCAAAACTTCGCGGACACCATGTTCAAGCGCCTGTGGCAGCGCGGGTACAAAGGCCGGTTTGCATCGATGCGCTGGCCCACACTGAACGACAGTTTTGCCACGCCGGTTGGAGAGGTTCCCTACACCTACAACGCCAGCGAGTACCGCGCTTGGAAATGCGGAGAAAGCTTAAAACAGTTCGTCAATAAACTGCCGGCCGGATACACTCGCAACCTCGTCGCCCACAGCCTGGGGAACGTCGTGGTGGGTGCCGCGCTCAAAAAGAAAATGATCCTAACAAACTACGCCTTGCTCAATGGGGCCGTCTCGGCGGGCTGCTACGACGACCGCCAAATCCTTGACCAAGGCTGGGGTTATTCGACGCCGTTCAACGATTCGGATCCCGCAACAAGCAGCCTCAGCCATCGCAAACAGTTGGCCGGGGTTGTCGGAAATCTTGTCAACTTTTTCCTGCCAGATGACGATGCCCTCCTGAAATGGGAGTGGAATAATGATACGCCCGGGGGCTTGATCGTGGGTCCTGGCAACCAAGTTCAAATCTTGGGCTCCAAGCCACAGCGGTATAACCTTGGCATGACGGGTTACTATTACGATCAAGCGAAGCCTGCGGGGAAAAGGCTTGGCATCAACTATCCGACTGTGAATGGCCGTTTCGTCACCACTGCGCACGAGTCCATGGCATACGTGGCCCAATCACCGATGAAGGCGATTGGTGCTGAGGGTAGGGCACTCGGTGCAATAGATGGGAAAGTTGATATGTCCGATTATTCCTTTGAAGATGCTCACAGCGCTGAGTTCGAATTCCCCCTGCAGCGGACGGTGCCATTTTACAATCGCATGATGGAAGAGTTAGATCTTTCGTTCTTACCATGAATCATAATCTAAAATCTAAATCGGCTTTGCTCATTTTCGCCTTTGCTATTCTCATTGTTTGCCTATGGCTTGCCATGGGACCAACTGGCTCCCCGTTGGATCTGACATCGGCAGCACAGGTTGGGGTAAAATCACTTCCTGATGGGCGACCTGCACCAGTTGATCTCGATGCCACCCAGCGCGGAGTGAAAGACGACTTTGGTCCAGACACCAATGCAATCATGGCCTTCGCTGCGGCCTTAATGAAGCCTTTTGAGTTCCATGGGAAAGTCGTTGATCAGTACGGTAATCCTGTATCCGACGCAAATGTCAAATGGGGAGCTGCCAATAATCCCGATCCCTATAAATCGGGAACGCGCGGCACGACACAGGCGGGTTCTCAGGGGCACTTTTCTATCAGTTCAAATGGTATCGGCTTACATGTTGAGGTTTCGAAGCCTGGGTATGACCGCGTCCCTAGCGAGTTGGGAGGAGGAAAAAGGGGCTCTTATGGAGGCTTCAAACATGGTGGGCCAATGGGCAATACAGATTTTCCTATGGGGACGAAAGATTCTCCCTCGATTTTTGTGCTTCGCAAGATGGGGGAGACGGTTCCATTAGTCCACATTGCAGAGCAATCCGTGCTTGTGCCAAAAAACGGGTCTGCGGTTGGAGTAGATCTCGAAACTGGTCAAACAACCAATGAAGGCACTTTAAAAGTGCAATGCTGGACAAATGATCGGATCCAGAACAGTGAAGGCCAATACGAGTGGAAATGTGCCATATCAGTACCAGGCGGCGGACTCGTTGAACGAACCGGGGAATCTGTCTTTGAATCTCCTGCCGATGGATATCAGGAATCGGTACAGCTAACTCCCTCGCCCGCGAAGTGGGCATCAAACGTGGAGCGGGAATACTTCGTCAAATTGCCAGATGGTTGCTTCGGTCGAATTAACTTTCGCATGCGAACCGGTGGGGAGCACTTTTTCGTCATAGAAAGCTTCCTCAACCCTACCCCCGGCGACCGCAACTTGGAGTTTGATCCTGCGAAGGCGGTGACGGTTCCGTAGGTTCAGACATCGTCTCGTGGAAAGAAATGAGGCGAGCCAGTTTTTGGTAGGCGAGCGCTCGCAAGGCGGATGTCCCTGCCAACCGCATAAATGCGGAACTCCGAACATGCGCGCTCCGGGTTTGGAGTTCCGCCTTTAGGCGGCGGAGGCCCGTGCGGCCACGCAAAAACCCAGCCGCATAAATGCGGAACTCCGAACGCGGGCACTCCGGGTTCGGAGTTCCGCCTTTAGGCGGCATCAGCCGCTGCGGCCAGGCAAAAAGCCGCCGCATCAATGCGAAACTCCGAACGCACGATTTCCAGAAATTGCGTTCCATAAAGCGCGTTGCGTGTTATACCTCCCGCATGTCTGCTGCTGGCTATGCTTGGCGCCAACTGACTTCCGCACAGCGCGGGGAGTGGCTCATCTGGCGGAAGAGCCGAGGACATCCATGGCATTCTCCCCAGCATCGGCCTAACCATGGGCACCATCGATTTCATCTGACGGCTGCCTGCTATGAGCACCATCCTGTCATCGGACACAGCCCGGAGCGCATGGGCGAATTTGCCTTACGGCTTCTTGAAACCCTCACGATGGGGACAGATCGCGTTCTCGCTTGGTGCATCCTCCCGAACCACTACCATGCCCTAGTCGAAACATCGGATGTGCTTGACCTGCTGGTTCGGATCGGCCGCCTGCACGGACGGACCTCGCACGCGTGGAATGGGGAGGATGAGGCGCGGGGCAGAAAAGTGTTTTTCCGTGCTATGGAACGGGCCATCCGCTCGGAGCGCCACTGCTGGGCGACGCTGAACTACATCCACCACAATCCGGTCCGCCACAATTACGTTCCCCGTTGGACCGATTGGCCATGGAGCAGCGCAGCCGAGTACCTCCAGCAAACTTCACCCTGGGAAGCCCGCCGCATCTGGGAGGAATATCCGATTCTGGATTACGGGAGAGGTTGGGACGATCCGGAGAAGTAACCCGACCGCATAAATGCGGAACTCCAAACGTGCGCCCTCCGGGTTCGGAGTTCCGCCTTGAGGCGGCGGCAGCCCGCGCCGTCACGCTAATAACCGACCGCATGAATGCGGAACTCCAAACGTGCGCCCTTCGGACGTGGCATCCGATTTTGCACTCATGGAACTTCCGAAATGAATATGTCCGTCAGTCCCTCCTGCTTTTACCCCCGCTATTTTCCGATGCAGAAGCTTCCGAAGATTTCGCCGAGGATTTCTTCGGTATCCGCGGCTCCGGTGATCCGGCCTGCGGCGTCGAGCGCGTCGCGGAGCTCAATGGCCGTCAATTCGGGGGGGGATGAGGACGCGAGGAGCGAGGAGGCCCGAGCGAGCGAGGATTTGGCTGATTCGAGGAGCGCCTTGTGGCGCGCGTTGACCGCCGCGAGGGATTCGCTGGCCGAGAGGTGCTGTCCGCAGGTCTCGCGGATCATTGCCTCGATCAGGTCCGGGAGGCCGGCTCCGGTTTTTGCCGAAACGCGCAGGGCGTTTGCGGGGAGCGCGGCCGAGTCGGCGACGAGGTCCGCCTTGTTGGCGACCAGAATCTCTCGCTCGCGCAGCGCGGGTTCTTGAAATTCTTCTGTCGCATCAAAGACGTGGAGGACGAGGTCCGCCCGGTCGAGC
>JBGTAT010000334.1:0-4112 GCA_041749755.1 Terrimicrobiaceae bacterium | reverse complement strand
GCTCGCCACCGGCCCGCTTGCCTTTTATCAGGAGGTATGCCGCCGGGCGAGGCACCATCGCGCCTGGCTGCGCCGGTACGAGCTTCTGCTGGCGGGAGCGATCCTCCTCGTCTCGGGCCTCCATTTCGGACAATCCGTCGGAGCCATGGCGCGCGCGTCGCTCCGCGTGGACGAGGTCGGCTCGGTCCGGTCGTACACGTCCCGGGGGCCGCTCACATCGGCCACCAAATACAGCCTCGCTAAAAACCACATTTTTTTCAGCGTGGTGAACTCGCTGACCCCGGGGTCGGGGTCCCTGCACCCAGTGCGGGCGCGGCTGTGGTCATTCGTCTCGGTCGGCCTGGCGCTCGTGATTTTAGCGGCCTACTTCTGGCGGCTCGGATCTCCGCTGGCCGGGGCGGTTGCGGCCGCGCTGCCGGCGCTCAACCTCGACCTCCTCACAAAAGTTTTTGAGGCCCGCGGGTACGGGTTCCTGACCTTGGCGGCGGTGTGCGGGCTCACCTCACTGCACGCGTTCCTGCGGACCGCCAAGCCAAGGTTCCTCTGGGTCTTGGGCATCTCTGTGGCGCTCGGAACCTGGACGCTTCCGTTTTATGTCGTCTTCGGGGGCGGGCTGATGCTCCTGCTGTTTTTGGTAAGGCCGTCCCGCGCGACGCTGATCTCCGGGCTGGCTTGCGTGATCGCTATCGCGGCCCTCTACTCCCCCGTGCTCCTTCAGCTGGCCCAGGTGGCCGGGGGGTATGACGAAAAATATGGCGAGGAGTTCTCCTCCATCGCGGCCGTCTTCAGCGCGATGTCGTACGCAGTGCCGACCGCGCTGCTGCGGATCGACGATGCGGCGTTTTTGGGGTTGGTCCTTCTGGTGCTCCTTGTCCCGCTGGTGCTCCCCCGCAGCAACCCGGCCGATCGCAAAGCGCTGCAGATCGGGGCCGCCGCAGTCCTCGGGTTTTATCTGTTTTGCCTGATCCTCGCCACGCCGCCGCAGCGGATTACCGCGTTCCTGGCGATGCCGGTCGCCTTTGTCGTCGGAATGCTGGCGTTCCAGGTGCTGACGTTTCCATCGTTCGCCGGTGTGCAGCCGGCGCTCGCGACATTGCTGGCGGCGGCGATCCTGCCCCTCGGGGCAAGATCCGTCTCGGGATTTCAATTCGAGCCGGACCAGCGGTGGAGGGATGCGGCGCAGGCAGCTCGGGCGCTGTTCCCGGACGGCGCAGAAATTTTCATGCCCTCGTACCGGAACACGCTGGCCGAGCACCTCGATGGCGGGTACGTGGTGAAAGGCCAACTGCCCGACGCGGCGGTGATGCCAAGCGGTCGCTATCTCGTTTTTGATCCCGCTCACAAATCCACGCACGCTGCGCTCAACGTCGCGCAGGCCTATCCGAAAATAAAATTCCAAGCGGTTCGGTTTCCCCTGCTCGGGCCTGCCGAACAGGTCCTCTACGTGCCGGTTCCCGAGGCTCTCCTGATTCCAGTCGTGTCGGTCGGTTCGACGCAAGTCACTCTGCCGGTCCCCGCCGAGGGGGAGGTCATGGTCCCGCTGCCCCCGGCTCCCACCCGTGCGCTCTACCTGCTCAGCAATGCCCCCGTCGAGGGTTGGCAGGTCGCCGCCCGCACCGTCACCGAGGGCGTATCGAACCCTCTCCCCGCCCACCGGATCCAGCGGACCGGGAACCTCATCTCCCTCGACCTCTCCTCGATCCCCCCGCCGGATTCCATCAACATCCAGTTTTCCCCGCCCCCAAATGCCGAAGCGCCGGAAATTCGGACCATCTGGGCTATGCCAGCCGCGCCGGCCTCCTAGCGCTTCATGCGCCCCCTGACGCAGACAGGTCAAACAACATCAAACTCCCGCAGGCAGCTTTCGGAAAACAGGAGGCTCACACGAAGAAGCTAAAAACCTCATTGCGCGCGGTGGGCGGGATGCCCAGGCGGGTCATACCAGTTCTCGGAAATAATCGGACTTTGCAGCGACAATGGAGAACAGGCGTCCCGCCTGTTTAGGCACTGACTTTGCAAGCGCAGGCGAGCGTCTTTCACAGGCGAGACGCCTGTGCTCCTGTTTTGCGCTGCCGCCGATTGCCGCTTTTTTTCTGAGAGCTGGTATCAGACGTCGATAGTTCCGCCGATCGGCGGCAGGAGGAGGGCGAGGCCGGCTTTTGCAAAGGTGTCTTGTGCGGCCTCCCTCGAAATTTCTATCGGGGGGAACGTGTTGTAGTGGACACCGACGGCGGTTTTGACCTGGACAAATTGTGCGGCGCGGGCCGCGTCGGCGGCTCCCATGGTGAAGGTATCTCCGATCGGGAGGACGGCGAAGCGGAGGTCGAACTCGTCGGGGATGAGCTTCATGTCCTGGGTGAGCGCGGTATCTCCGGAGTAGTAAAACGTGCCCTCGGGAAACGAGACGACGTAGCCGCCGGGGTTTCCTCCCGCGGATCCGTCGGGCAGCGTGCTCGAGTGGATTGCGCTTGTCATCTTGGCCCTGCAAAACCCGAGGTCCCGGGTCCCGCCATGGTTCATCGGAAGGATGGTTTTGAGCCCCTGCTTTGCCAGCCAGTCGGAGATCTCCCAGTTGCAGACGACCGGGGCGGAGGTGAGCTCAGCCAGCGCGACGGCATCGGCCAGGTGGTCGACGTGCGCATGCGAGAGGAGGATCGCGTCGGCCTCGATCGTGGAGATGTCGATGTCGGCCGCCAGCGGGTTCGGGGTGATGAAGGGGTCAAAGAGAACCCGCTTGCCGTCGCTCTCAACCAGGAAACAGGAGTGGCCAAAGTAAGTGAGTTTCATACCGGCTCCACGCAAGCACAAGCCAGGCGATTTGTCCAACACAGGCCGAGGCGCCGAGCACGTCGGGCGCATCTCGGAAAGCTGCAAAAGCGGGCTCCGCCTTGAGGAATCTTGTTTGGAGTTCCGCATTTATGCGGTGGGTTTTTGCATAGCCGCGCAGGCTGCCGCCGCCTGACCACGTGGCCGTGGGATCGGCCCGGGGAGATCTTGCGAAGCAAGACCCCACAGGGGCGACACGAGCGGGAGCGAGGGAGTCAACGCGGAACACCGAACCCGGAAGCCCTCCGCCTCACAGACGTGCGACTTTCGCGGAGGCGGCTGCGTGGAGCCTGCGGGATTTTCGATCGACGCGCCAATTCTTTCCCCCGGCGCTGGACGGAGGGCACGGGAATTGCTACCTTCTCGGCATGTCGGCGGTCGCCTCGTCGTTTTTCCCATTCAAGCTGCGCGAAGCCCGACGGTGGCTGAACGGTCCGCGCCTTCAGAGCAGCTTTTTCGGGATCTGGACGGTGGGGGTTTTTGCCTTCCTTTACATCCCGATCCTTCTGCTGGTCATCTTTTCGTTCAACTCGTCGCGTCTGAACATCCGGTGGGAAGGGTTCACGATCCGCTGGTACGAGGAGCTGCTCTCGAACACGACGCTCATCCACGCGTTTCAAAACAGCCTGATCGTGGCGGCTGCCACCACCGTGCTGGCGACGCTCCTCGGCACGATCGGGGCCTGGATGCTCTACCGCTACCGGTTTCCGTTCCAGCGGGCGATCGGGCTCCTCATTTTTGTCCCGATGGTGATGCCCGAGGTGCTCATGGGGGTGAGCCTGCTGGTGCTTTTTGTGCAGCTGCTGAACCTGCCGCTCGGGTTTCCGACGCTCGTCATCGCGCACACGACATTCTGCTTCCCGTTCGTGCTGGTCGGCGTGCAGGCCCGCCTGCACGGGATCGACCCCTTTTTGGAGGAGGCTGCCATGGACCTCGGGGCGACGCCGGTTCAGGCGTTCTGGAAAGTGATCGTGCCGTACCTCATGCCCGCGATCGTCTCCGGCGCGCTCATGTCGTTCACCCTCTCGCTCGACGAATACATCGTGAGCGTGTTCACTACGGGAAGCCAGACCCAGACGCTTCCGCTCAAGGTCTTCGGCATGGCCAAGGTCGGGCTCAACCCGCAGCTCAACGCCCTGAGCGCCCTCTTTATCGCAGGAACTTTCCTGCTCGTCATTTGCAGTCAGTTCGTCAGTCATAGAAAAACCACATGAAACAAAAACAGACCCTGATGGCCGCAATGGCAGCGCTCGCGCTGGCCGGTTGCGGAAAACCGCCGGAACCCG
>JBGTAT010000333.1:0-14235 GCA_041749755.1 Terrimicrobiaceae bacterium | reverse complement strand
ACGCGGCGATCGTGAAGGTCTGCCGGGTGACAGGCACACCGGAACGCAACGAGCGCAGGCCGTCGCGGACGAGATCGTCGCCCCAGATCACGCCGCCGAAGGTGCGGTCGGCGAGTTGGGCCTGCACGCCCTGGCGCGCGTTGCGATGATACCAGACAAGCTGGGCGGGTTCGTCGGGCACCACGACATCGGCAGTCACCTTGCCCTTGGGTTCGGTGCGCCACGGATCGAGGGTTACCGTGAGACTGACGGGCTGTGCGGAGACGACCTCTCCGCGAATAACGTTTGAATTGGCATCCACCCAAAGGCGAACGTGGACGCCACCCTCCGAGACCAGGAGTTCGGCGGTCTCGCCGCGGAGCGTTTGCCGGAAATCGGCGGCGCCCGCGAACGGGTTGGGCGAGAGCGTGACGCGCACGCGGCCGAGTTTCACCAGTTCGGTGTTCTGCGCCTCACTCCAGGCGTCGGTCTTGCCGATGTAAAAGACCAGAGCGCCGTCAGCCTCGGTCCAGACATTGAGGCCCAGATCACCGTTGCCGAGCGGCATCGAATCCTGGGAATCGACGCCCAGCGTGGTCCACGTTAACTCGGGAGCAGAGGATGTCGCCGCGAGGTGCGGCGAAGCCGCGCAAACGAAGCATAGGATCAAAATGCGCAAGGCGGGAGAATGCATAATCGGAGGGCTAGGTTTGGGATGAGGCGGAGGTGAAAGAACGAGGGTCGATGACCACCACGTCGTTGTGGCCGGACTCGGGGGTGACACGAAGGGCGACAAGACGGCCAGCCTCTACCCGGCCTTCGACGACCGTAGTGCGCGGGGCGTGGAGCTTGAAGGATACATCCCAATCGGAAGGCCATGCGGGCAGGAGGAAGATACGGTCGCCTTCCGTTTGGAGAAGCATGGATTGGAGGGCGGCCTGAACGACCCCTCCGTGGCATTGCTCGGGCACCCAGTCGTAGCCGGGGCCCCAGAATGCCGGGAAGCGCATGGAATAGGTGGCCTCGCGAAGAAGGTCCATGCCGCGCTGACGGATGCGGTGAACAAGGTAATCCCGGGCCTCTTCAGCCCGCCCGAGGGTGGCCATAAACAGCTCGTCCTGCCTCCAATCCACGGCTCCCCGGAACTGGCGTCGATCGAGCGCTGCCAAGCCGAGATGGGCATTGGGTTTTTCAAAGGAAACCAGCCGGTAGGGCCACACGGCGTAGAGTTCGGGAAGCTCGGAGTTTTTCAGCACGTCAAAATCTTCAGCCGGCGCAAGTTGGCGAACACCTTCTCTTTCCATAACCGGCAGTTCCGGCAGCCGGTCCGCCAGCTTCCGGATCCATGCTCTCTCGTCCTGCGGGAGGAGGCTCCCGTCCAGGCCGAGCAGCCGGGACGTGACCGTGCGCAGCCCTGCAATGAGCTCGGCGGGATTCACCGCATTCCAAAAGGTCTCGAGTGCCTGAGCCGGCTGCATGAGCATGCGCCCGTCGGGTCCGTTACCGTAATAGAGGTCGAAAAAACGGAGTGCCGGGAGCACGAACGGAAGCGCCCGCTCCCGCAGGAATCCGCCGTTCCCTGTGTGTGCGAACACTTCCAGCAGAAGGTGAGAGAACTCGAGGGCGGCAGACCACTCGCGCTTGTGCCAGCCGCTTTCCTGCAGTTTGTCCTCACGCTCCTTCGCGGGCGTCTCGCCGTAGCTTTCCGGAAATACCGCGCCCCAGAAATAGACGCACTCCGGCAGATAGAGGGAATCCTTGTAGCCGAAGTACCGCTCGGCGCGCAGAAGCGAGACATCGCGGACAGGCCCCGCATACATTTGCAGAAGCGGCTCCAGCACATCCAGATCGCCCGCTGCCAAAGCGCCCGCATAAGGCAGACGCGTGTTCTGCCACCAGTAGCCCGGACCCCACCGGCGGTAGTCTGGACCACCGGGCTTGTCCGGCCATTCCATCGTGAAGATCGAGCCGTTGAACTTGATGGGAAATTCCCCGCGTCCCCCGCAGGCCGTGATGAATCGCTGCAGCGCCCACGCCTCCGCCAATTCGCGGGCCGCCGCCGGATCGGTACAGTTTGCCGACGGCGTGATGGCGATGTGGCTGCGTTGCCAGAAGTTGTGCCACCACGCTTTGTGGGCCGAGCGGCGGTCTTCGATGGGAATCGCTTCGATTTTGCGAGCCTGCGCGACGATGCTTTCGCGCCAGTCCTCCGGAGTGGTGGGGTGCCGCGTGAGAACATGGATATCGAAGCGGTGGGAGGTGGATTCTAGTGAGGTGAGGATGGTGTCGGTGAATTCCCGAGGGGCCGGGGTGCGGATCAAAGCACCAAATGCCCGATGCAGGATGGGATCGATCCACCCCGACATCCCCGCAAGGTCCTGATGTGTCATGGTTTCACAAGGACCCAGCGCGCGCGCATTAAAATGATACCACCCGATTCCATCCGCCGAGGCGTTCAGGAGAGTGTCCGGTTCGACAAATGTTGGCTGGACCTGATTGCCAGGAACCGTGTGGGAAAAATTCAGATCGCTGAGTTCGATCGAGGGTAATGCTTCCCGTGTGGTGCGCCAGAGTTCAATCGCGGCTGAAGCACGCACGGGAACGCCGCTCTGAATTTCGATATGAATAACCGGGTGATTGGCATCCACCCAGAGCCGGATGTTGGTGACGGGTCCTGGAACCCCGGCAGCGCTGGCTTGAAAATGAAGCAATATCTCGCCGGTCCCTGTCAAAAGGGTCTGACGAAAGACCGTCAAAGCCGGCGGGGGATCCAACTTCACGCGAACCTGGCCTACCTTGGCAAGGCGCGCATTGTCTTCCCATGCGTCGGTTTTTCCGATGGTAAAAACAAGGTCCCCCGATTTTTCGACCCAGACATTCAGACCAATGTCGCCATTGCCAATTGGCATGGAATCGGCGGGGCCTTCGCCGGGAGTCAGCCAGACCACAGTTGGAGAGGTATAGATCGGGAAGGTGGAGGTCATGGGTTTTAAGGTGTGACCTGCACGGTCTGGATGACCATTTCCGAGGTTTTGATTTTTGGCTCGGAGGCACGGCCCCATTGCCATGCCGCGATTTTGATCTCGATAGGCAGCTTTGATCGTGGCGGGATCGGAGTGAGTTCGACCTTGCCATCACGGATCACAGCTGGCCCAGCAATCACGCTGAACTCGACGGGCAGGCCGGAGTCCGACGACGCTCGGAGCGGCACGGGCGCAGCGCCGACTTTCAGGTCCCCAATCGGTTCGAACGTGATCTGCTGCGGGGCACCCTCCTTGTTTTCCAGAAGCTTCACCGCGGCGGGCTGAACGGCCGGGCGCGTGGTCGCATCTCCCGCACTTTTCGCAATAAGGTAGGAGGCGGCCCCGGTCTTCCATGTGCGGTCGAGCGCGATGCGGAAGCGCCCGTCGGCGGTGGGAGCAAATGGCCCGCAAATCCATTCGACGACCGGAGGCGTTGATGGCTTGGCCAGGAGTTCGCCAGCCGCTTTGAAACCTTCGGGAATGGCGGACAAAAATTCTGCATTCACATTGAAAATATTGTCGGTCGTCACAGTCACCTCGGTCACCGAGTTGAAGCTGAACGGCTTCACCGTGGCTCCCTCGCCAGCAAGGAAGCCCGGCAAGGACGTCGCAGCCGCCCAGTTCGTTCGCGCGATCTTCTGCGCGCCAGCGGCAAGCTTTTCGGTGAAAAACCACGCGCCATTGCGCTGGTCCGGGGTCGCTTCGGAATAAGCCACCGGCGGCTCATCCGCGATCCCCGGCACCGGCAGGTTCGCAACGTAGCCGGAATTGAGATCTGTCGGCACGAGACCGTCCGGTCCAAGGCGGGCCTTGACGGCCGCATCGATGTATTCGCCAAAGTATTCGGTCATCGCATCCGAGCAATAGAAGTGCCCGGTGCCGGGTTCGATCACGATGCTCAGCGGCCACTTCGCCCCCTCGCGCCCGCGGCCCCAATTCACAAAACTCCCCGGTGCCGAGTCCCAGCTCTCGCGGAGGTCGCCATCCTTCTGCCCCCACTCCTGGCCGGTGCCCAGCGTCCAGAGCAGGGGGACATCCCGATTTTTGACCGGATAGTGAGGGTTCTTTACGCAGATCCCCGCGATGCATCGCTCCGGACGCTCATCGATCAGCCCGACAACCAGCAGGAGATGCCCGGATTCCCCGATCGGCAGCCACGGCACGGTTGCGACCTCCTCGTACCCGGAGACCCCGGCAAGACCTTTCAGAAGCTCATCCAGAAAACCGGCCTGCACGTCATCACGTCCTTTGTAGCCCTTCGCGAAATTCCAGAACGTCGGGACCGACCAGACCAGCCCGAGATCGTTCCTGCGGCAGGCATCACGGATCGCTTCATGCCCGACAAGCATGTGCTCCGGGACATTGTTTCCTAAAATCACCAGCCCCCGCAGGCGCTCGCATTTCTCAGGAATCCATAGGTAAAGCGACGCCTTGCGCGATGGCAGCCCGTCCGGCGGTGTCGATTCCCCGGACCACGCAAATTGGAAAACCTGATTTTCCGGTGTTCGTTCCGCAGCGATCGCCGGGACGGCAAGCAGCAGGAGCCACGCAAATGCCGCGCTTCGAAGCGCAAACCAACTCACCAAATCCGCCGGAGACCGTACTTTTTTAGAGATGCGTCTTGGCCTCGAAGGCCCCAACGGTGATGGTTTCCATTTCATAAAACGAGTTTAACTGGTTGATTTCGTCAGGGAAGGGCGGAGCCTGCCGGGGGGAGGAGGTGGAAGGTTTGGTAGACGGTTGAGGTGGGTTTCACGGCTTGATCGCCGTAACGTCCGTTCTGATAGGCGCCGACTTTGACCGGGATCGGCGATTTGGATCCGGCCGGAACCTGCGCGGGGACGAAGGCCCCGTCGCGGATCACGCCGGGTCCGTGGACGACGAAATACGACACCGGCAGGCCTGCGGAGCTTGTGGCGTTGAGCGGGATGGTGGCCGTGGTGGCTGGGGCATCTGCGACCGGTGGAAAATCGATGGTCTGGGGAGCTCCATCTTTGGCCAGATCGGGCAGCGACCATTCGAGCTTGGCGGTGCGTCCGGTGGCGGCAAAGCGGCCGTCACCTTCATGGTAGATGCGCGGGTAAAATTGGAGGTACCCGACCTCGGGGGCCAGGCGGTTCCGCACAATGCGCAGGGTGAACCGGGTCTGCGGAACCCCGCTCCCGTCGGTTTCCTGGCGAACCAGCTCGAGCGGCGTTCCGTTTAGGTCCAAGTGGAGGGGCAAATTCGAGACCGGCAGGGAATCGCGGCCTGGAAATCCGACGTTCTCGTACGTACATGTCGGGTCCGGCTTTTTCTCGTGGCCGCGTTCCTTGTTGGTGCAGATCTGCGACGGGGAAGTGAGGTGGTGCGTGGTTAGGGTAAAGGCCCCGCTTTCATCGAGGGGGAGACTATTTTTTGGCACCTCCGCCATGTGGCCATGCGCGAGCGGGATGGGTTTGCCCTCGGCATCGAGAAACGTGAAGAGCTCGACCTCGCGCCGCGGCTCGTCCCGGTAGAGCGCGAACTGTCTCTCTGCGAGCTCGCGCGTCGGATACCAAAGGGCCTTGGAGCGGTCACCGGTGAAGTCGGCGTATCGAGCGGGCGCAGGGAAATTTTCAGGAACTGGTCCAGCGACCGGCACGGCTGGATCGATGAGCCATCCATCCTTGAGAGAAAGCGGGCGAAGCGGTTGGCCGGGAGTTTCCGGGAGGCGGGCGCTCGCGATGGCATCGAGCCAATCGGCGACAAAGGAATAATTGCGGGGGAGAAGATCAAAGTGTCCGCTCATCATGTCCCAGCTTGCGCCGAGGAGCTCGTTCCGAGGCTCGTAAACTGAGCCGTCATGGTCGGGCCGGTCCTGACGGTAGGCGCGAACGCCTCCACCCCCGCGAGGATATGCCGACCAACCCACGGTTTCCTGGCTGGCTGATTGCAGAAAAAGGATCGGTACACCGCCCAGGTTGCGCCCGGGGTCGGGAACTTTCGCTTTTCCGTTTGCACCATAAAACACATAGGGGTCGGGCAGGCCCGCCTTGATCGGAAGGAGGGCGAGGCAGCGGGCGGGGTCGCGCATGGCCAGATCAAAGGGGAAGCTTGCAAAGGCGGAGTGCGCGAGCGGCACAAGGGGGGCGGTGGTCAGCTCGGGAAGACCTGAAAGTTCGGCAAGCCGGGCAAGGTAGGAATCAAGGATCGCCGTCCGCTCGGGATCGGTGATGTCAAAAACAAGGTCCTTCAACATGACCGGGCCGATTTCCGTGCCGTGCGGGGTCAGCAGGATCTGCGCAAGGCCATGTTTGCGGCAGACCTCGCGCACGGCCGGATGTTGGAGGATCGGAAGGGGGAGGCCATTTTGAATGCCGACCATGACGCCACGAATGACCGCCGCATCTGGCGGAACCCACAGGTACGCGCCACAATTGGGCCGGGCATTGGGATCCTCGGACGGCGCGAAGTATTGAAAAATGGCGTTCTCACCGGGATCGGAGGTGAGGTCGCCGGATGGCAAGGCGATGCCAATTGCGGGAGCGGCAAAAGCCGTAGCGGCAACAATGGCTCGGAGCAGGAAGGGGCGGATGAGAAAATTCATGAACGATTTGGGGTAGGAGTGGCGGGAGCGGGGATGAGCGGTTCGGTCCAAGTTTGTCGCGTTTTCAGTTCTGCTCCCCGTTTGACGCCGAAAGGATTGGTAACTCCGGAAGGGTTTGAAACGGCTTTCACGAGCGGCGTGACGACGCGACCGGCCGGGAAAATCACAACGCTCTCGCCCTTGCGCAGATCCACACGGTATTCACCGGGGCCCATCGCGGAAATCTTCGGATTGTGAGCGGAGCGTGCCTCAAGCGGACCGCTCCAATCGGGCACTTTCAGCATGCAAGGTTCGCCCGCCTCGCTGGTGATGGCGACCCACGCCGTGACGCCCTTTTCCCGGACGGCACTGACAAGAAATCCATCCATCGCGCGCAGGTCGCGGAAACCTGCCTCGGCCCATGCGGAAGGCACGGCGGGAAAGACACGGATTTTCCCGCCCCAACTTTGAAGCAGGAGATCCATGGTCGCGGACGCGGCGCTGAGCGGTGTTTCGATGACGGGATTTTTTCCGCCCGATTCGACATACATCGTATTTGGCAGAACCTTGCCGCCGCCGCGTGCATTATTGAAAAAGTCGTTGAGCATCCCGAGCGCGTCGTCGCCCAGGCCGAGCGACGCGTAGATGGACGCGCCCCCGGTGAACGAATAGCCGGCGAGGCCCCTGCCTTCGCCAATGCGATGCCAGTGACGGGTGGAGCGGAGCAACACCTCGCGATCTTTGGCGTTGTCGGGATCCAGCACATACAGCGGATACAAGGGCAGCAGGTGCGAAAAGTGGCGGTGGGATTGATCGACCGCCTGGTCGCTGCCGATCATCAGGCCGTTGGCGTCGACCGGGAAATCCACGAGTTCTGTTTGCAACCGACGCCACTCCTCCGCTTCGGGACTCGCAGGCTGGCCCGAGCGCGCGTCGGCTTCGAGCAAGGCCGTGAGCAGCCAGCGGAACAAGGCGAGATTGTAGGTGGTGTTGTTGAACGTCGCGAAGCCGTTGTATTCGGGCGAACCGAGGCCCGGCAACTCGAGGCGGCCCCCGGCGTTTTTGACGAGCTTGGCGGCATAAGCGTCCACGAGCCGGCGGGCTTTGGGTGCCCACTTTTCCTGCAGCCCCCGCCAGTCGCCGGCGAAGCGTAACTGCCACCAATAATTGTGCAGCGCCCAGGCGAAGTCGCCGATAACTTTGCCGTTCAGCGCGCTCTGGAATGTGGTGTCAAATTGCGCATCCACGAGGTCGAGGTAGTTGCGCCCGATGGCGAGGCGGTTGCCCGCGTAAACCGGCCAGTAGGTGAGTTGGATGTTGAGATTCCACCACACCCCGGGCCATTGGCTCACGCGGAACCACGGGCCGAAAAGATCGATGGCCGGAGCTCCCTCGCGCCAAGCGGCGGCGAGTTTATACATCTGAATCCAATAAAAGGCCTCAACTCGCGCGTCGGGCACGGTCAGAAATGCAGCCGGGTAATACGCGTGCCACCACTCGCGGTGTCCGGCGAGCAACGCATCCGTTTTTTCAAGAGCCGCGGTTCGCACATCAGCAACTGCCTGCGGAGCTGAAAGCCCTGCTGCGGGCACTTCGTTGGCGGTGCTGATGATGAGGCGTCCTGCGCTCATGTCGGCCGATCTCTCCTCCATCCACGCCGTCGCATAATCGCCGCCGGCGAGCAGAAGTTGCACGCAGACCGAAACGCCATCTATGGTTTCGATCCGTGACGGAGGATTGGATTGATAATTCTGCTGGGCAGCCTGCTCGGGCTTCACCTGGGCGCGCGGCGAATCGGCATTCCCGGGCAAAAACTCCCAATGCCACGGCTGCGCAACGCCGGCGGCATTTTTCTCGGTCGAAGTGATTTCGACGACGTGGACCATCCGGTCGCGCACGGTGAGGAGGCGCAGGCGGAGTTCGCCAAGGTCGGTCTGGATGACCCCGGTGATTTCGGCATTCCACAAATCCTGACGCAGCGTGCCGTCGATGATCTTGCCGGCGGGACGCAACGCCATACGCCCCACGTCGAGTCGGGGAAAATCGAACATCACTCCCGCGCCCGGCACGCCCATCGAAGTCTTGCGATCAGGCGCTTTCCTGTGATCCGTGACGTCCGCGCGGCCGAGATGGAAATCGAGGCGGTTGTCGTCCAGCGAGGCATAAAACATCACGCCGAGCTGGCCGTTGCCGACGAATGCCCCTTCGTTCCACTGCCGCGGAAGCTGTTCCCACACGAGGTCCTGGCGGGAGAGAAAAGCGGGCCAATCCACTTCGTCGCGGACAGCCAACTCTGACGCGCGCAAGTTGGCAGCAAGGCAAAGCATACAAAGGGTTAAGCAGGCGCGGGACTTCATCGGTTCGAGGAAAGGATTTCAGTGCCATCGCGCAGGACGGTGACGCGGGTGGGAGCGGCCTGCCCGGTGGCCGCATAAACGAGCGTGTCAATCTGCTCAGCCCACTGGAGCGTGGCGGTGGCCTTGTCGGCGTCCCACGAGATCTTCGGGAGGGCATCGCCGATCCTGAATGGGATGAGGGCGATGCGGGATCGAAGGGCGGTGTCGCGGCGACTGACGTAAAGACGCGTGCGGGTGAGGATTTGGTTGGCTTTGGTGGCGGTGTAGGTGCGCACGTCGAGGCGGAAGGGTTGCTCGGTGGCCTTGTAGAAATTCCACAACTGCGGGCCGACCGTGACGGGCATGTCGAGCGCAACCACGAGGAGAGCCGGCGTTCCGGCCGGGGTTTCCTGCACGTCGGTCATGCGGAAATGATCCCCGCCGGCGGCTTTGACCAGAACCGCGGAGGCAGGGTTGCCGGCGGGAAGTTCGATGTCCGCGAGACGGACGCTGTTCGGCACCTGCATGACCCAGTCGTAGTCATGTTCCTTGCCATCGCCCTTGTCTACGTCGTCGAGGATGAGCGCGTAGGGGTGCGGGCCGCGCACGAGGCCCGCGCTGCGGAAGGCGGATTTGACCGGGTTGGCGGATTCCACGCGCATCGTGGGCCCCCAGTTTTGTTTGAAATAATTGTCGCCCCAGAGGCGCATTTTATAGTTCTGGGTTCCGCGGAAAAAAGCGACCACGTCGGGATCGGTTTCAGGGGTGATTTTCCACCTGGCCGCGTCGGGAATCGTCCACTGGAACTGCGTCGGGCCGACCCATCCGTAGTTGTAGGCATTGGTGATGTCCGCTGTGGCGATGGCTCCGGAATCGGTCATCGCGGAGCCTAGGAATTTCACGCGGGGCGGATACGCGACATCGGCGAGTCCGTGGCCGTCGATGCGTACGTTGGAATGGTCGTGTGAATATCCGGATTTCGCACCGGCCTCGACGCCCCACATTTCGCCAAGGGCCGCCAGGTAAAAATTCCCGGCGTCGTGTTGTTGGTGGCCGATGGTGGAGATGTTGGAGCGCGCCTCGAACATCAGGAAGAGCGCGTCGGTATCAGGGTCGGAGCGGCTGGTGAAAAGACCGTGGACGGGGTCGGCAAAGTCGAGGGGCAAGTTGATGGACTCGCGGGCTTTCGCGATGTCCTCCGTGCCCTGCCAATCCGCGCAGTCGTAGAGTGTAGGGCCCATGACGTGCGCTGGAGTGAGTGAGGTGAGTTTGCGCCAGTTGATTTTGGTGAGAGGTTTGCCGGTGGCAGGGCCGGCGGGTTTTTGAACGGAGGCCTCGAGAGACCGTTGATGATGCTCGGGATCAAACGCAGCGAGGTCAGGGCGATCCTGGCGCATCAGAAGGTTGCCGGCAGCGGCCGCTTTTTCGCCGGGGTATAAGGCGGTGAAGAAGTGACCGTAGGCGAAAGGTGCGTTGCCCCATGTGCCGTTGTTGACATTGTATTCACCCGAGGGGACGACGGTCTGAGCCTGCGCGAGCGGGAGTTGGCGGAGATGCGGATGGCCGAGCTGGTTGTCTCCGCGACGGGCAAGAGCGATCGCGGTGAGCATGGCGTAGTGAAAGCCGGCGCCGATCTTGCCATTGCTTTCGAAGATCGTGCCATTGGGGCTGATGCCCCACTGCAGGTAACCCTTGAGGGTGCGGGCTGCGGCAGGCTGAATGCCAGGGTCATAGCCAGGCTCGCCTTCGATCGCCAGAGCAGTGAGGTAGTGCTCCAGATCCCAGCCGGACCAGTTCGTCTCGACCCAGCGGGCGGGGCCGTTCATGCCATAAGCGAGGCGGCCCGAGGTGGCGGAGGCGATGGCATGACGCATGACGTCGCGTTGCTCCTCGTTCATCCATGGCGCGGCGAGGTCGTAGCAAAATGCGAGGTTGTTGCCGCCGGCGACGCCGAAAATGGACCGCCAATAATCCTTTGGAGCGAGCTTTTGACGATCCTGCTCCTCCGCGTAGCCGTCGATCACGGGATTGCGCAGTTTGTAATAGTTGGCGATGGCGCCAGCGGTCTCGCGCCCGCGCGTAGCGTCATTGTCGAGCAGGGCCTGAAATGCGGAGGCCGCGAGCAAGTTTGGCAGGTAGGCCGTGTGGACCGTATCGGGCAGGGTTTGTTTGTATCCCTCGAACCAATGACGGGGCGGCGTGGTGAGGGTCAGCGAGTCGACTTGTTTGGGCGGCTCGGGGGTCAAAAACTTCAGATCCGCCGTGTCGCCCGCGACGAGCTTCGCATAGATTTTTCCTTCGTCGGAAGCGGGGTTATACAATGTCTGTTCGAGAAGAAACCGCGTCTCGATGAGGGCCTTTTGTCCGGTTTTGCTTTGCTCGAGGCGACGCTTTATGAGCGGGATATCGTCCGGACTGAAGAGGATCCGCGGATGCACGCCCGGCGCGGGAACCGGAGAGCCGAGCAGGGCTGGGTCAAAACCGGCGAGGTCATGAGCCGAGGCAGGAATCTCTGGGTAAACCGTCTCCGGTCCGTCGTAGAGTTTGATCTGCGCGGGCGTGGCGAACTCGGTCCAATGCCGTTGCTGGCGGAGCGCGGGGACGGCCTGACGCAAGGCCTCCGGGTCGGTGAGGGTGGTCGGTGTGTCGGCAAAAGATAACGGAGTCTGCATCGCACACGCGGCGACCAGGAGGAACCCGGAGAATCCAGCGCTTGGTGTTGGGAGAGTCTTCATGGTCAATTACAAAGCGGACAGGTCCCAGCGGTCGCGCCATGCGATGGTGAACCGATCATTTTCGAAGCGAATGGGCAGCCAGATGTAACCACCGGTGCGGTGGGCTTCGGGGCGCCATGTGTCGAACATCGCGATGAACGCGCCCGGCTTTCCCGGCACGGGCAGCACGTAGGTGCTCTGGCCTCCGAAGGTGAGTTCGGGGCCGAGGCGGCCGGCGGGCGTGGGTCCCACGCACGGATTGCCGAGGTCGTGCCAAGGTCCCCAGATGCTGTCGGCGACTGAGGCGCGGGCGGTGTTGGGGTTCCAACCGGTGCAGTGCGAAGAGAGCATCCAGTAGCGGCCGGCATGCTTAAACACGGCGGGAGCCTCGTGCCAGAGGTAAGGAAAAGCGCGGACCCAGCGGCCGTCGTGGGTGGTGCCATCGGCACGGAGGCGCGCGACGTGGAGCGTGGCGTTTTCCTCCGACGAATAAATGTGGTAGGCGGTGCCGTCGTCATCCACGAAGAGAGTCATGTCCTTGGCCATCTGACCGGTGTGGAAATCGCGGCCGAGGAAGTTCATCCTGGCACGGTCAGGATGCGGACTACCCCAGAAGGCGGTGCCGATGAGATTCTGTCCGTCAGCGAGGGAGGCGACCTGTTCGGGGGTGACATCGGTAGGCCAGACGCCAGGGTTGGGGCGGAGGGAGTGGAGGAAACGATAAGGGCCCACAGGAGTGTCGGCGATGGCGACGCCACTGCGGGCGGCCTTGCGACCGTGGCCCTTCAATTCGAGGTGGAACCACATGACGAACTTTCCGGTGGGCGCGTTGAAGATCACCTTGGGGCGCTCGATGATGCAGCCGGTTTCGATGTCGTGCCCTGGGGTGCTGACCACGGCGAGGGCGATGCCGCGGTCGGTCCAATTGTAGAGATCGGTGGAAGAGTAAACGTGAACGCCGACCTCGGCGGTGTCGCCCTCCTCCTTGTGTTCGCCGAACCAGTAGTAGGTGTTTTCGTGATAAAGGATTCCCCCGCCGTGGGCGTTGATGTGGTTGCCTTGGTCATCCGGCCAGGGTTCGTCCGGTAAAAAACAAAAGCGTTCAGTGGTTGGCATGGAGAGGTTCAGAGCACGAGGCTGAAGGTGCGGTAGACGGATGTCCGGCATCCAGGCGAATCTCCGTCGCCCCGATGAGGGGGGACGCGATGGCATGGGGCAGGCCAGCGAGCGCGGCAAAACAAACGAGGCTGAGGTATTTCATCAGGCTTATTGGTCGGTGCGGAAAGTCAGGGCGGGCAGGCCGGAGCCGTTGAAGAGGTTGGCCCAGCGGGGATTGGGGTCCCAGGCATAGCGCACGAATTTCGGCGCTGGGACCGTCGGGCTGGAAACGATCACGACCTCGCCTTCGATGAGGGCATCGGCCCAGACGAATTTTTTGTCCGCGCCCGCCACCGCGAAGCCCTGGAGGCGGTCGCCCTGGCGGAAACACAGGCCACCGTCGGTGTGGTCGAAGGTCACGCGGATGTGGTCAGCGAGGACTTCGGCGCTGCGGAAAACCGGGCCGCTGGACGGGCCGGGCTGGCCGTAAACGCGGGTCAGGGCGACTTGGAGTCCGCGGGTGCCGTAGGCGAATTTATTGAGCGGATGCAGGCCGCTACCGAGGTCGGCGGTCGGCACCAGATGCACGCCGGGGATGGTGGCGAGGTTCTGGTTGATTTCGCGTGAACGGCCATCGCCGGTGACGTTTTCGGGCAAGGGTTCAAAGCTGTCAGTGGCCCAGGCGAACACGGGATCGGCGGGATCGAACGCGCAGCCACCGCCGCTGGGTTTCTGCACCACGCAGAACGGCAGGTCGGGCTGGCCCCACTCGCGCCGCCAACTCGCGATCAAGGCTTGCATGGCGGCGAACTGATCAACGGCGCGCACCATCGAGCCGGACTCGCCCTGATCCCAGAGCACCCCGCGCAGGCCGTAGCCGATAAAGGGTGAGAGCACGTTGTCATGCAGGTCGCCGACCGGCCAGCGCATGCCCTCGCCGGGGGCGACGACGGCGGCGGGTTTTCCCGGGGCTTTGACTTTCTTTTTCTCGGCCTCGGGAAGCAGGTTCCAAGTGGCGAACTCGGCTTCGTATTTGGCCAGGGCGGCGGCGTATTTCAGATCCTCGTCGGCGCGGGAAAACTTGGCTTCGGCGGCGGCGATGAGCGGCGCCACGTGGGGATCGGCGCGAAAGGCGGCGGGGTCTATCCAGCGACCGGAAGGCGAGCCGCCAACCGCGATCAGGATAAGCCCGACGGGAACCTTGAGCCGCTGGGAGAGCGGCACCCCAAAAGATTGAAGTTGGGCGGAGAATTGGAGGAGATTTTCCCGGCTGGCGGTTTGCCACTCGATCTTCTCCGGGCGGACGGAGTTGTTTTTGTAGGTGGTGCAGACCAGCCGCACGGTCGGGTAAGGCGCGGCGTCGAGAAGCTTGAGCAGGTTCTGATCGTTGGGCTTCGGGTCGGTAGGCTCGCGGGTAGGTGCGCCGGGAATATAGCCGTCGGCGGTCACCTGCATGTTTGACTGGCCGGAACCGAGCCAGACCTCGCCGACCAGGACATCGTTCGCCTCGGCGCGGTCGGCCGGGGCATCGGCTCCGC
>JBGTAT010000332.1:0-4614 GCA_041749755.1 Terrimicrobiaceae bacterium | reverse complement strand
CGGAGGCGATCGTCCGGCTCGCGCGCGACCCGGCGCTGCGCGCACGCATGGGGGAGGCCGGGTTCCAGCGGGTCCTCGAATTTTACAACCAGGAGAAGGTGATGGCGCGGTACGATCAAATTTACGGGACTCTCAAATCCCGGGGGGGGGCCGCATGGCCGGCATAGGTTTTCGCCTGCAGCGCCTGCTTCGCGACCGCACGTACGCCGGCGTGCTTCATGCCTATTTTTATGCGGCGCTGATCAGCAGCGGCCCGCTCGTGCTGTCGATCACCTCGCTCTCGCTCCTCGGCCTCTCGGTCGCCGCGTTTCGCGGCCCGAACCTCACGCTCTTCTTCAGCGCGGTCACGTTCATCTACAGCACGAGCATGATCCTCACCGGCGCCTTGCAGCTTGTGCTCGTGCGCTGCGTGGCGGATGCCGACTACGACGGCCGGCGGGACCGGGTCTGGCCGCTCCTCACCCGGTTCATGGCGGTCGTCATCCCGGTGCAGCTCGCGTTCTCCGGCATCCTCTTCTTCTTCTTCACCGACACGAGCCTCGTCTTCAAGTTTTCCTGCATCTTCCTGTCCGTCCAAGTCGCGATGATGTGGCTGCTGAGCGGCCTGCTCACGGCGATGAAGTATTACAACCGGGTCGTCGGATCGTTCCTGATCGGCTACTCCGCAAGCATGGTCCTGGGCTGGGCGGCGTTCCGCTGGCTGGGGGCGGACTGGATCATGGCCGGATTTGCGCTCGGGCACTTTGTCCTCACGATCATGCTCCTGGCCTGCATCCGCCGCGAGACGCCGGATGCTCGCGGAGCCGAGGGGGTGCGCACCGTGCCTGAGGCACTCGCTACCTACCGGATGATCGCGCTCTGCGGGCTCGCCTACAATGTCGGGATCTGGGCGGACAAGTTCCTCTTCTGGTGGTTCGGGGACGGCCGGATTCAGGTCAACGGGATGCTGTTTGCCATGCCCCTGAACGACCATGCCGTCTACCTCGGCTTCCTGAGCATCATTCCGGGCATGGCGGTCTTTCTCATGAAATTTGAGACGGAGTTCTCCACCCACTACGCAGCATTTTTTGACGACCTTATCGGCAAGGCTCCGCTCGAAACATTGGAGTCCCGCCGCGTGGGCATGGTCACCTCGCTGCGCCATGAGGTCATCCAGCTCGTCAAGTACCAGGGCACCTTCACGCTGGTCCTCCTCGTTCTGGCGGACCGCATCATGCCGACTCTCGGCCTTGGGGCACTTCAGACGGGCGTCTTTCAGGTCGTGCTGCTCGGCTCGTTCCTCCTCCTCCTCTTCCTGACATTCCTGACCGTGCTCTTCTATCTCGACGAGCGCGGCCCGGCGCTGATCTGCTGCGCGACGTTTGCCGGCCTGAATATCTCTGTTACCGGAGCCAGCATCTACCTTGGCGAGCAATGGTATGGGGTCGGGTTCGTCGCCTCCACGATGGCCGGCCTCATGCTCAGCTCGTGGTTCGCTGAAAAGCGCCTCGAGAGCCTGATTTTTGATACCTTTACCCGGCAGCCCATGTATCCTGAGAACCTAACAAAAACGCCATGAAAATTGTGATCACCGGAGGGGCTGGGTTTATCGGCAGCCACATTGTGGAATCCTTTCAGGGACGCGCGGAGGTTGTTGTTTTTGACAACCTGCGGACCGGAAAGCTTGAGAACCTGCGCGGGCTCGAACACACGTTTGTCGAGGGCGATATCCAGGACGTCCCGGCCTTGCGCGAGGTGATGCGGGCGGCCGACTATGTCTTCCACCTGGCCGCTCTGGTCAGCGTCCCGGAATCGATGGCGAAGGCGGAGGAGTGCGTCCGCCTCAATGCCTTGGGGACGTTGAATGTGCTGCGCGCGGCGGCGGACGCAGTGGTCAGGAAGCTCGTCCTCGCCAGCTCGGCGGCGGTCTACGGAAACAACCCGGTGAGCCCGAAGGTCGAAACCATGCGGCCGGAGCCGCTCAGCCCGTACGCAGTCACCAAGCTGGACGGCGAGTTTTACTGCGGGATGTTTGCGCGCGAGGGATGGCTCGAAACCGCGGCGCTCCGGTTCTTCAACGTCTTCGGCCCGCGCCAGGACCCTGCCTCAGCCTATGCGGCCGCCGTCCCGATCTTCATCCGGCAGGCGCTCGCGGGCCAGCCGCTCACGATCCACGGCGACGGATCCCAAACGCGGGATTTTATCTTCGTCAAGGATATCGTCCGTGCGCTCGAATTCTGCGCGACGTCGCCGGGGGTGTCCGGCGTCTTCAACTGCGGCTACGGCGATGCTAACTCCATCAAATCCCTCACGGATCTCATCCTCAAAGAGACCGGCTCGACATCGCCGATCGTGCATGAGCCCTCGCGCCCTGGCGACGTGCAGCATTCCCGCGCCGACGTCTCGAAGCTCCTCCAGGCCGGCTGGGTTCCCCAATTCGGCCTCGCCACCGGCCTGGCTCAGACGATCGCGGCCTTCCGATAGAACATGACGTCGTGGCATTCCGCATCCTGCCGATGCGTTGATGCTGCGGTCATAGCCCTGCATCTATCACCTGCCTGAGCTGGGGGCGCGTTCCCGCTTGTGGATTCGAAGGTTTTGCGCCACGGTCCTTGTTCTCATGACTAAAAAGTCCGGCTGTTTGTTGATTGTTTTGTTTGCGGCGGTTTGCGGGAGCATGTTTCTGAATTTGATCCTGCTGGCGGCCCTCGGCACGGGTGGCTCCACCAGCATGGCCGGGGTACGGGTGCTCACGCCCAAAGTTTTTGAGGAGCGCATCCTGGTGGACGGAACGCATTCCTCAGCCAAGGTAGTCGTCATTCCCCTCGAGGGGGTCATCGCGTTTGGCGAGGCCGGCAGCTTGGGCGACGCGATGGTCGACGATCTCAAGACCGCCTTCGAGCAGGCGGCAAACGACAAGGACGTGAAGGCGGTCGTGCTCCAGGTCGACTCGCCCGGCGGCGAGATCACGGCCTCGGATGTCCTCTACGACGCGGTCTGCCGCCTGGCCCGCAGCAAGCCGGTGGTCGTTTACTTCAACTCCATCGGCGCCTCGGGTGCCTACTATGCGGCCTGCGGGGCAAACTGGATCATGTGCAACGATACCACGTTTACCGGAAGCATCGGGGTGATCATCTCGACGCTCAACTACCGCGACCTTTTCGGGAAAGTCGGCCTCCAGTCGGTCGTCTTCAAAAGCGGCAAGTTTAAGGACATGTTGAATGGCGGCCGCGAGATGAGCCCGGAGGAGCAGGAATACGTCCAGGGGCTCGTCATGCAGAGCTATGACCGGTTTGTCGGAATCGTCGCGCGATCGCGCAAGCTCGATGAAAAGTCGCTCCGCGAAGGGCCTGCGGATGGACGCATCCTGAGCGGCACCGACGCGTATGCGGTCAAGCTCGTCGACCAGCTCGGCTACATTGAGGACGCGTACGACAAGGCGGCGGAGATGGGCGACGCCAAGGGTGCGCAGGTCGTGCGCTACGAGCGGACGTACAGCCTAGCCCGCTTTTTCCGCCTCTTCGGCGAGTCCCGCACCCAAGCCAAAATTGAGATCGACCTGCTCCCTCAAAGGGTCCAGCTGGCACCTGGACGGATCTACCTGCTGCCATCGTTTTTCGCTCCCTGAGCCGCTGGCAGCCAAGAGGGCTGCGCTCGCGCTTGCTCTGGGATCAAGCCCCGTTGGGGCTGAGCTGGCAAACGGATTCAGCGCGCGGCCCACTCGGCGCGGAGCCAGATTTTGATGCCGAGCCAGACCTGCCCGAGCACCTTCGGGGTGGGTTCAAAACCTTTGACGATCAGCCGGTGGTCGAGGTTTTTTGGCCCGGATGTCCCCCGCTCCCGGCGCTTGAGCGCAATCGTCCTGAGCCGGCGGTTGGCGAAGGCCATAAATTTCCCGACGAAACCATCCACCGTGCCATCGAACGGGAACCGCTCGAACCCGCCCTTCGGGCAGATGAGAAGCTCCCGGACCGGGCCAAAATAAAACCAGCCGATATCCATGAGAAAGGCCGAGTGCATCAGGTCGGCCTCGCCGAGGTAGTGGTATTTGTCTTTATAGAGCGCCCGGAACCACGCGTGGTAGGAGCGCAGGAACCGGCTGTTCAGATCCCCATAATCGCACGGTTCGCCCCGGTGCTCGCTCATGATCCGGCGCACCGCAGCCGAGACGGTGTACGAGCAGAAGTCGAGGCCCGCGCTGTAGAGGGGATCCTGGAATCCGGCCGCGTCGCCGACGATCTGCCATCCGGGCCCCGCGATCTCCCGGGAAAAGTAGGGGAGTGCCGAGTACGCTTTGACGTCGCCGGCCACGACGGTTGCGGAGGAGAAAAGCTCTTTCCCAACCGGGTGGCCGAGCAGGTGGGAGTGAAGGCGCGCGGCGAGGGATTCGCCCGGAGGAAGCGTGAAGAGGCGCTCGTCGTACACGATGCCGACGCTCGTGTCGCCACCCTTCAGCGGAATGATCCAGCACCACCACCCGTAGCCGACGAGGTGGTTTGTTGCGGCGGTCCGGCTCGCCTGGCAGGCGCGGGCAAACTCAGGGTGCCTGGCGCGCAGCGAGGCCCCGTCGAGGTCGCCGACTCCGCGGAACCTCGCCCAGACCGAGTTGGTCGGATGTTCGGGCAGGGGGGCGAG
>JBGTAT010000331.1:0-8185 GCA_041749755.1 Terrimicrobiaceae bacterium | reverse complement strand
GCCGAAGCGGTCCGCCAGGTCGGCCTCCACTACGCGACGGAGCAGTGCGCCGACCTCCTCGACCAAGGGGTCGCTGGCATCCATTTTTACACGCTCAACCAATCGACCGCGACCCGCGAAATCTGCCAGCGCCTCGGTCGGCCCGGCCTCGAGTAAGGCCAGGAGCACGCCGGCCACTTTTCGTATGACTTCCGCAAGCGAGGCGAAGTCGGCCCTGCGGGCCTCGCTTCGCTCCCTCGTCAGTCCGGCGGTCGACGCCTCCGTGCTCTCCGCCGCCGTGGTGGCGACGCTTCGCGGATGGGAGGTCTGGAAGTCTGCTCGATCGTTGGCCGGGTTCTCGGCCGTTCCGGGTGAGCCTCAGGTGCTCGATCCCTGGCCGCCTGATCGAAAAATCGCCCTCCCAAGGGTCGCGGGAGATCAGCTCATCCTGCATTGGGTGACCGGGCCAGATGACCTCGTGAAGGGTCACTTCGGGATCCTCGAGCCTTCGTCATCGGCCCCGGTGGCGGATCCAAACGGACTCGACCTCATCCTGGTCCCGGGCATCGCATTTGACCGTGAGGGCGGACGCCTCGGCCGCGGGCGCGGGTACTACGACCGGCTTCTGGCCGGGGCCTCCGCCTTCAAGGTGGGGGTTTGTTTCGATTCGCAGATCGTCCCCGAGGTTCCCCGCGAACCCCACGATATCCGCATGGATGCGGTCGTCACCCCTTCGGGAGTCAAGTGGATTACTTCCCTGGCTCCGCGAACGGATTAACTACATGCAGCCCAGCGATGTGCTTAAAATCATCCACATTGCGCGTCACCAACTCTTCGCCGCTAACAAGCGCGGTTGCAGCAATGATGGAGTCGCCGAGTTTCATCCGCCGTTCACGCCTCAATGCCGCCGCCCGGCGCAGAATCGGCTCAGTCACCGCATGGACGATCAGTGCGGAAAACCATTCCTCAAAGATCGCCTCATCCCCGGCGGTGAGCCCACTGTGCCCGAGCACCTCTGGAATGCTGATCGCCGAGATACGGACGGTCGAGGCACTCATCCATGTGTCCAGAAAAGCATGGTCCGGCTGCGCGGCGTAGATCAGAATATTGCTGTCCAGCAGGCGGTTCATGCCTTCACTCGCGGCCGGGCAAGCGAACATCTTCGCGCATTTCCCGCTGCCAGGCCACGGGATCTTGAATGGTTTTGAACGGATTCCGGGCGCGGATGCGTTCCATGATCGCGAGCAGCCGCTGCTGGCGACCAGTCTCCGCCGCGTCGTCTTCCTCGGACGGAGCCTGCTCCAGCTTCGCTTCGACCCGGACCCTTCCCCAGCGCAGCTCGGCAGGCAGAGGCAGGTGCAGCGTGCCGTCTTGGTCCGCTTCAAGAATGGCCGTGATCGTGCTCATGAATCGGAATCTACCAGAGTTTTGCGAAAAAGAAAAGCAGGCTTCCATGCCTCCGGCGAGGCGGTCGTCACCCCGTCCGAAATTTTTCCCGCCGGGCCGAAAAGTAGGATGTGAGGTCCGGGCGGCGAAGCACCTCGGGATCCGCGCTGATCAGTCCGCAGGCGAGGATCAGGTGCCGCAGGAGCACGAGCGAAGCCAGCGCGTCGGATTCCGCATCGTGCCAGCGAAAGCCCGGGGCCGTGATAGTCGCGTCCTGGTCCAGACCGAGGCTCGCGATGATGTCGCCGAGCGCGTGGGACTCGAGCTGTGGGTAAACCGCCCGCGCCAGGACCAGCGTGTCCACCCAGGGGCCGAACGAATGGAACGGGAAGACGCGCAAAAACCGTTTTTCCGTCGCCGCCCCATGGGCGACGACCCAGCACCCACCCATGGCCTTCTGGATCGATGGCCACAGGTCGAGGAGCCTCGGGGCATCCGCGACCATCTCGTCGCTGATCCCATGAACCGCCTTGGCGGCCCACGTCACCGGCCCGCCCGGGCGGACGTATGAATTAAGTTGCTTGGAGATTTCTCCGCCGCGCAGGTGAGCGACGGCGATCTGGACCGGTTCGTCCGTTCGGCCCGGCGCGGAGCCCGCGCTCTCAAAATCGATGGCGGCGAACGTTGTGCCTGCGATGGTCAAGCGCGGAAGAGGTCTTCGGTATCCTCCCAGCCGAGGCAGCCGTCGGTGATCGAGACGCCATACTTGAGATCCTCCAGGCGGGTTCCGATCGACTGGCTTCCCTCGATGAGGTGGCTTTCGATCATAGCCCCGATGATTTCCCTCCGCCCCCCGGCGCGCTGGTCCAGGATGCTCCGCCAAACCTCCGGCTGACGCTGCGGGTCCTTCCCGGAGTTCGCATGGCTGCAGTCCACCATCAGGGCCGGATGCAGGCCGGACTTCGCCAGCGCCGCACACGCCGCCGCAACCTGCGGGGGATGGTAGTTCCCCCCGTCGCGGCCGCCGCGCAGGACGATATGGCTGTCGGGATTTCCCGTCGTCTTGACGATGCTCGTGGCCCCATCCTGATCCATCCCCAAAAAGCTGTGCGGGGCCCGGGAGGACTTCATTGCATCCAGCGCGGTCTGGATGCTTCCGTCTGTTCCATTTTTAAATCCGACCGGCATCGAGAGCCCGCTGGCCATTTCGCGGTGGGTCTGCGACTCGGTCGTGCGCGCGCCGATTGCGGCCCAGCTGATCAGGTCCGCCGTGTACTGGGGGATGATCGGATCCAGGAACTCGGTGCCGGCCGGGAGCCCGAGGTCGAGGATGTCGAGGAGAAGCTTCCTTGCCATCGCGATCCCGTGGGCCACGTCGCACGAGTCGTCCAGGTGGGGGTCGTTGATCAGCCCCTTCCAGCCGACCGTCGTGCGCGGCTTCTCAAAGTACACCCGCATCACGATAAAATACCGGTCCGAAACCTCCCGGCTCAGGACGGCCAGCCGCCGGGCGTATTCGAGGGCCGATTCGGGGTCATGGATCGAGCAGGGCCCGACCACGACAAGCATCCGGTCGTCCTGCCCGCTGAGGATGGCCCGGGCCGTCGCCCGGGACTCCTGCACCAGGCGGGTGTGGAGTGGTTCGGACGGCAGCTGCTCCTTGATTTGAGCGGGTGTGATCAGGCGGGTGAGCTCGACGACGCGGAGGTTGTCCACCGCGAGCCCCTGGGCCGATGTTTCAATTGCTGATGTGGTCATGAGAGCCGGACACTATCCGGCAATTCCTTGTCCCGTGCAATCGGCTTTTCATCTGCCCCGCGAGCTGAAAGAGTTGCGAGATGTCGCACGGTCGTATCAGAGCAGGGTTTTGGAACGCTGTCGGACGGCATCCGTTCAGGGTCCTCATGGTGACGCTTTTCCTGATGTTGGCCCTCGCGCCCAGCACGTCGTTTCTCACGAAGGCATTTCCGGGGTTTAACGGCATACCGGCCCTGGCGCCGCTGAGTCTCCTTGTTGTGGGCGCGTCGATGCTGACGCTGTGGAGATCCGCCCGCCACCACTCGCTTCACATGTTTGCCGGAGCCCTTCTCATCCTGCTCCTCACCATCGGCAGCCTGATCAGCCACCACGCGATGGCCCTCGCGCAAATCATCAGCCAGATCCTATTCCTTGCGTACGTGCTCTGGGTTGTCGGGCTGGCCGTTGCGCGCGCGGCCGTGATCACCACCGATATCCTTTGCGGCGCGGTCTGCGTCTACCTCCTCTTCGGGGTTCTGGCCGGGTTCGTTTTGCTGCTGATCGAGTTTATTGCCCCGGGAAGCTTCGCGATTTCCAACTGGTCAACCACCCCGGCCCAGGAGCAGGATCTCTTCCTCCACGACCCCGGCTGGCTCATCTACTTCAGCTTCGTCACCCTCACGACCGTCGGCTACGGGGACGTCCTTCCCGCCAATGCCGTAGCCAGAAGCGCCGCCGTGCTTGTCGCCGTCATCGGACAAATCCTCCTCATGGTCCAAATCGCCCGCCTCGTCGGACTTCATGTCGCACAGGGCACCGACCAGAAATCGACCCCGCCAGACAGCCGGCCGTGATCGCGGGCACCGCTCGCAATCGCTTTCAGCTTTTGCTTCGCCAAACAAAGGGGGGCTCCGCCTTCAGGAATCTTGTTTGGAGTTCCGCGTTGACTCCCTCGCTCCCGCTCGTGTCGCACCTGTGGTGTCTTGCTTTGCAAGATCTCCCCGGGCCGCTCCCACGCCCACGTAGTCAGGTGGCGCTTTTCGGGCTGGGTCCCCATTCGCCAGCCGCCTGAAGGCGGAACTCCGAACCCGGATGCTATCCGCCTGACAGGCGTGCAACTTTCGCGGTACCCGCAGAGCAAGCGCAGAGATGACGCGAATGTTGGTTTTGCCATCTGCGTAACAAAATGGGGACATTCTTCTTTACCAATCGGCCCCGCTTGTTCAGATTGATCCCGTGAGCGAGGAAATTCACCCCATCACGTACCGGTTTAAGTTCCCGACCGGGGAAACCAAGGAATTTGTCATCGAGCTGATGCGCCCGTCGCTGGCCTTGGTGCCGCAGCCGGTCGAGGAGCCCCTGCCGGTCTGGACCGAGCTAACCCACCAGCAGTGCTCAAACTGTCCGCTTTCAGCAAACGAGCATAAATACTGCCCGATCGCCCGGAACCTTGTCGGCGTGGTCAACGCCTTTCAGGACGTCTTCTCTCACGAGGAGTCCGATGTCGAGGTCACGACGACCACGAGGATGTATTCCGCCCACGTCAAAAACACCCAGGCCGTCGGGTCGCTCATCGGGGTCTACATGGTGACAAGCGGCTGTCCGATCATGGACCGGCTTCGCCCGATGGTCCTGACCCACCTGCCCTTTGCCAGCACGGAGGAGAGCATTTACCGATCCATCTCGATGTACCTCATGGCCCAGTATTTCCGGCAGCGCAAGGGGTATGTTCCCGACTGGGACATGAAGCGGTTCCCCGCATTCTTTGAGGAGGTCACCCTCGTCAACCAGTCGTTCGTCAAGCGCCTCACCACCTACGTCGAGCGGGGCGCATCGCTTAATGCCGTCGTCCTCCTCAATTGTTTCGCGACCGCCACCCGCCGGATGATCACGCAGGAGCGCTTCGACGAGATTGCGCAGATGTTCAACGCCTACTTCACCGACGAGGCGGAGCCTTAGGCCTGCTGGGTTGCCAGCGCCCAATCGCGGAGGAAGTGCGCCAGTTCGTCCCGGGTTGCGCTGCGCGCATTCCGGACAAAAAACCCGGAGGCGGCGCATCCGAGCGCGAGGCAATCCGCCGCTTTCATGCCCAAGGCAAAGGCGAGGGCAACCCCCGCATTGAACCGATCTCCGGCCCCGGTGCTCTTCTTGGGATTTTGACAAACCGATCCCTGTCGTATGTTCCCGCCGTCCTCATCGGCGGAGACCGCAAACGCGATTCGGTGGATCAGGACCCTTGTAATTTTCAGCCGCTCCCGCAGGGCTTCGGCCTGGGCGAGCGTCTCTTCGGCCGGGCCTTCGGCGGGAACGGCGGCGAGCCCGTGGAGCTTGCAGAGGATGTTGGCCTCGTTTCCGTTGAGCCCGAGGGTCAGCGGCCCGGCCGGCTCGAAGTCCTGTAAAACGGCGGCCATCTCCCGGATCTCCTCGGCCGAGCGGCTGGAGGGGTCCACCAGATCGATGAGAAAATGCGGCCGGTGGGAGAGCTTGGAAAACACTTCCTGCTGCAGTAGCCGCCAGACGCCTGTCATATGAGGATAAAGGGTCCAGTCCGTAAGCGCGATGACCTGGGCGCTGGAGCATGCCGTAAGATATGCGCCGTCGGCGAGGTAGGCCCGGACGGCATCCGGGGTGAAATCAGCCAGTTGCTTGACCGAGCTGAACATGAGCTTGCCGTCTGCAAATTCGAAGGCGAGCGTGCGCCCCGGCTCCCGTCCCCACGAATGGATTCCCTGGCATTTTGCCGAGATGTCCCGGAAGGCGGCGTGCACCGGTTCGCCCAGGGTGGCGAAGCAATCGACCCCGACCCCCACGCTGGCCAGGCCGTCGGCGAGGTTCACGGCGCATCCGCCGGGGTGCACGTCGTTCACGACGATCTCCCGCAGGCTGCTGTGTCCGGCGGCGGCGGAGATCAATTTTCCAAACGTGGCGATGTCCGGCACTGGCGTGAAGTCGTTAAGTGACCGGCGCTCGCCGACAAGGGAAATCATCTCGTCAACAAAGCCATCGAATCCGGTGACCACCCGGCAATCGGAGATCGGTGCCCTCTCGATGTGCTCGGCCAGCCCGACAAGGTTCGTGTTCATAGCCTGTCGCTGAGAAGTTTCACGAGGGCCGCCTCATCCTCCTCCACGTGGGGGAAGCGGCCGATGTCGGGGTTCACAAAAAAGTTGTCGTTGGCGTCGTCGTTTGCGGTCGAGACCTCGCCGATGATGCATTCTTCGGTAAGCGGGAAAAACGAATGGTAAACATGCGGGACGAGCGTGATCCGCTCGCCGGCGGTGAGGTCGATCGCCGCCCCAGCCGCCACGACCGTCTTTTCGTTGTTGAGCAGGACCTCGAACTCCTCCGGCATCGGTAGTCCCGGATGCCCGGGCCAGACGTTCACCCGGAGCGTGCCCCAGCGGCTGATGATATCCTCCTTCTTCTTCTGGTGGCAGTGCTCGGGCGTGAGCATCCCCTCGCGGGCGTACATCAGCTTTTCGCAATATTCCGGATGCTCGGACAGGTTGACCAGCACAAGGCAGCTTTTTGTCCAGTCTCCAAGGCCAAAGTCGGTGACATCCCAGCGGGGGTTCGGCGGCAGGGTCCAGCCGTGCTTCTCAAAGCACGCTTGGGCGGCCGTCGTCAGGCGGTTGATCTCGCTTCGTTTCATATTTGGAAGTGTTCGGTGTGCAGTGTTCAGTTTTCAGAAAAGCATGTTCCTGCGTTCGGTTCCTGCCTGAACCCTGAATCACTGAAAACTTATTTGTAGCTCATCTTGTTTGTTGTCAGCTGGAGGTCCTGCTGGAGCGAGCGCTGCGGGCGGATGCCGCTTTTCTGCAGAACGCCGTGGTAAACCTTCACGGCCTCGGCCGGCGCGATTTCTCCGTCCACGATCCGGCGCAGCAGCTCGATAAACGCGAGAGGGTGCTCGGAGAGGTTGATCTTCCTGCCGAAGAGCGCCACCCGTGCGCCGTGCTTCCGGGCGTCGTGGATCAGTTGGAAGGCATCGAGCGTTGTGCCGGAGCTCCCCCCCAGAATGCCGACAATCAAATTCGGGTCATAGGCCACGAGCTCCTCGAGCGGACCGGGACCGTTGTAGGGGATCTTCAGGAATACGGGCCGGCCGACCTGAGTTACGCCCGCCAGCGTGCGGATGATGTGGTCGTTGAGAAAGCCGGCCACCTTCTTGTCCGGGATCCCGGGGTTCACGTTCGGATTGAAGACCTCGAGAAAATACCGGAAATGCTTGCGCTCGGCCTCGAGCCGGAAGTCATGGAAGTCGGTGAGCGCCTTGTAATCCCAGTCGATGTTGTTCGTGAACGTGATCGAGTAGAGCCCGAGGTCCGCTCCCGTGAAGGGCTGCGAGCAATCTTCGGTGATCCTGCCATATTTGATGTGGCAGATGTTTGCGGTCCGGAACGAGCGCGACGGGTGGTCGGTCGGATATTTTCCTCCGCGCACCGCCCAGACGTCGGAGGTATCGTTCGCCCGGGCCGCCGGGGTGATCGGGGAATTCGCGAACAGATTTTCCTTCATGGAGAGCCGCTCGAGGTTCGAGGCCGAGAGGAGCATGATGTCCACAACGTCCTGCGCGATCACGGCGCGGATCTGTTCCAGGTACTGGTCAAGCGTCTTCCAGCAGCCCTCGGATTCGTTGTAGCCGTGCTTGCCCGCCCCGCTCTGTGGCCCGGGGGCGGTCACCCCGAACGCCATATCGGCATCCTTCGCGTCCGCAATGATGAAGTCCTTGGCCGATGTGGATCCGGCTTGGATGTTGGCAATTTTCTGGTCGAGGCGTTTCATGAGATGTGGAGGGTTGTTTTTTTGTGGCGAAAGGCAGCCGGCGGCTTGCGGTCGGTGACAAAATCTGTGATGTCGCCCCAGCCCGCAAACCCGATGGCTGAGGCGGACGCCCACTTGCCCGCATCGCAGAGCAGGATCGTGTGCCGGGCATTTTTGATCCAGGCCGCCTTGATGTCCCGCTCCAGCAGCTCGGTCGTTCCGGGGCCGGATTCCGGGTCCAGGCCGGAGGCCCCGATGAGGGCGATGTCTGCCTTCATCCCCGCCATGCCCGCTGCGGCCAGCCCGCCGACAAGCGCGC
>JBGTAT010000330.1:0-14670 GCA_041749755.1 Terrimicrobiaceae bacterium | reverse complement strand
GGTCGAGGCCGGCGAGGCCGAGGCCAGCATGAGCGTCCAGGTCGCCAGGCCGGATGCCGACTTCATCGTCGCCTATGACTATGCCCGCGCGTATGACCCGAAAAACCTGAAGGCCGAAAACCAGGACTTCTTTTCTGCGGTGGCGTGCTGTTTCCGTCGCGAGCTCTGGGAGAAGCACCCGTTTAAGACGCAGGGATACTCGGAGGACCTGGCGTGGTCGCGGGAATGCCAGAAGGATGGCGCGCGGTTCCGCCTGGTCGTCGGGTCCCGGGTCGAACATTCGCACAACTTCACGATCCCGGGGCTATTTAAAAAGCGCTACCGCCACGGCCGCGCGTACGTGGATATTTTTGGCTCGCGGCCGCAGGCGGTCCGCCAGGCCCTCCAGTGCGCCAAGGAAATCATCCGCGACCTTCTGTATGCGGTCCGCAAGGGCCGCCTGGACACCATCCCCTTCAACCTCGCCCATCGCTACACGATCCACAGCGGGCTTTTTCTAGGGATGCGGGATGAGTGCCGGGAGAGGGGGCTCCTGTGAAAACCCTCGGGCTCTTTGTTTTTATCGATGCCCTGGGCTGGGAGGTTCTCCGCCGCCACCCGGAATTCCTGGCCGATCTGGCCCCCGAGCGGAAGCCGCTCGAAACGATCCTCGGGTATTCGTCGGCCTGCGACCCGTCGATCATATCCGGGCTCACGCCCTCGCAGCACAAGCTCTGGTCATCGTATTATTATCTGCCCGGCGGAGGCTCACCATTCGCCTGGACCCGCCTGCTCGGGTTTCTTCCCGCGTCTGTGACCAGCCGGGCCCGGGTGCGGCATTACCTCTCGAAATTGGTCAGAAAAGTCTGCGGCATCCGCGGCTATTTTCAGCTCTACAACGTGCCGTTCCGCCTGCTCCCCCTGTTTCATTATGCCGAGTGGAAGCGGATCTGGGAGCCGGGCGGATTGCCGCAGGGAACATCGATCTTTGACATGCTTTCCGCCGCCGGCCGGAGCTGGTACGCCCATGACAGCGGCAAAAACGACGAGGGCAAGCTGGCCGACTTGCATCTGGCGTTGGAGCGCGGGGAAATTCCCCTGGCCTATATCTCGCTCGGAAAGCTGGACGCGCTCATGCATGCGGAGGGGACCCAAACCCCAAAAGTCGGTGAGGTCCTCGCATGGTATGACGCACGGATCCGCGAGCTCATGGAGTCCGCCCGCCGCACGTACGATGACGTCCGGCTCTATGTTTTCACCGACCATGGCATGCACGACATCCACACCGGGTACGACCTCCAGAAGGACGTGGAATCGCTCGGGCTCCGCTTCGGGACGGACTACGTGGCGTTTTATGACTCCACCATGGGCCGCTTCTGGGCGCTCCATCCCCGCGCAAAAACCCAGCTCGAATCGCTTCTCTCCGACCACCCGATGGGCCGGATCCTGCCGGACGAGGAGCTGCGAAGCCTGGGGGTGTATTTCCCGGACGCGCAGTATGGCGACATGGTTTTCCTGATGAATTCCGGCGTGCAGATCGCCCCCAGCTTCATGGGCCGGAAGGCGATCGCTGGCATGCACGGGTTCCATCCGTCGGATCCGGATTCGAAGGCCATGATTTGCAGCAACCGCCCGCTGCCGCCATCGCTCGCGCGGATCGAACAAATCTTCGGGCTCATGTGCGAGGCGGTCGCGATGCCGCCGCCGCCCGGCCGCGCGGTCCCATGAAAATCTTTGGTTTCAAATCGCTGGGAAACCGCCCGGGAAAGCGCTAAACAATTCTGATGAGCTCCACGGACCCCGGCTTCCCGCTGATCGGCGCAGAGGAATTTCTTGAGAACATGGGCGGGGATCCGGAGCTGTGCATAACGATCATCGAAACCGGCCTGAAGGAAGGCGAGGAGCAGACGGCCCAGATCACGAGCCTCACGGCGGAGTCGGACGGCGAAAGCTCGCGGCGCCTGCTTCATAGCTTGCGGGGCGGCTCGGCGACGTTTGGCGCTCGATCGCTTGTCGCGCTTTTGCAAATGATGGAATCCGCCTGTGAGGCCGACGGGGTCGGAGCCGTCCTTCCCCACCTCGGCACGTTTGAAGCCGAGGCTCGTGGATATCAGGATGGTCTGCTGCGCCTGATCGAGGAGATGCGGGCCCGGTTATGAAGCCCTTTCTTCTGGCTGTGGCGGGCCCGTCAGGAAGCGGCAAAAGCCGCCTCGCGCAGTCCCTGCAGGAGGCCATCGGGCCGGAGTCCTGCGCCCTGATCTCGCTGGATTCGTACTACAACGACCTCTCGCATCTTCCTGCGCCCGACCGTGATACCGTCAACTTTGATCACCCGTCCGCGATGGATGCCGGAAGGCTTGCTGCCGATCTCGAACACCTTTGCCAAGGTCGCCCGGCGCGGATCCCGGTTTACGATTTTACGTCCCACACCCGCGCCCGGGAGGACGTGGAGCAGGCGCCCAGACCGGTGCTCATCGTCGAGGGGCTTTTTTCCATCGCGATGGAGCCGGCCGCGGTCCCCTTCGATCTTAAAATCTACGTTGGGGCGGATGCGGAAACCTGCCTGTCCCGGCGGCTGGCGCGGGATGTGGCCGAGCGCGGACGCGATGAGGCCGGGATCCGCGAGGCGTTCGAGCGGTTTGTGCGCCCGTCCCTCGCCCAGGTCGTCGAACCTCAAATCGCCCGCGCCGATCTTGTGCTGGATGGAACCCGGCCGGCGGAGGATCTTGTTTGCGCCTGCCTGGACCGGCTGCCGGGCCGTGCGTCTCAAGCGGATTCCCTCCCTCCGGTTTTTGCCGGCCTCGCGCGGCGGATCGGCAAAGAAAAGTTGGGCGAACGCCTCTCCCTCCAGTCCAGCCACTGGGCGGGCATGCACCACCAGGGCGAGGGACTCCTGGCCATCGAGCGGATCGTGCCGCTCGACACCTTGGTAGAGAAGGTCCTGCGCTTCACCGGGTTTGCCGCACTCGGCCGCCGCGGCGCCATCGACCTTCGCGTCGAGCACAACGCCGTCCGCTCGCCCGCCGTTCCCAAGGGCCTCGACGGATTCCGCATCCTGCACCTCAGCGATCTGCACCTGGACCTGCAGACCGGCGTGATGCCGCGCCTGGGCGAGGCGCTCGCCTCGGTGGAATACGACCTCGCGGTAATCACCGGCGATTTCAGGAACAGCACAACCGGAGATTTTGAAGACGCCCTGCGCGAGACCTCGCACGTGCTCCGCGCCCTCAAGCCGCCCGCCTATGGGATTCTTGGGAACCATGATTTTATCGAGATGGTTCCCCGCCTGGAAGAGCTGGGCTTGCCGATCCTTCTCAATGAGACCACCACCATTGCACATGGCGGCGCGCGGCTTCTGCTGGCGGGCATCGATGACCCCCACTTTTACAAAACCCATGACATCCCGAAGGTCGGCAGCACCCCCCCGGCGCCGGACCTCTTCCGGGTCCTCCTCTCCCACAGCCCCGAAACGTATGACGAGGCCGCAGCACATTTTGATTTCATGCTGAGCGGCCACACCCACGGCGGCCAGATCTGCCTGCCCGGCGGGATCCCCATCATCCGCAACGGCAACTGCCCGAGAAAAATGCTCTCCGGCGCGTGGCAGCACAAGTCGCTCCTCGGCTACACCTCCCGCGGTACCGGCTGCTGCGGGGTCGCCGCCCGGTTTTTCTGCCCCCCCGAAATCACTATCCACACGCTCCATGCTTCACCGGATCCCCACACGAATCCGAGTGACCGTCAGTAATACTGCCGGATGTAGCCATAGGCTTTGTCAAAGAGGTCCTGGTCGGTGTGGAGCTTTTATTTGAGGAGGGCGCGGCGGAGGGCTTGTTTGACTTCGCGCTCGCCTTGGGCGGTGCTCTGCCACCCGCCGAACCGGACCTGCTTCACGATGGAATCGATGTCGAAGCGGAATTTACGAATGGCCTTCATGTGGCGTTGAAGGCTTTCTCGAATTCCGATGCTGCGGCGATCATGTCCTCGAAGGAGGGGGTGTCGCCAAAGAACATCGGGCCCAGCATTTCCTGGTAGTCGGCTCGCCAGTTGGCGAGGTGCTCTGGCGGAGGCGAGAGGCGGAAGGTGCCGGGCTTGTGCGTGGAGTAGTCCACCCAGGAGTAACGGAAGAAAACTTCGCGATGCTCGGCCACGCGCTCAAAGAGAGCAGTGTCCACAATGGCACGGTCGCCGACACCGGCACGCAGGAGGCACCAGAGATCGTAGTAGTGCCGGGCCATCCGGAGCTTTCGCGGTTTGTCGGCGGGGCGGAAGGTTTCCTCATGGAGTAGGCACGCCTTTTCCCAGAACGTGCGTTCGGCGGCGAGAACCCTGACCGGGAAGGCGGCGTCCGCATCAAAGGCGGGAACATGCTCGATGACGTAAGGTTTGATCAACTTGCTCTCATGGGGCCAGTCGTCGGAGCGTGCCCCCAACTCGATCTTGACCACCGGCGGCACGTAACCGGCACTGCCGGCGGGGAAGACGGACGGATAATGAAACAGCAGGCACTGACCGTCGGGCATGTCGGGATCGACCTCGATTTGCCAGCCGGTGTCGCCGAGCGCAGATTGGATGCGCTCGGTCAGGCCAGGCATCAACCTGCCCTGCACCCATTCCCGGCAGGCCGACATGAGCGCCTCCAACCGCAACCTGCGCTGTTTGTTGCTGGGGGCCTTGTCCGGCGCGGCATCACCGCCGAAGCCGAGGGCTTCCTTGTCCACGATGAGATCGATGTCCTCGGAGAAGCGCTCGATGAGTTTCCATGCTTTGTAAAGCGAGGTGCCTCCCTTGAATGTGAGGTGCTCGGCGATGCCGGGCAGGGTGAAGAGTTCATGCAGGGTCCAGCAGACCCAGAAGTCTTTTTCCACGCTGAATGCCTGGAGGCCCATGGATTCGTCCACCTGCTGGAAGGCAAGTCGGCGACGCTCGGCAGGCAGTTGCAGGAAGGCGTTCATGTGGCGGACTTCGGCTCGATCAATGGGCGGAGAAGATCGGCGATCCAAGCGGGTGCGTGGATGAGATCCTTGCGGATGCCGGCGCGATCCTTGTCGTCAATCTGGCGGCGCAGAATCGCAACCACGCGGTCATCGACTTGGTCCCGCCCCAAGTAGCGCAGGGCTTGGATGAGAGTGCCGCTTTTCCGCCCGGCGGTGGCCATGTTCCGGGGGGTGGTGTGCTGGAGGATGATCTCGCGTTTGCCGATCTTCACCTTGCGTGCGGGGCCGTCGGTGAGGAAGACGACGCGAGAAGGCACCTGCTCGGAGAGGCCGAGTATGTTGGCGGCATAGGCTCCGGCGGGCTGAAGACGGATGGCGTCGCGCACGATCAGAGCGCGAGCGATGGCATCGGCAGAAGGAGCGATGGTCCCCAGCACGGAATCCTGCACCGGGTAGTCGTAGAGGCCTCGGGCAAGCTGGCGGATGGTGCCGGTGGCTTTGAAACGCTTCAGCGCAGACGCGACGCCGTTGCGGGTGCCAATATCTAGCAACTGCGCCGGTGTAAATACCCAGCCTCTTCCTTGGCCGCGTATGCGATTCAGGACTTGAGCATCGGTCGATGTGGTGCGTTTTGGCATCGTCTATCTGACACAAAAAATATATATTATTTGTGTCAGAACAAGGTTCATTTTCCAGCAGATAGCTGAGCATCCAGGGAGTGCCGCACGGCGGTTGAGCTTTCCAGCCAGGCGTAAAGGGCTGTGGGGAGTCCGTTGGCGCGGTATTCGGCGGCATCTTTGAAATCCTGATAGGCTCGTACGATGCGCTGGAGTGCCTGAGCGAAAGGCTCGGAGGCTTCCCTATTTGGGAACGATCTCGAAGCGTCGGACGGCTGAGATGCGTTTTCCGTCCGGCCAGACGGCTTCGGCCTCAAGGCGTGCCGGGCCGGGGGGGGCGGCCTTGGCGGAGAACTCCTGGCCGGTGGCCGGTTCGTGTCCGATCAGCTCCCAGATGATCGTGGCATCCTTTGTGGACATCCCCTCGGGTAGGGCGATCCGGGCGCGGAGGGGATCTCCCTCGGGTACCTGGTCCGGTACGCCCTCGATGCTCGCTGGCTTGGGTGCCCACGGCTGGTCGGCGGCTGACGAGCGGCCCATGAGGAACAGGTGGCCGGCGAGAAGCTTTGCGCCGGTGGCGACCGTCCACTCTTCCCGGACGTTGTACGCATCGGTCGCCGAGCGCTCGTAAAATGGGAATTCATCCAGGAATGGGAAAAACAATTTTCTGAGCCCGCTGGTTCCGTCGATCTGGTAGGGTTTCAGATTGTGCGGGGTGGAGGTGACGTTGCCGATCGGAATGCCGGGGACGGCGAGCTTGCGGTCATCGTTGAGCGAGATCCTGTTGACCGCCTGGCGCCTCCAGACCGGCCCGGTGCCGGTGATAAATGCTCGATCGACCGGGTTGCCGCCGGCCTCGTACGCCGACCACATCGCGAGCGCCGCAAGGACCCTCCGCTCGAAATCCTTGTCATCCGGTTTGATGAGGGTGGCGGCGGCGAGATCCATCGCGGGATCCATCGCCCAGAACCAGCCGACGCGCTTCTGGCGTTTGGAAGAGAGCGAAAGCGGGATGCCGAATGCGTTCGCATCGGAGAGGTTCAGCCAGGTCTCTGCGGCGCGAACGAGCGCGGTCCGCATGGCGGCGAGGTACGCGGGGTCGCAGGAATTGGGGGGCAGAAAGCCCGGCGCCTCGGCAAATCCATACACGCGGGCGGCCGATCCGTAGGCTTCGTAGAGCGGGAGCCATCCCCACTTTTTGTCGCGCCCATCGAGGGGGTCCGGCCACCAGGATTTCAGATCATCCTGGTACTGCGGCTTACCGGTGGCGACAAACAGGGCGGCGGCGGCATACGAGAGCTCGTCGCGGTGCGTGTCAAAATTCCCGTAATGGCTGATGGCCTGATAGCTTCCCTTGAGGCCGTGGGCCTTGAGGGCGGTGCCCAGGAACTGGTAGCCCCGCTCGGCGGCGGCGAGGCATTTTGCGGCAAAGTCCGGGTCGGAATTTTTTAAGCTCGGCGAAGCGGCCAACTGGGCGAGGGCTCCCGTGCAGGCGGCGGTGGAGCCGGTGGTTTTCGGGAAGACGACCTGCGGGTCGCCGTCCTCCGGCATCACGTCGAGTTCGTAGGCCCGGTCGCGCGGGTAAACTAAAAAGAAGAACCCGCCGTCGAGGTCCTGCATCTTGAGCAGGAACTCCGCCTCCCGGCGCGCGATCTGCAGCGCGTCCGGGATGCCGTCGCCGCTTTCCGGTAGCCCGAGGTTGTCGATGCGGTTGACCCCGGGAAAATGGTCGACGGCAAAGACGAGCGAGTGGATCAGCTGGGCCGAGTTGATGACGTATTTGCTGTAGTCGCCGGCATCGTAATGCCCGCCGCTCACATCGACGCTTCCCTTGGCCAGGATCGGGTAGAGCGAGTCCGCGACCGATCTCATCGGCGGGGCTGACTGAACGGCCGGGTCCGTGTTTTTTGCGCTCATGGCCGCGATGTGGCGGTTCGTGGCGCGGTAGGCGTCGCTGCCGTCAGGAATTTCGGCCGGGCGTGTGTGGGACGCTGCATGTCCGAACCGCGTGTAGGGCACGCCCTTTGCAGCGCCGCTGCGCTGGTGGTAGAGGCCGAGCGCCAGCAGCCTCGGAGAAACCGCCAGGGCCGAGGGATCGACGCGGACCGGCCCGGAGCGCCCGAGACCGGGCACATCGATAAAATAGACCCCCGGCGTTTGGACCGGCGAGAAATCGAAGCGCCAGACGTTTTGGTACCACGCCCATTCTTTGTCCGGCCGGAGTTCGAGCGGGGCGGAGAAGACGGACTTTCCGGATTCATCGAGAAGCCGGGCCTCCGGGTTGCCTCGAAGCTCTAGCGTGCCAAGCGTGCCGAGATCGTAGGATACAAACGCGAATTTAGGAGAATCCGGGGCGAACCCGTGGGGCGAGACATGAATCGCCGGCGATGATCGGTCCGGGCTGTTGGTCGCCACGAGCTCCGGCCCGTCCCCGAGCAGGGATGCGGGGCCCCGGATCGTGACAGTGGCTTCCTCGGGAATCGGCTGCTCCAGCTTCAGAAAAAGATGGAGCACGAGCCGCATGTCAAAAGAATGGTAGTCGGCATAGACGGGGACCCGCCGGATCCCGGCCGCCTTCACCCCGGCCGCCCGGCCGCCGACGCTCACCTCGAGCTGGTCGATCGGAACTGGCCTGAGCGAAAAATCCGGGTTTTCATGCGCCTCCGCCGGCCGGGCGGGTTCCGACATCGCGCCGCGCGCCTGCACGATCCGGATTTCGAGAATCTCCGGGGTCAGAACCCGGAGGTCGCGCATCCCGGGGGAGGGGAGGGAGGTGACGTCCGGATAGAGGGCGTCGGCCGCCAAAGGATGGGTGGCGAGGAGAAGGCAGGCCGCAACGGCCGCAAGGACGCTTAGGCACTGTTCATAAATAACCTTTACAGTCTGGCTTGATCTTTTTGCCGGTGGCGGCGTTGCTCGCTTCTTACAGCCTGCAACGAGGCTGCTCGGCGCTCGTGCCTTGCCACCGACAAAAATCTGCTTCGCCATTTTCTGTAAACTTTATTTCTGAACAGCGCTTCAGCGGAATGTGATGGCCAGCCACGTTGAGATAAACGGCAATTTGATTTTGCCATGGCAGGCGTGGTAGAACCACTGGCGCCGGAAGAGCGAGCTCAAGAGCGTCCAGCACTTGAAGTAGAACTGGCGGTTGAATCGCGAGTCGATCAGCTTATCCATGCGCCGGTAGAGCATCACCCGGGTGAGCGCCCGCTGGTCCCAAAACGGATCGGTATCGAGCAGAGCCTCGTCGAATACTGACTTGATCGCATCGTCCGGATGGTACACGAGCACGCCGCTGTTGATCTGGTAGGGAAGCTTGTCCGGCACGCCGCCGATTTTTCCCGCCGGCATGACCGGCAGGGCGGGGGCGTCGCGGGAGATGAGGATGTCCGCATCCACAAACGCCACCTGGTCATAGTCCCGCCACCACGGGAGATCGGGCAGGCACAGCTTTTGCCACGTGAATTTTTTGTCCGGCAGATCGCGGACCGGCTGGGTGAGGATGATCGGGTCATAGCCGTGGCGGCGGGCGTAGTCCTCGAAGCGCCGGCGCGAGAACCGGTCGAACGCCGCCTGGTAGGATTCGCCGACGACGATGGTGCAGAGTGCGGTTTTTGGGTTCATGAGAGGGACGTCGTGCGGGTGTCTTTCCAGATGCCTTTCACCTGGCCCGAGCGGAGCCGGGAGTTCGAAACCAGAAAGACCGCCAGATCAAACGGGGTCGCCGCCGCCGCCAGCGCCAGGAATTTCAGCTTTGCCGGACCCTTAGCGAAGCGGACCCGGCGCCATCTCATCAGGAGGGATGGTGTGTCCATAACCCACCAGCCCCGGACCTTCACCTCCTCGCGGATCACCCGCAAAAACCACTCCGGGTCGCTCCGGGACATTTCCAGAAGCGCGGAAAATGCCGGGCGCTCGGGGATGTAGGTCCTCACGAATTTTGTGAGGTACGTGTAGAGCGTGTGCCCGATCGCCTGCCGGATCTGGTGGTTCCAGATATCGCGCAGTTTGGTGTAGCATTCAAAGAGATGGCTGGCGCCCTCCGCGCGAACGATGCGCGAATGATCCGCCGGATGGCTGAATCCTCCCGTGCAGAGGATTTGTTTGAGGTAGCCATCCTCCACGATGAGGCCTTTGGGCATCCAGACCTGGCGGAGGGCGGATCCGCGCGCGCAGTAGAGCTGGCCGGTGAGCTGGCCCGGCGTGGCGCGCGTCATCTTTCCCGCTCCCAGCAGGACCCGATCCAAAAGGCTGAGGCGGGATTTGCGTGTGAGGTGTTTGACCGGCAGGTCCGTCGAAATGAGGGCCTGCGGCGCATTCTCCAGCGCCATCCAAAGGGCTTCGAGCGTGCCGGGTGTCAGGAGTTCGATGTCGGCATCCATCATCACAAAATAGTCGACATCGGGGCCGCTGAACTCGTGGACAAGGTGGTTCCACGCGTGGGATTTTCCTCCCTCCGCAAGCGGCTCGACCCGGCACGAGATCGCTGGGAAGCCGGCCTTCACATGCTGGAGTGCGCCGGCGGCCACCTCGGGCGTGGCGTCGGTGCAGCCGTTCGGAACAACGAGGATTTCGATCCGGAAATTTTCGCCGTCCGCGCGCCGGAGGAGGCTCTGGGCACCCAGGCTGGCGAGGGTGGACGCGATGGAATTTTCCTCATTCCATGCCAGCAGTCCAATCACGATTTTCATAAGTTGGGCGCGCGGGGTGCGTTCAGGGGTAGTGTTTCCAGAGGGCGCGGCAGCGTTCCTCGAGGGCGATCCCGCCGAGGCGCGCGGCTCCGAGCTGGGCGGCGGCCGCAGGCTCATCCGAGCCATCGAGGAGCAGGACAAGGGATTTCCAAATCCGGGCGCGGGGGTGCTCGCCCCACGAAAACGGGAGCCGCTCCGGCCTGCGGAAATCCCTGATGTGGCGGATCAGGTTTTTGAGCCCGGGTTCGTCGGGGAAGAGGTTTTTCGGACATCCCGCATAGTCGGAGGGGCCGGCGAGGCAGGCCTGCAGCCGCCTGGCTTCGATCCAGAGAAATGTGGAAATCCAAACTTCGCGCAGGCGGTCGAGCGGGGCGGCCCAATCTGCGGCTGGCAGCCCGGAATCTGTGGGTCGGAATTTGAAGGCCACTCCTTCTGAATGCCAGGCGCGGAGCGCCTCCCACTCGGGCGGCACGTCTTGCAGGGCGGAGAGCCGTCGGTCCCGTTCCAGGCAGGACCAGTGATACTTCCCCGCCGCACACAGAACGGCATCTGAGAGCGCGAGCTTAAGCTTGGAGACGATGCGCTCGCAAAAACCCGCCGGCAGATCGATGTCGCCCCGGGCCCAACGCCGGCACCGGAGTAGGCTCATGCCGCGGTTGACCAGGAGCCGGCTGGCTTCCTCCGGCGGAATCGCGGCCGCGTCGGAGAGCCGGGCCGGCAGCGAATCGACCCACGCCTGGCTTCCGGCAACCAGCACGTGGCGGCTCAAGAGATCATAATAAAACATGCTCGGGGAGGCCGCCACAAACCGCTCCGGGTCCATGACCTTCACCTCGATCTCGATGCCCAAACGATGTTCGCCCTCGTGCACCCACGCGCCGATCACCGCGGACGAAACCGCCGGGGCAAAGACATAAAATTCCAAGTCGTTGTAGAGCCGGGGCGCGCCGCCATCCGGAGGATAAAAAATCCCTCCCTCGCCGCGCCCGTAGCCGCCTGCCAGGAGAAGCGCTTTCAGGCCGGGAATTTCAGCGGCCTGTTCGCCGAGCCATTTCAGGTACTCTTCCAGCTGGCGATGCAATTGCGGTTCCTCGGTGGGAAAGAACACGCAGGCATTCATGGATCGGGCGGGGGGATGATGGGTCAGGCCATCAAAATTATTCCACCTTAAAGATGCGGTGAAGCCGGAGCAGTTCCAGCACGGCCAGCACGCCGGGCTGCACGTTGCGCAAGGTCACGTCGGCCCCTTGCTCCGGCAGCTTCCGGTAGATGCTGAGCAGCACCCCGATGCCCGAGCTGTCGATAAACTGGATGTCCCGCATATCGACCTCCGCGCGCAGAACCGACGGATCGAGGTCGAACGCCAGCTGCTTTTTCAGGGATGCCGAAGCGCTAGCATCGAGGCGGGGAAGGCTCAGGGTGATGTGGAGCGCGCCATCATGGACTTTGGACTGGAACTCGTTAGCCATGGGCGTCATACTACGGTTTACGAAAACGCTTGCAATGCGAAATCTGGCCGTTTCAACGCCATCGGGCGTATCTCCAAAAGTTGCAAAAACCGGCTTCGCCCTGAGGGATCTTGTTTGGAGTTCCGCCTTTAGGCGGTGCTTTTTTGGTTGCCTCCCCAATCGCCAGCCGCCTAAAGGCGGAACTCCGAACCCGGAAGCCCTCCGCCTGACAGGCGTGCAATTTTCGGAGATGACGCCATCTCCCCAGGCATGAAAATCCTCTGGCTCAATGCGAAGCTGGGTGCCTTTGGAGGGGCCGAGGCGAATGTTTTGGCCACCGCCCGGGCGCTCCAGGCGCGCGGCTGGCACAGCGAGCTGATGTATCTGGAGAGGACCGGAGTCGCCATGGAGGCTTGGGAGGATGCCTTCGCCGCCACCTGGGACGTCAGCACGGAAGAGGGAGAGCGGCGCGCCATTGACGAATCGGCCGCCGACGCTATCTGGATCCACAATTGGCCGGAGAGCGGTTTTTTTGCGCGGCTTCGGGCGCTGGGCGTTCCGATGGGGCGTATGGTGCACGACCATGCCCTCTATTGCATGCGGCATTACAAATACCATCCGCTCACACGCCGGAACTGCACGCGGCCGGCTTCGGCAGCGTGCATCTTCCCCTGTCTCGCCTTCCTGCAGCGCGGGTCCGGTCGCTGGCCGGTCCGGTTCGATAGCCTCACAAAAAAGCTGGAGGAGATCCGCGACAACCGCGCGCTCGACCGCGTGGTCGTCGCCTCCCGGTTCATGGAGGGCGAGCTGCTCAAAAACGGGTTTGCGGAAGAAAAGATCCGGATCCTGGCACCGATCCCGGATGAGCCGCCCGACCAGCAACCCTCTGCGGAATCTGCTGCAGGGATACCGGGGCGCCTCTTGTTTATCGGCCAGGTGATCCGGGGAAAAGGGGTCGACCTTCTTATTCGCGCACTGTACGGCCTGCCGGGCGAATGGCACCTGGCTCTCGCCGGCAAGGGCTCCGCTTTGGAAAAATGCCGCGCGCTGATTTCCCGCCTGGGCCTCGGGCCGCGCGTCACGATCTACGGGCATCTGAATCCTGAGGAGCTCTCCGCCCAATACCGGCAGGCCCAAATCGTCGTCGTTCCCTCTGCCTGGCAAGAACCCTATGGGATGGTAGGGATCGAGGCCATGCGCCATGCGCGCGCGGTCGTCGCCTTCGACGTGGGCGGGATTCCTGAATGGCTCACCGACAACGATAATGGCCGCCTGGTGCCCGCAGGCAATGTTGACGCCCTCCGCGCCACCCTGCGGGATCTCCTCGCGAACCCGGAGGCCTGCCGAGCCATGGGCGTCAGCGGATTCGAAAAAGCGGCAAGTGTCTTTTCATTTTCGAATTCCATTGATAACCTCCAAGTCATGCTAACGGAGCTTGCCGGGGCTGCCTCCCGGTCCGCCCCCGGCGGCGTGTAACCATGCGAAAGCCACCCACTCCGGACTACACGATCGACTACTGGATCCGAAGCTCCACGGTCGGCGGCCGCCTCCGGCTCCGCGCGCGCATGTACTTTAAGCTCTGGATCTGGAAAACCGTGCTCTTCCTCGCCCATGGCCTCAAGCGGGTGCTCGACCTGGTCGGCTCCGGTGCCGCACTCCTCGCGGCCTCGCCGATCTTTGCCCTCACCGCGATCCTCATCAAGCGCGAGGATGGAGGTCCGGTCTTTTTTAAGCAGATGCGGGTCGGGCGGCACGGCAAGCTTTTCCCGATGTGGAAATTCCGCTCGATGGTCACGAATGCCGACGAGATCAAGGCGAAGCTCGCCGCCCAAAACGAGATGCAGGGCGGCGTCCTCTTCAAGATGAAGGACGATCCCCGCGTGACGAAGGTCGGGCGGTTCATCCGCAAGTATTCGATCGATGAGCTGCCGCAATTTTGGAACGTCTTTGTCGGCGAGATGTCCCTCGTCGGCCCCCGCCCGCCCGTGCCCAAAGAAGTCGCCGAATACTCCGCGGAGGACCGCCAGCGCCTGCTCGCCAAACCCGGCATCACCTGCCTGTGGCAGGTCAGCGGCCGCAGCGAAATCGATTTTGCGGGCCAGGTGCAACTCGATCTCGCCTACATCCGCTCGAGCAGCGTCTGGACAGATCTGAAGCTCCTTTTTTTGACGATCCCAGCCGTCCTGCTCGGAAAAGGAGCCTACTGATGCCTGCGGCCCCCTGGAACCTGATCGCGCCGGATTTTGCCGCCCTCGATACGATCTGGCGCTCGCCGCTGCCGTTCGTCCTCTGGCCGGTGTGCGAAAAGCCCCTCCTCTCGTACTGGCTCGACGAGGCGGTGCGCCGGGGCATCCCGTCGGTGCGCATCGAGGCCGTGGACCGGCCCCACCTCCTCCGCGCCTGGCTGGACCAGCGGGATCTCTGGTCGCGCGCGGTCGAGATCAAAACCGGACGGGAGGCGAGCGGGGAATACGAATCGATCACGATGGACCGGCTTCCTTTCGAGGAGCCCGCCCCGGACGTGCTCTCGCCAGCCGGCCTCCTCGACCGGTGGCTCGAGCTCCAGCGCGAGGCGATCCGGGAAAGAAAATCCGGCATGGTCCACCTGGACCGCGAACTTGAGCCTGGGGTCTGGGTTGCTCCGGGAGTCCGGCTGGCCGAGGGCGTGACGTTTGCCGCGCCCTGCTGGATCGGCAGCTATGCCCGCATCGGCGCAAATTGCCGCCTGGGCCCGGCGGCCTTCGTGGGGGCCGGATCTTTTTTGGATGACGACGTCGAGGTCGAGGGCTCCATCGTCTGCGCCGATACGTACATCGGATCTCACACCAGCCTTAAAAGTATGGCAGCCCAGGGCGGGCTCCTCCTGGATCTCAAAAAGGGCGTGGCCGTCGAGGTGGGGGATTCCTTTGTGATGGGGCCCACCAGCGCGGACGTCTCCGCTCCCTCGTGGGCCGGGCGTCTCCTGGCTTTTGTGCTCTCGCCTGTGCTCTGCGCCCTT